>DUPF01000182.1 GCA_012838445.1 Intrasporangiaceae bacterium | reverse complement strand
TGCCGTCACCGGCGATGTCGTCGGTCTTCTTGGCAACTTCCTTGACGAGCTCGGCACCGATCTTCTCGTACGGGTCCTCGAGCTCGATCTCCTTGGCGATCGAGACACCGTCGTTGGTGATCGTGGGCGCGCCCCACTTCTTCTCCAGGACGACGTTGCGGCCCTTGGGGCCGAGGGTGACCTTGACGGCGTCGGCGAGGGTGTTCATGCCCTGCTCGAGACCGCGGCGAGCCTCCTCATCAAAGGCGATCAACTTAGCCATTCGGGTGGTTCCTCCACACGTATTGACGGGATGCGACCGGCAGACGCCCGCGACGGCTGTAGGAGAGGTATGCGCGGCTCACGTCGCCGCCCGCACTCACCTTCGCCGGCCAGTCACAAAACTGTCACTCTCACGAGGAGAGTGCTAACGCCATTATTGGCACTCTCACCCCGAGAGTGCAAACGCTCCGGCCCGGCCGCGCGTGCGGCACGGACGCCACGACGGTGAACACAGGGGGAGGGTTAGGCGAACGCGACATGAACGGGCACACTGTCCCCGTGAGCGATGCCTCTCTCATCCTCGGGCTCGTCATCGTGACCGCCCTTGTCTTCGACTTCACCAACGGCTTCCACGACACCGCGAACGCCATGGCCGCCTCCATCTCGACCGGAGCGCTCAAACCCAAGGCTGCTGTCGCCCTGGCCGCGATCCTCAACCTCGTCGGCGCCTTCCTCTCCGTCGAGGTCGCCCTGACCGTGACCAACGCGGTGGTCAAGATCCAGGACTCCGCCGGGGCACCGGTCGAGGCGGTCCTCGTCGACGACGGGAACAAACTCCTGCTCGTCGTCCTGTGCGGCCTGGTCGGCGGCATCCTGTGGAACCTGTTCACCTGGCTGCTCGGTCTGCCCTCATCCTCCTCGCACGCCCTTCTCGGCGGCCTGACCGGATCGGCCGCTGCCGCCTTCGGACTGTCCGGGGTGCGCTGGACCGGGGACGGCACCCAACTGGACGGGGTCGTCGGGAAGGTCCTCATCCCGAGCTTCATCTCCCCCGTGATCGCCATGATCGTCGCCTTCGTCGGCTGCTGGGTCGTGCACCGGATCACGAACAGCGTCATGGACCGGCTCAGTGAACGCACCTTCCGGTGGGGGCAGATCGGGGGTGCCTCCCTGGTCTCCCTCGCGCACGGCACCAACGATGCCCAGAAGACCATGGGCGTGATGACGTTGGCGCTGCTCGCGAGCGGTCACTGGACGGACACCGATTCGGTCCCGGTGTGGGTCAAGGTCTCGGCCGCGGTGGCGATCGCGCTCGGGACCTATCTCGGCGGGTGGCGGATCATCCGCACCCTCGGCAAGGGACTCGTCGACATCACCCCCCGGCAGGGCATGGCCAGCGACGGCAGCACGGCCGCGGTCATCCTGGCCGCGAGCCACCTCGGCTTCGCTCTGTCCACGACGCACGTCGCGACCGGCTCGGTCCTCGGCGGCGGCCTGGGTCGTGGCACCCACGTGCGGTGGCACACCGCCGGACGGATGGTCACCGCGTGGGCGACGACGTTCCCCATCGCCGCCCTGATCGGGGCGCTGACCTTCTGGCTGGGCCAGGCACTCGGCTACACCGTCGGCGCCCTCGTGGTCTTCGCGATCCTCACTGCGGCGTCGGCGTGGATGTACCGCCGCAGCCGCCAGGGTCATGTCGGCGCCCACAACGTCAACGCCGAATGGGATGAGCCGACCGACCTGTTGCCGAAGGACCCCGAGGTGCTCGAGCAGATGAATATCGAGGCCGCCAAGCGCGTTGGAGTCGATCAGAGCCATCCTGGAGGTGACCGATGAACACCCTGCTGCACACCATCACCGGTGGCTGGAACGTCCTGTACACATCGCTGATCTTCGGTGCCGGGATGCCGATCATCTATGCGTTGGCGATGCGGGCCCGGATGACCGGGGCCACCGTCACCGTCGACACCGACGGCAAACAGCACGTCCACCCCACCCTGCTCGGCAACGCGGTCGCCGCGCTCCTGATCGTCATCATCGTCGGCATCGTCGCGCTCGGGATCACCCTGATCGCGGCGTCCGGCTTCGGCAAGGCGGTCAGCTTCGAGACCATCATCCCGACCATCGTCGACAAGTGAGCCCCCGAGATGTCCACAGCCGACCACTCTCCCTCGACCCCCCATCCCGGTGCCGTCACCGGTTGGGTGCGTGACGCATACCCCGGCGGGGTCCCGGACACCGACGTCCCAGCCCTGCTCGCCGTCCTCGAACGTGAGGTCGGCTCCGAGCAGACGATGACGAGCGTCCTTGAGCTCGTCGCCGCCGGCCTGCTCGATGCCGGCGCGGCGGCGGCCGCGCGGACCGGTCCGCAGCCAGGCATGCTCGACCTGCGGCGGGTGTCCGGTCAACTCGTCGTCGGCGGCTGGCCGCTGGCCCGCTTCGCGACGACCTCACCGGACGAGGACGACGCGACCGAGGAGGGCAGCTACCTCGGGCGGATCATCGCGTGGCTGCGGGACGGCTACCCGCAGGGGGTGCCCGATCACGACTATGTCCCGCTCCTGGCCCTGCTGCACCGACGGCTCTCGCGCGGCGAGGTCAAGCGGGTGGCCCGGGCGCTGCGCCGCTCCGGCATCTCCCCGGCCGGGCCGGACGACATCGCCGCCGCGATCACCGACCTGACCCAGGACGAGGCGACCGAGGCGGACATGATCCGGGTGCGGGACCGGCTCGCGGCCAAGGGGTGGCCGGTGGAGTTCCCCGAGCCTTAGCCGAACACCTGCCGGTAAGCCGGGGCAGGGCCGTCGGGCTCGGCCCGGACCACGGCCCGGCCGACGGCTCTGGTCACGCAGGTCGCCGCGGCCTCGAGCAGGTCGAACAGTTCGACCGGGTTCGGCGCCCCCCGCTCGCCGGTGGCCAGGCCGAAGATGGTGTCCCCGTCGAACATCGTGTGCACCGGGTCGATCGCCCGGGCCAGTCCGTCGTGTCCGATAGCGGCGAGTTTGCGGCACTGCGCCTTGGTCAGCGTCAGGTCGGTGACGACGACGCCGATCGACGTCGCGGCACCGATCTCGAAAGCCTCACGACGCTCCCGCAGCAACTGTTGGTATGCGGTCCGCGCCTCGTCCTGCGCCGGTCCGCCGGGCAGGTCGTCGGCTGCCGTCGCGAACCGGGCGGAGAACAACTCACCAGTGCGTGGATCGACCACCGATCCGACCGGGTTGGCGACGACGAGTGCCGCGACCGTGGCCCCGCTCGGCAGCACGGCGCTCGCCGAGCCCACTCCCCCGCGCAGGGCACCGGCGAGGGCACCGGTGCCGGCCCCGACCGAACCGAGGGGGACCGGGTCGGAGCTGGCTGCGGCGTAGGCGGCCCGACCGTGCGCTGCGCCGGGGCGGGCGGTGATGTCGCCGCCGCGACCGAGGTCGAAGACGACCGCTGCGGGCACGATGGGCACGACGCCACCGGCGATCGGCCAGCCGCGGCCGTCCTCCTCGAGGGCGGCCATGACCCCGTCCGCGGTTGCGAGCCCATAGGCGCTGCCGCCGGAGAGAACGACCGCATCGACCGCGTCGACGAGGTTGACGGGGTCGAGCAGATCGGTCTCGCGGGTACCGGGGGCGGCACCGCGCACGTCGACCCCGGCGGTCGTGCCCTTAGGCGGCACGACGACGGTGACCCCGGTCAGGGACCGGTCGTCAGTCAGGGTGTGGTGCCCGACGCATACTCCAGCGACATCGGTGATGTCGTTGTGCGGTCCGGGGCGGGTCATCGGGTGACCAACCCGGGGCCGCTGAGCAGGCCGCGCACGGTCGTGCCGGCGTCGGAGCCGACGGGCGTGGACCAGTCCATGTCTGCCATTCCCTCATCATGCCGCACGCTCCGACGGACACGAGGGCGTCGCCGGCCGTTCACCGGCCCGTCGCTCCGATGCGGTTGACTCAGGATGGTTCCTGTCCGGAGAGGATGTGTCATGGCAGCGCCTGCGCTGGGTCGACGGCGGCCCCGCCTGTCAGTCGGGGCGCGCCTGCTCGCGGGGGTGCTGCTCGTCGTCGTGGTCCTCGCCCTGGTGAGCCTGCTGCCCACCCTGAACCGGGCGACCCTCGGCATGAACGAGGCGAGAGGTGAGCGGGTCACCGTGCACTACGAGCAGGAGGAGGCGGCCGCGCTCGAGGTCCTGGCCCTGGCCGACGAGCACGCCTCCGCCATCGAGGCCGCGCTCGGGGTGGACGAGCCGCTGAGCTACGACATCTACGTCTATGACGAGCAGGCGACGATGCAGCGCAAGGGCTACGGCCTGCTGACGGCGCTGCTCGATCTCGACTGGTACATCGGCGACAACGTCGGTACGACGATCCTGCTCACCTCACCGGCCAACCCGGGGCCGGCCCACGACGCCGACACCGTCCGGCAGGCGCTGCTCCACGAGATGGTCCATGCCGCGACCTCGGTGGCGAACCCCGACCTCAGCTACTGGCTGGACAACGGCCTCGCCGGCTATCTGTCCGACCAGCACCCGCCCGCGGACTTCGCCGTGCCGGACTATCCCGTGCCGACGCTCGAGGACACCCGGGTCAGTGGGCTGCTGGCGCCGCTGCGCTTCGCCGGGTTCAACGGATACCCGATGTCGTTCACCTACGTGGAGTTCCTCGACAGGACCTTCGGCTGGGACCGGGTCCGGGCGCTGATGGCGACCGGGGACCATGCAAGCTCGCTCGGGGTGGACGAGGCGCAGGTGTATGCGCAGTGGGTCGCGTGGCTCGGGGAGGAGTACGGACGCTGACCGTGTCCGCGCCGGGTCGGCTCAGACGGTGACGCCGAGGCGGCGGGCCTGGCGGGTGCGCTGCCGCTGGGAGCGCAGCCGACGCAGCCGCTTGATGAGCATCGGGTCGGCGGCGAGCGCGGCGGGATTGTCGATGAGGGCGTTGAGCACCTGGTAGTAGCGGGTCGAGCTCATGTCGAACAGTTCCTTGATGGCGGCTTCCTTGGCTCCGGCGTACTTCCACCACTGCCGCTCGAACTGGAGGATCGCCAGAT
>DUPF01000181.1 GCA_012838445.1 Intrasporangiaceae bacterium | reverse complement strand
GATCTGCGGCAGACCCCGGACCAGCTCATCGCCGCCGCCGTGGACTGGATCGAGACCGCGTTCTGAGGCGTGGCCGCGGGGACACCGAACCAAACTTGAGCGGAATAGGCTCAACTTTGATCGTGTTGCTCTGACCGAAGACATCACACCGAACTCGTCAGACCGTCAAGGAGAATCCCCGCATGGAGCTCAAGCCCACGAACAAGGTGGCTGAGGCACTCGCGCTCGCCCAGCGTGCCGCCCAGTCCGCCGGCAACCCCGAGATCACCCCGGACCACATCACCAGCGCGCTCGCCCAACTCGACCCGACCCAGGCCGACGCGCTGCTCGGTGCTGCCGGCACCGGCGTCGGGCACGTCACCGCCCAGGCCGACGCCCGCGTGCGGGCCCTGCCGTCGACGTCCGGGGCGGCCCAGGGGCCGACGTTCGGGCGGGACGCGATGGCGGTCCTGGAGCGGGCGAGCACGCTCATGCGCGCCAAGGGGGACACCTTCCTCGCCGTCGATCTGCTCTGGCTCGCGCTGGCCGAGACCGGACACCTCGCGGCCGTCGAGAAGCGCGGCGCCGCCGACATGGAGAAGGCGATCGACACCGCGCGCGGCGGGCGCAAGGTCACCTCCGAGACCCCCGCCGAGGCCGGTGAGGCGCTCGAGAAGTACGGCAGTGACCTGACCCAGATGGCCCGCGACGGCAAACTCGACCCCGTCATCGGCCGCGACTCCGAGATCCGTCGCGTCGTGCAGGTCCTGTCCCGCCGCACCAAGAACAACCCGGTCCTCATCGGCGAGCCCGGGGTCGGCAAGACCGCCGTCGTCGAGGGCCTGGCCCAGCGGATCGTCAACGGTGATGTGCCCGAGAGCCTGCGGGACAAGAGCCTGATCTCCCTCGACCTGGGAGCGATGGTCGCCGGGGCGAAGTACCGCGGCGAGTTCGAGGAGCGACTCAAGGCGGTCCTCGAGGAGATCAAGGCCAGCGACGGGCAGATCGTCACCTTCATCGACGAGCTGCACACGATGGTCGGCGCCGGTGCCTCCGAGGGCGCTATGGACGCCGGGAACATGCTCAAGCCGATGCTTGCCCGCGGTGAACTGCGCCTCGTCGGCGCGACGACCCTGGACGAGTACCGCGAGCGGATCGAGAAGGACCCCGCCCTGGAGCGACGCTTCCAGCAGGTGTATGTGGGGGAACCGTCGGTCGAGGACACGATCGCGATCCTGCGCGGACTCAAGGAACGCTACGAGGCGCACCACAAGGTCGAGATCGAGGACTCCGCCCTCGTTGCGGCGGCCTCCCTCTCGGACCGCTACATCTCCGGGCGGCAGCTGCCGGACAAGGCGATCGACCTCGTCGACGAGGCCGCCTCGCGGCTGCGGATGGAGATCGACTCCAGCCCGGTCGAGATCGACCAGTTGCAGCGTGCCGTGGACCGGATGGCGATGGAGGAGATGCACCTGGCCCAGGAGACCGACGAGGCCTCCCTGGACCGGCTCGAGCGGCTGCGGGCCGACCTGGCCGAGCGCCGGGAGGAGCTCGCCGCCCTCACTGCCCGCTGGGAGGCGGAGAAGTCCGGCCTGAACAAGGTCGGTGACCTGCGCGCCCAGCTCGACGACCTGAAGACCCGCGCCGACCGGCTCCAGCGGGAAGGCGACTACGAGGGCGCCTCCCGACTCCTCTACGGCGAGATCCCTGCGCTGGAGCAGGAACTCGCCAAGGCCGACGAGGAGGAACTGGCCCGCTCCGAGGACTCGATGGTCAAGGAGCGCGTCGGCGCCGACGACATCGCCGAGGTCATCTCCGCGTGGACAGGTATCCCCGCGGGGCGGCTGCTCCAGGGCGAGACCGAGAAGCTGCTCTCCATGGAGTCGATCATCGGCTCCCGACTCATCGGCCAGAACGCAGCCGTCCAGGCCGTCTCCGACGCGGTCCGTCGCTCCCGGGCGGGTCTGGCCGACCCGAACCGGCCGACCGGATCGTTCCTCTTCCTCGGCCCGACCGGGGTCGGCAAGACCGAGTTGGCCAAGTCGCTCGCGGACTTCCTCTTCGACGACGAGCGGGCGATGGTCCGCATCGACATGTCCGAGTACTCGGAGCGGCACGCCGTCGCCCGCCTCATCGGCGCCCCACCCGGGTACGTCGGCTACGAGGAGGGCGGTCAGCTCACCGAGGCGGTGCGCCGCCGGCCCTACTCGGTCGTCCTCCTCGACGAGGTCGAGAAGGCCCACCCGGAGACCTTCGACATCCTCCTGCAGGTCCTCGACGACGGTCGGCTCACCGACGGGCAGGGTCGCACCGTCGACTTCCGCAACGTCATCCTCGTCATGACCTCCAACCTCGGCAGCCACTTCCTCATCGACCCGACGATGAGCGAGGAGGCCAAGCGGGAGGCCGTCATGGGGGCGGTGCGGGCCGCGTTCAAGCCCGAGTTCCTCAACCGGCTCGACGAGGTCGTCGTCTTCGACCCGCTCAGCTCGGCCGAGCTCGCGCACATCGTCGACCTGCAGGTCCGTGAACTCGCCACCCGGCTGCACGACCGGCGGATCACCCTCGAGGTCACCGACGCCGCCCGCGAATGGCTCGCGATCACCGGCTACGACCCCGCCTACGGTGCCCGCCCGCTGCGTCGCCTCATCCAGAAGGAGATCGGCGACCGGCTCGCCAAGGCGGTCCTCGCCGGCGAGGTCCGCGACGGGGCCGCGGTCACGATCGACCGGGACGCCGAGCACGACGGGCTTACCCTGGCCGCCGCCGACTGAGTCGGGCCGACCGGATCGGGTGCGCACCGCATACACCCTCGTAAGCGGTGCGCACCACCGTTCGGGACTCCTGCGGGCATACGATGGCGGCCATGCGCCGTCGAACGTTGCTGTCCGCAGCCGTCCTCGCCCTGACCGTCGCCGCCTCCGGCTGCTCGGGCGGGACGGATGAGCCGGCCGCGGCCACCCCGGAGGAGCAACTCACGACCGCGCGGACGATCTTCGACGACGCCGACGCGGTGACGATCGCGTTGACGAGCACGGGCGTGCCCTCCGAGCAGAACGGCGTGCGCTCGGCGACCGGCACCGGTGTCATCGACGGGGACACGATCAAGTTCGCCGGGGACTTCGAGGGCCGGGTTGCGGGCATCTCTGCGACGGTGGGGATCATCTGCATCGGAGCGGACGCATACATGAAGATGTTCACCCCTGACTACACCCCCGTCGACCTCGACGACCTCGGCGCCCCCAACCCGACGACGTTCTTCGCCCCCGAGACCGGGATCGCGAGCCTGCTCGACGCCACTACCGACGTCGCCCCCGGCGGCCGGTTGCGCGAGGGCCGCGAGATCCTGCACGAGGTCACCGGAACGCTGCCGGGCGAGAAGGTCGAGGCACTGCTCCGACTCGGGGGTCCGGGCCGCACCTTCGATGTCACCTACGGGCTGACCGACACCAATGAACTGCGCACCGCCGTGGTCAAGGGCGAGTTCTTCGACGGCGTCGAGTCGACCTACAGGCTGCTGCTGACCGACTACGGCAAGACCATGCCGATCGACACCCCCGCGACGGGGACCGCCACCGAACTGCCGACCGAGAGCCCGACGGGCTGACCGCCCTCCATGACGCAGCCGCCGACCAGGGTGAGTCACCGGGCCCGCACCATCCTGGCGATCGCCTCGGTTGCCGTGGCGCTCGCGGCCGCCGACACCTATGTCGTCGTCCTCGCTCTGACCGACATGATGGCCGGGGTCGGGGTCACGATCGACGCCCTGCAGAAGGCGACCCCGATCATCTCGGGGTTCCTCCTCGGCTACATCGCGATGCTGCCGCTCATCGGGCGCATCGCCGACCTCGTCCCGCGGCAACGGGTGCTGCAGTTGTGTCTGGCGATCTTCATCGTCGGCTCGGCCGTGACGGCGCTCGCGACCGACCTGCCGGTCCTCGTCGGTGGCCGGGTCGTCCAGGGCATCGGCGGCGGTGGACTCGTCCCGGCGACGCTGGCGCTGGTCGCCGACCTGTGGCCGGTGGGGCGTCGTGGCACCCCGCTCGGGGTGGTCGGGGCGGTCCAGGAGCTGGGATCGGTGGTCGGGCCGGCGCTCGGTGCGGCGATCCTCATGGTCGCGCAGTGGCGGGCGATCTTCTGGCTCAACGCCCTCGCCGGGGTGGTGCTGTCGGTTGCGCTGTTTGTCCTCAGCCGCCCCCGCCACCCCCTCCGCACCGCGCAGCCCCCGCCACATCTTCGCAATAGCGAAGAAATGGCGGGGACGGGGGCATCGCCGACCACCCGCCGGGGCTGGTTCCCGCCGGCGGTCCTGACGCTCGGGCTGGGTCTGCTCCTGCTCGCGATCTGGGCCCCGCCCGCCCTCGTGACCAGTGTCGCGCTCGGCGGGCCGTTCGTGCCGCTGGGATCCTCCTCCGACGTCCTCGCGACCCCGATCGGGGTGGCGGCGTCCGTGGTCACGCTGCTCGGGCTCGGCCTGGTCGGGCATGCCGCCTGGCCCGTCCTCCGGCATGCCGACCTGCCCGGAGCGTTCCTCCTCGGCGGGGCCCTCGGCTGCGTCATCCTCACCTTCGCCTCGGCCGACCCCGAGACGGAAGTCATCGGGCCACTGGGATATTCACTCCTGCCCGCGGCCGCGGTGCTCGCCGGACTGTATGTGTGGCGGCACCGGCGTGCAGCGGAGCCGCTCATCCCGCGCGGAGTCGTGCGAGCCCGGGTGCCGTGGGCGTTGCTCGTCTCACTCCTGACCGGTGCGGCGCTCGTGGCCGTCATCGTCGGGGTGCCCCTGCTCAGTCGCCTCACCGTCTCCCCGGACCAGACGATCGCCGCCTTCGAGCTCATCAAGTTCCTCATCGCCGTCCCGCTCGGGGCGGTCCTCGGGGGATGGCTGCTGCGCTGGCTCGGCGACGGTGCCGTCGCCGGTGCCGGGATGGCGCTCGCGGCGGTCGTGCTCCTGTTCGCCGGCTCGTGGGGCCGGGGGTCGCTGGACAGCGCCGGCGGAACGATCGGGCTGCTGCTCATCGGGCTCGGGGTGGGGTTGGCCCTGGCGCCGGTCAACAACGCCGCCCTGGCCGATGCGCCGGAGGAGGCGCACGGCACGGCCAGTGCCCTCGTCGTCGTCGCCCGGATGGTCGGGATGGTGGTCGGACTTGCGGTCCTGACGGCGATCGGGCTGCACCGCTACTACCAGCAGGTCGCCGCACTGCCCGACCCGACCGATGTCGATGCGCTCATCGATGCCGCCATCACCCAGGTCCAGACGATGCTCCTCGGCGCCTCGGTGGCAGCCGCTCTCGCGGCGATCGCCTGCCTCGCCCTGGATCTGCGGCGCCGTGGCCATGCCGTCGAGCGGACCAGCGCCCTGCTCTGATTGGATGCTCCCGTGGGCATCGGTGCTTATGTGCGGGAGCGGTTGCAGGCTGCGGCTGCGGACCATGGCGCGCTGACCGATCTGCCGGTGCCCGATGACGACCGGGTCGGTGACGACGATCTGTGGCGGCTGTTCGAGGCCCAACTCCTTGCTCGGCATGTCGACCTGTATGCCCGTGAACTCCAGGCCCAGGGTGAGGGCTTCTACACGATCGGCTCGATGGGGCATGAGTCGAATGCGGCGGTGGCGTTGGCGTCACGGGCCACGGATCCGGCGTTGCTGCACTATCGGTCGGGCGGGTTCTACTGTGCTCGGGCGGTGCAGGCGGGTCTGGCGGCGCCGGAGCGGGACATCCTGCTGTCCGTGATGTGCAGTGTCGACGACCCGATCAGCGGGGGGCGGCACAAGGTGTTCGGGCACAAGGAGTTGGCGGTCATCCCGCAGACGTCGACGATCGCCTCGCATCTGCCGCGGGCGGTGGGGCTGGCTTTCGCGCACGAGCGGGCGCACGCCCGCAACCTCCCGGACGAGTGGCCGGCGGATGCCATCGTGGTGGCGAGCATCGGGGATGCGAGCCTCAATCACTCGACCGCCTCGGGTGCGCTCAATGCCGCCGAACATGCTGTGTATCAAGGGATTCCGATCCCCTTGCTGCTCGTGGTCGAGGACAACGGGATCGGGATCTCGGTGCGCACCCCGGCAGGGTGGGTGGCCCGTCGGTTGGGTCAGTTGAGCGGCTTCGAGGTGTTCACTGCCGACGGTGCTGACCCGGTCGGAGTGCTGGCGACGGCGCGGGCGGCGGTCGCCCACGTGCGCGGGACGCGTCGGCCGGCGGTGCTGCACCTGCGGACCGTGCGCCTGGGCGCGCACGCCGGTTCGGACGCCGAGGTCGCCTATCGGTCGCGGCGTGACATCGAGGCCGACTATGCACGTGATCCGCTGCTCGCCACGGCCCAGGTCCTGGTGCAGCGGGGATTGGTCACTGCCGAGGAGCTTCTGGAGCGGTATGCGCGGGTCGCCGACGCGATCGCCGGCACCGCTGCGCAGCTCCAGCCGGTGCGGCGACTGGCCGGTCCGGATCAGGTCGCCGAGCCGTTGGTGCGTCGGGACCCGGCCGGTGTGGTGACGGCGGCGAGCGGGGTGGCTGCGGATCGGGTCGGGGTATTCCGGGGACGGCTGCCGGAGGACGCGGGTGGGTTGACGCTGGCGCAGTCGGTCAACGCGACCCTGACGGATCTGATGGCGGCGGATGCGGGGGTGCTCGTCCTCGGGGAGGATGTCGGCGTCAAGGGCGGGGTCTATGGGGTGACGCGTGAGCTGCGCCGGGCGTTCGGTGCCGCTCGGGTGTTCGACACCCTCCTGGACGAGCAGGCGATCCTGGGCACGGCGTTGGGGGCGGCACTGGCCGGGTTCCTCCCGGTCCCGGAGATCCAGTACCTCGCCTATCTGCACAACGCAATCGACCAATTGCGTGGCGAGGCAGCGACATTGGCGTTCTTCAGCAATGGTCAGTACCGCAACGGGATGGTCGTGCGGATCCCCGGGTTGGCCTATCAGAAAGGCTTCGGCGGGCACTTCCACAACGACAACTCGGTGGCCGCGCTGCTCGATATCCCCGGAGTCGTCG
>DUPF01000180.1 GCA_012838445.1 Intrasporangiaceae bacterium | reverse complement strand
CCCGCCGAGCAGGGACTGCGGACCACGGAGCCGGGAGCCGGGTCCGGGACGGGGACGATCACCGCCGCCCAGGGCGACGCGGACACGATCACCGACGCTGCCGCGGTGCGCGACCTCGTCGGGGGCCGCGTCATCGACCTGATCTGCTGCCACGGCACCCTGGAGATGGTCGACGACCCGGAGGGGACGATCCGGGCGATGGCCGCCATCCTCGCCCCCGGTGGGGCGCTCTCCCTGGTGACCTCCGGGCGGCTCGCCGCCGTCCTCGGCCGGGTCCTGGCGGGCCAGTTCGTCCAGGCCCAGCGGGCGCTGATCAGTCGCGACGGCCGCTGGGGGGACGCCGACCCGATGCCGCGACGGTTCGACATCGACACTCTGCACACCCTGCTCACCTCGTCCGGGTTCGCCGTCGAGTCGGTCCAGGGAGTGCGGATCTTCGCCGATCTGGTGCCGTCCGCATACATCGACACCGATGCCGAGCGCCGGGCCCTGCTCGAGCTCGAGGCCGCCGCCGCCGAGCATCGTCCGCTCCTCGGCGAGCTCGGTGCCGCGATCCACTTCGTCGCCCGCCGCCGCTCCCACTAGCCGTGGCGGCGCCGATCCGATGAGCAGGCGGCAGTTCCGCGCCCCGGCCGCCGTTTCGCCCGGCCCCCCGGATGACACCGGGTGCTCGATCCTGCACGTCGACATGGATGCGTTCTTCGCCTCCGTCTCCCTCCTCGACCATCCCGAACTCGTCGGCACCCCGGTCATCGTCGGCGGCACGAGCACCCGCGGCGTCGTCCTGAGCGCAACCTACGAGGCCCGGGCGAGCGGGGTCACCTCGGCGATGCCGATGTCCCGGGCGCTGCGCCTGTGCCCGACGGCGACGGTCCTGCCCCCGGAGCACGAGAAGTATGCGGCGGTCTCGAAGGCGGTCCTGGCCACCTTCACCTCGATCACCCCCCTCGTCGAACCGTTGTCGATCGACGAGGCCTTCCTCGACGTCGCCGGCGCCCGGCGACTCCTCGGACCTCCCAGCCGGATCGCCGAACTCATCCGCGCCCGCGTCGCCGACGAGCAGGGGGTCACCTGCTCGATCGGGGTGGCACCGACGAAGTTCGTCGCCAAACTCGCCTCCGGGCTGGCCAAACCGGACGGGATGCTCGTCGTCCCGGCCGCCGACGTCGTCGCCTTCCTCCACCAGTTGCCGGTCGGGGCGCTGTGGGGTGTGGGGGAGAAGACCGAGGAGGCCCTCCAGCGGCTCGGGCTGCGCACCGTGGCCGACCTGGCGCATACTCCCGTCACAACCCTGCGGCGGGCCCTCGGGGACGCCACCGGAACACACCTGCACGACCTCGCGTGGGGCCGGGACCCGCGGCGGGTCGAACCGCTGCGGGAGGAGAAGAGCATCGGCGCGGACGAGACCTTCCCCTACGACGTCGACGACCCGGCCTACATCCGCCGGGAGCTGCTGCGGCTCAGTGACAAGGTCGCCGGCCGGCTGCGCAAGGCCGGGCTGAGCGGACGGACCGTCACCCTCAAGGTCCGCTTCGCCGACTTCACGACGATCACGCGGGCCCGCACCCTCGCCGAACCGACCGACGTCAGCCGGGACATCTTCGCCACCGTCGTCGGGCTCTACGAGGCGCTCGGGTTGCAGCGGGCCCGGATCCGGCTCGTCGGTGTGCGGATGAGCTCGGTCATCGAGACCGCCCGGGCCCCGATCCAGGGGCTGCTCGACGAACCTGAGCACGGTTGGCGGGACGCCGACCGCGCTGTGGACCGGGCCGAGGCCCGGTTCGGGAGGGGGAGTGTGACGTCGGCGGCTCTGCTCACAAGGCGGGACCCGTACTTCCCACAGCGCTCGGACAGGAATTAGAGTTGGGGATCAACCCTGGTCAGGCACAAAACCGTGTCGTCCGGCGTTGAACCGAAAACAAGGCGTGTGACGCATTTGGTGTTCTGGAGGTGGATATGCCGCTCAGCGATCGGGAGCAGCAACTGCTCGACCAGATGGAGCGTGCCCTCCTGCAGGAGGACCCCGGCTTCGCCACGTCCATGCGCGGTGGGCCGCGCAAGGCCCGCAACCGTCGCCGGGTGGCGATCGGTGTCGGTGGTGTCATCGTCGGACTGAGCATCGTGCTGCTCGGCGTGACGATCCAGCAGGTGATCGTGGGGGCGATCGGATTCGCCCTCATGGTGGGGGCCGTGATCTATGCCCTGACCGACGGGCGGCCCAAGTTGCAGGCCGTCCCCACCCCCGGTTCGGGTGGCACCGGGTCCAAGACGCGGCGCAAGAACGCCGGCCAGGGCTTCATGAACAAACTCGAGGAGCGCTGGGAGCAGCGCCGCAACGAGGGCAACTTCTAGGTCAGGACCACCCCGACGACGAAGATCACCGCGATGACGAACGCGGTGATCAACTCGATCCCCATGCTGTGCAGGATGGCCCACAGGGCCGACTTGGTGCGGGCCCAGGCCTGGGCCCGGTCCCGGCTGCGGGTGGCCTCGACCGCGAAGATCCCGACGACGAAACCGACCGGGGCGCCGAGCACGGGCAGGACGAAGAACCCGACGATCGCGGCGACCACGGCCACGAGGAGCGTCCCGAGCCCCACCCCCTGAGCCCTGAGCCGTCGCCCCGGCAGGAGGAACTGGGCGGTGACCCCGGCGGCGAAGACGACCGCGGCCACGCCGAAGACCACCCAGGCGGTCGTTCCGCCGGTGGCCAGTGCCCAGATGAGGACTGCGAGGAGGGTCAGGAGCAGACCGGGCAGGACCGGGATGACGATGCCCACCATCCCGACGACGATGAGGGCCGCGCAGAGCGCGACGAGGGCGCCCTCACTCATGGGGCCGGATCAGCGCTCGTCGACGCCCGCGGTGGCGCTGGTGGCCGAGAGTTTGTCGGTCTCGTCGTGGATGTGCGCCAACTCGCGCAGGGCTGGAACGTGCTTGCGGGCGTGGTGAGCGCAGAAGAACAGCTCGCCGCCACCGTGCAGGACAGCCCGCACATAGGCCTGGGCGCCACACCGGTCGCAGCGGTCGGCGGCACTCAGGGGAGTCGGGGTGAGCAGGGCGTTCACGTCATCAGTCCTTCGCTACGTTTCGTCCGTTCGTCTCTCGGTCTAGGGCAACAGTCAAACATGGAGTGATGTTCCCTGGCGCATCCTGCCCACAAAGTGGCCATTCGGGCGTGGCGTGGTTCGAGGGTGTCGGTGGGGCCGGTTAGCCTGACAGCAGCCCATCTGATGAGGAGATCCCCGCCCGTGCCGAGCAAGACCGCTGCGACGAAGAAGGCAGCGACCACCAAGTCCGCCCAGGACTACACCGCCCACCATCTGCAGGTCCTCGAGGGTCTGGAGGCGGTGCGCAAGCGTCCCGGGATGTACATCGGCAGCACCGACGGCCGTGGCCTCATGCACTGCCTGTGGGAGATTATCGACAACGCCGTCGACGAGGCGCTCGGTGGGCACGGCAGCCGGATCGAGGTCGTCCTCCACAACGACGGCTCGGTCGAGGTGCGCGACAACGGCCGGGGGGTTCCCGTCGACATCGAGCCGCGCACCGGGCTGACCGGGGTCGAGCTCGTCTACACGCGACTGCACGCCGGCGGCAAGTTCGGCGGCGGTTCCTACACCGCATCCGGCGGACTGCACGGGGTCGGCGGCTCGGTCGTCAACGCCCTCTCGGCCCGGATGGACGTCCAGGTCGACCGGGGTGGCAAGACCTATGCGATGAGCTTCCGGCGGGGCGAGCCCGGCGTGTTCAGCGACGTGGCCGGCACCAAGGGCGACCCGGACCCCACGAACGACTTCACCCCGTACATCAAGGCCAGTGAGCTCGACGTCATCGGCAAGACCCGGCGGGGGGTGACCGGCACGCGGGTGCGCTACTGGGCCGATCCGCAGATCTTCACCAAGGACGCGACCTTCGACGACGTCGGCCTGCGGGACCGGGCCCGCCAGACCTCGTTCCTCATCCCGGGCCTGGCGATCGTCGTCCGCGACGAGCGCCGTCTGCCGGGCACCCCCGGCGAGGACGGCGTGCACGAGGAGACCTTCCTCCACGACGGGGGCATCAGCGAGTTCTGCGAGTTCCTCGCCCCGGACGCCGGCATCACCCCGGTGTGGCGGCTGCAGGGGACCGAGACGTTCTCCGAGACCGTCCCGGTGCTCGACGACAAGGGCCACATGGTCTCCACCGACGTCGAGCGCGAGTGCGGGGTCGACGTCGCCCTGCGGTGGGGGACCGGCTACGACACGAACGTCAAGTCGTTCGTCAACATCATCGCCACCCCGAAGGGCGGCACCCATCAGGCCGGCTTCGACCAGGCGATGCTCAAGGTGGTCCGCAAACAGCTCGAGAGCAACGCCCGCCGCCTCAAGGTCGGCGGGGACAAGGTCGAGAAGGACGACATCCTGGCCGGACTGACCGCGGTCGTGACGGTCCGGCTCGCCGAGCCGCAGTTCGAGGGGCAGACCAAGGAGGTCCTCGGCACCCCGGCGGTGCGCGCCATCGTCTCGCGGGTCGTGGAACGCGAGCTGACCGCATACCTCACCTCACGCAAACGTGACGACAAGGCCGCGGCCTCCCTCGTGCTCGAGAAGATCGTCGCCGAGATGAAGTCGCGGATCAGCGCCCGCCAGCACAAGGAGACCCAGCGCAAGAAGAACGCCCTCGAGTCCTCCTCGCTGCCGGCCAAACTCGCCGACTGCCGCAGCAATGACGTCGAGCGCTCCGAGTTGTTCATCGTCGAGGGGGACAGCGCCCTCGGCACCGCCAAACTCGCCCGCAGTTCCGACTACCAGGCGCTGCTGCCGATCCGCGGCAAGATCCTCAACGTCCAGAAGGCCTCGATCGGCGACATGCTCAAGAACGCCGAATGCGCCGCGATCATCCAGGTCATCGGAGCCGGGTCCGGCCGCACCTTCGACCTGGACGCGGTCCGCTACGGCAAGGTCATCATCATGACCGACGCCGACGTCGACGGCGCACACATCCGCACCCTGCTGCTCACCCTGTTCTTCCGCTACATGCGGCCGCTCATCGAGTCCGGCCGAGTGTATGCCGCGGTCCCGCCGCTGCACCGCATCGAGGTGGTCAACGCGGGCTCGAAGAAGAACGACCTGATCTACACCTACTCCGAGACCGAGATGCGTCAGACGGTCGCCGGGCTGACCCGGCGCGGCAAGACGATCAAGCAGCCGCTGCAGCGGTACAAGGGTCTCGGGGAGATGGATGCCGACCAGTTGGCCGAGACGACGATGGATCCCCGGCACCGGACGCTGCGGCGGGTCACCGTCGAGGCGGCCGCCGAGGCCGAGCGGATCTTCGACCTCCTCATGGGCACCGACGTGGCGCCCCGCAAGGAGTTCATCATCTCCTCGGCCGCATCCCTGGACCGGGAGCGGATCGACGCCTGAGCGTGCCCGCAACCATCCGTCGACCGCCGGCGGCACACGTTGAGGGATGGTTCTGGTCCCGGATCCGGGCGAGAAGCGGGCCCAGAACCATCCGTCGACGAGGGCGGTCAGGGGGGTGGGGCGGTGCTGGACCGGACGATGAGCTCGGTCGGGAGCACCACCTGCTCGTCCCGGGCGGTGGTGCCGTTGGGCGCCAACTCCGCGAGGAGTTGGGTCACCGCCGCCTCGCCCTGGGCGGTCAGGTCCTGACGGACCGTCGTCAACGCGAACACCCCGGCGAGGTAGTGGTCGTCGATGCCGATGATCGAGACGTCGTGCGGGATCCGCAGGTCGTGTTCGCGGGCCGCCATGTGCACCCCGAAGGCGATCTCGTCGGAGCCGCACACGAACGCCGTCGGGCGTTGCTCCGGGTCGGCGAGCAGGCCCAGGGCGAGTTCGCGGGAATGCTCGGCGGTCCAGTCGGTGCGCAGCACCCAGTCCTCACGGACGGGTATGCCATGCTCGCGCAACACGGTCCGGAAGCCGTCGGCGCGGCTCATGGGGGTCTGGATCAGTGCTGCACCGGCCATGCCGGCACCGATGAAGGCGATGTCCCGGTGACCGAGTTCGACGATGTGCTCCGTCGCGGTGCGGGCTGCCGCGGCATCGTCGATGCCGACCGAGGCCCGCCCGGGGAGCCGATAACCGACCGAGATGATCGGCACGTGCAGCCCACCGAGCAGATCGAGCTCGTCCTCGGTCATCGGGATGTTGATCGAGATCACGCCGTCGACGCGCTTCCAGAGCATCGAGCGGGTCAACGTCAGGCGGGCGTCGAAGACGTCCCGCTCGAGGTCGAAGAGGAGGACCTGATAGCCGCGGGCGCGTAGCGCCTTGCCGATCGAGCTGACGATCCCGGCGAAGTACCAGCGACTCGGGAACGGCACGACGACGCCGATGATCTGGGTCTGCCCGGACGCCAGTGAGGTGGCGGTCGGGGAGGCGACGTAGTGCAACTCCTCGGCCACCTTGCGGATCCGCTCCCGCGTCGCGGGGGAGACCCGGTCCAGTCCGCGCAGTGCTCGGGAGACGGTGGCGACGGAGACACCGGCGGCGGCCGCCACATCGACGATCGTGCTCGGACCTGAGCGTTCCGTCATGGGAACACCCCCTGGTGTCTTGTCTTGAAGATGTCCGGCCGGTCCCCGAGGCGGCGACCGGCCGGACGGTGGGTCTCGATCAGCCCTTCACGCCACCGGCGAGCAGGCCGCGGACGAAGTAGCGCTGCAGCGAGAAGAACACGATGAGCGGGATGATGATCGCGATGAAGGCGCCGGCGGAGAGCAGGTGCCAGGCCGCACCACGGGTCCCGATCATGTCGGCCAGCGCCGGCATGATCGGCTTGATCCCGGGATCGTTGCCGAAGGTCAGACCGACGAGCAGGTCGTTCCACACCCAGAGGAACTGGAAGATCGCGAACGACGCGATCGCCGGCACCAGGAGGGGGAGGAGGACCTGGAAGAAGATCTTCACGTGGCCCGCACCGTCGACCCGGGCCGCCTCGATGAGGGAGGCCGGGATGTCCTTCATGAAGTTGTGCAGCAGGAAGATCGCCAACGGCAGCGCGAAGATCGCGTGCGAGAGCCAGATCGGCCAGAAACTGCCGTCGATCCCGATCTTGACGTAGGTTGTCAGCAGCGGGATCAGGGTCACCTGGATCGGGACGATCTGCAGGGCGAACACCGCCACGAAGAGCAGGTTCTTGAACTTGAAGTCGATCCAGGCGAACGCATACGCCGCGAGGAGTGCGAGCGAGATCGGGATGACCACGGCCGGCAGGGTGATGACGACCGTGTTGATGAAGGTGCTGCCCAGACCGGTGTCCAGCGCCGCCGCGTAGTTCTCTGTGGTGAAGTCCGGGTTTGTCACCGCCGTCCACCACCCGGTGCGGCGGATGTCTCCCGGTTGCCGGAACGAGGTGACGAACAGACCGAACGTCGGGATGGTCCACAGGATCGCCAGGACGATGGCGATGCCGGAGGCCCACGGCGAGGTGAGTCGGGTCTTGGCGTCGACAGCCCGCTGTTCGGCCTTGGTGAGCTTGCGGGGACCGGACGATGCCGGGGTCGGCTTGTCCTGGACCGCGTCGACGTCGATGGGCTGGGGTGCGTTGCTGCTCATCGCTGCTCCTCCGAGAGTCGCATCTGGCGGACGTTGTACAACAGGATCGGGATGACGAGGATGAAGAGCAGCACCGCGAGGGTGGCGCCGATGCCCTGCTGATAACGGTTGAAGGACTGGGTGTAGAACTCGTTGGCGACGATCGAGGTCTGGTACTGACCACCGGTCATCGAGTACACGATGTCGAAGACCTTCAAGGTGGCCATGGCGATCGTCGTCAGGACGACGACGACGGCGGGACGCACCGACGGGAGCGTGACGTACCGGAACATCCGCACTCCGGTCACGCCGTCGAGTTTGGCCGCCTCGATGATGTCGTCCGGGATGGCCTTGATCGCCGCGGACAGGATCGTCATAGCGAAGCCGGCCTGGATCCAGACCATGACGGCGATGAGGAAGAACGTGTTCCACGGGGGATTGAGGAGGAACTGCTGGGTGTCGAAGCCGAGCCAGACGAGGAACTGGTTGGCCAGACCGGTCTGCGGGGCCGCGGCCGGCTTGTACTCGTAGACGAATCGCCAGATGATCGCGGCGCTCACCATCGAGATCGCCATCGGGAGGAAGATCAGCGCCTTGGCGATCTTCTCGAAGCGGGTCCGGTCGACGAGAACCGCGTAGACCAGGCCGAAGCCGGTCGCCAGCACCGGGACGAGGAAGACCCAGAGAGCGGTGTTGCGCAGGACGATGAGGAAGGCCGAGTTGGTCAGGACTGTCTCATAGTTCGCAAAGCCGACCGTCTCCTGCAGGGCCGCGTCGTAGAACGAGTTCTTGATGGTCATGATCGCCGGATAGACCAGACCGAACCCGACCAGCAGCGCTGCCGGACCGAGGAATCCGAGGAGCGGGACCCAGCGCGGCAGGCCGGGCCGATCGACGGCGAAGAGGACGGCTCCCATGACGATGACGAACAGCGCCATGACGAGGAACATGAGGATGAACTTGTGGGCTGCCGAGTCAGCGTTGAGCAGGAAGTCCACGAAACACCTCCGAGGGCGAGGGGGTCAGGTGGCCGCAGCGGGCCGATGTGGGCGCGGGGTGGGGAGGCGAACCATCCCCACCCCGCGATGCTCGGGACTAGGTCTCGAGCGTGATCGAGATCAACTCTTCGGCCAGCTGGCCGCGATGTCGTCCAGGACCCGCTGGGAGTCCTTGTCGGTGGCGATCCACTCGGTCATGCCGGTCCAGAAGGTTCCCGCGCCGACCTCACCGGGCATCAGGTCCGAGGCGTCGAACCGGAAGATGGTGTTCTCGTCGGTGAGCAGCTCGAACGAGAGCTGGTCGATCGGGGACTCGAGGTTGGCCGGGTCCAGACCGCTGTTGGCGGACAGCCAACCCGGCCCGGAGACCTTGGCCTTCTCGTTGACCCACTCGGGGCTGGCGAGGTAGGCCTGGAAGGCCTGGACGGCCGGGCGGTCGGAGAACGCGGCAGCGAACTCGCCACCACCGAGGACCGGCTTGTCGTCGCCGTTGCTCGGCAGGTAGAACGCGAAGACGTCGCCGTCCTCCGCGACCTTGACGTCCTCGGGCCAGTTGGCCTGGAAGAACGAGGCCTGGCGGTGCAGGAAGCAGGCGTCCTCGAGGATCGGGAGGCCGGCCTCGCCGAAGGCGGCGGTGGCGATGGACTGCACGCCACCGAGGCCACCGTTGACGTAGTCGGGGTTCTTGACGATGTCGCCGACCATGTTCAGCGCGGTGAGCACCTTCGCGTCGTTGAAGGCCAGGTCACCGGTGACCCACTGGTCGTACTCCTCCGGGGTCACGGTGCGGAGCATGGCGTCCTCGAGCCAGTCGGTGGCCGGCCACCCGGTCGCCGGGCCGGACTCGATGCCGACACACCAGGGCTTGACGTAGTCGTCACCGTGATCCGCGGCGATCTTCTTGGTGAGATCCATCAACGCGTCCCACGTCTCCGGCACCTCATAGCCGTTGTCGGCGAACGTCGAGGGGGAGTACCAGACGAAGGACTTGGCGTTCGCGCCGACCGGGACCGCATAGAAGGTGCCGTCGACGGAGCCGTAGCCCTTCCAGGCCTCGTTGTAGTACTCGTCGACGTTCTTGTTGGCCAACTCACCGGCCGCCTTGACGGCGCCGGGGTTCTGCGTGACGAGAGTCTGCAGCAGACCCGGCTGCGGGATGTAGGCGATGTCGGGGGCGTTGCCGGCGCGGATCCGCACGGGCAGCTGCGCCTCGAACTGCCGGCTGCCTTCGTACTCGATCTTGGCGCCGGTGCACTCCTCGAAGGGCTTGTAACTCTCGATGTGCGGGGTGTCCTCAGGGGTGACGATCGAGGTGTAGACCGTCACGGTCTCACCGGACAGGTCGCCGTACTGCTCGTAGCCAGCGCAGTCGGTCTTGCCGTCACCATCGTTGCCACCGTCACCGCCTGCGCCGTTGCTGCTGCCGCCACCACAGGCGGTCAGCGCCAGGGCGGCGATTCCGACGATTGCTGCGGCACCGGTGCTGATGCGCCGGGGATGGGCCATGGGGGTGCCTCCAATATTGTCGTGCGGTTGTGCATCGGCCTAGAGCCATACAACCCGCGCCGCTGCACTGGGGGAACACCACTATGTAAGCGTTTCCGCCAACGGAACGCAAGCAACGCAGGCAACGGGACGGTAACGATCCGAACGGCTGCGGTGCTCGCCGGATCCGCTCAGCCGCCGCCGATGCCGGCGATGACGGTGCTCGCCGGGGTGCCCGATCCGTCGCGGCGTCCGGTCGGCTCGGGCAGGTCGATCGCGACGCCACCGGCACCACTGGCCCGCGCCGGCGTGGCGCCGGCCCAGGCCAGGACGAGGGTGTCCTCACCCTTGAGGAAGCGGTGGCAGCGGACCCCGCCGGTGGCCCGGCCCTTGGGCGGGTACTCCGTATACGGGGTCACCTTCAGGGCGCCGGGCTGGGTGCCGGGCAGGGCGGCGCTGGTGCCGCTCGCGGTGACGACGATCGCCTCGGCCGCAGGATCGACCGCCCCGAAGAACACCACCTGCGCACCGGCAGCGACCCGGATCCCGGCCACCCCACCGGCGGCCCGACCCTGGGGACGCACCACCGACGCGGAGAACCGGAGCAGTTGAGCGTCGGAGGTGATGAAGACCAGGTCCTCCTCGCCGGTGCGCAATTCGACCGCCCCGACGACCCGGTCGCCGTCCTTGAGACCGATGACCTCCCAGTCCTCCCGACCGGGGTACTCGGTCGTGACCCGCTTGACGACACCCGCGGCCGTCCCGAGCGCGATCCCGGGCGAATCGGCATCGAGGGAGACGATCGTCAACGGCTCCTCCCCGCGGGGCAGGTCGACATAGGCGGCCAGTGGGGCGCCACCGGCCAGCGACGGCGCATTGCTCGTCGCGGGCAGGGTCGGCAGATCCAGAGCGGAGAGCCGGATCATCCGACCCGCAGAGGTGAGCAGCGCATACTCACCCCTGGCGGTGGTGCGCACCGTCCCGACGATCGCGTCGTGCTTGGCCCGACCACCGCCGGTCGGCAACTCCTCGTCGGTGGTCGTGCGGGCGAGCAGCCCGGAGGAGGACAGCAGCACCCAGCACGGATCGTCGGCGACCTCCAACGGGGTGGTGCTCGCGGCGCTGGCCGGGACGGCCGCGGACTCGAGCAGGACGGTGCGTCGGGGGGTGCCGTGGGCCTTGGCGACCTCGGCGAGTTCGGTGCTGACGGTCTTCTTGAGCAGCTTCTCGTCCTCGAGGATGGCGCGCAGCGCCTCGATCTCGCGCTCCAGGTCGGACTTCTCGGACTCGAGTTCGATCCGGGAGAACTTCGTCAGGCGGCGCAGTTGCAGGTCGAGGATGTAGGAGGCCTGCGGTTCGCTGAGGTCGAAGACGTCCATCAGCCGTTGGCGGGCGATCGCGGCGTCGTCGGAGGAGCGGATGAGTTGGATGACCTCGTCGATGTCGAGGATCGCGATGAGCAGTCCCTCGACGAGGTGCAGGCGGGCTTCCTTCTTGTCGAGCCGGTGGGTGGTGCGGCGGCGGACGACGTCGATGCGGAAGTCGAGGAAGACCGAGAGCAGTTCCTTCAGGCCCATCGTCTTGGGCTCTCCGCCGACGAGGGCGACGGCGTTGATGCCGAAGTTCTCCTCCATCGGGGTGTGCTTGTAGAGCTGTTCGAGGACCGCCTCGGGGTGGAAGCCGTTCTTGACCTCGAAGACGATCCGCATCCCGTTCTTGCGGTCGGTCAGGTCCTTGACGTCGGAGATGCCCTGCAGCTTCTTGGCCAGGACCGCGTCCCGGGTCTTGTCGATGACCTTCTCCGGGCCGACGAGGTAGGGCAGTTCGGTGACGACGATGCCCATCTTGCGGGGGGTGACCTTCTCGATCCGGGCGGTGGCCCGGGTCTTGAACGAGCCCCGCCCGGTCAGGTAGGCGTCCCGGATGCCGTCCAGGCCGACGATCCGTCCGCCGCACGGCAGGTCCGGGCCGGGCACGTGCTTCATCAGGTCATCGAGGGAGCACTTCGGGTGGTCGAGCAGGTAGCGGGCGGCGCTGATCACCTCGACGAGGTTGTGCGGCGCCATGTTCGTCGCCATCCCCACCGCGATGCCGGTCACCCCGTTGACGAGCAGGTTGGGGTATGCGGTGGGCAGCACCTCCGGCTGCAGCAGCTGATCGTCGTAGTTGGGGACGAAGTCGACCGTGTCCTCGTCGAGGCTGCCGACCATGAGCAGCGCCGCCCGGGCCATCCGCGCCTCGGTGTACCGGGAGGCGGCCGGTCCGTCGTCGAGGGAGCCGAAGTTGCCGTGCCCGTCGACCAGCGGCAGCCGCATCGTGAAGTCCTGGGCCATCCGCACCAGGGCCTCGTAGATCGCCGAATCCCCGTGCGGGTGGTACTTGCCCATGACGTCGCCGACGATGCGGCTGGACTTCACGTGCCCCTTGTCCGGACGCAGCCCGAGTTCGGACATCGAGTACAGGATCCGCCGCTGCACCGGCTTGAGGCCGTCGCGGGCATCGGGCAGCGCCCGGGAGTGGATCACCGACAGGGAGTACTCGAGGAAGGCGTTGCTCATCTCCTCGGTGACGTCGATGTCGACGATCTTCTCGGTGAAGTCGTCGGAGTCGGTGGCGGCGGAACGGGAACGGGAACGAGCCATGATGGGCTCATCCTCACACAGACCGGAACGACCCCCGGTGAACGACGTCCGCGAGTCGCCGTCGGCCGCGCCGCAGGGACGGGCTGCGCGGGGTGGGGGTGTGCGGATCGGGATAGCCGAGGGCGACGACTCCGACGATCCGCAGCCGGTCCGGGACGGCGAACGCGGCCTTGACGGCGGGGTGCGCCGGGCCCGGCACGCCGAAGAAGAGCGCCGCGATCGCCCGCTCCTGGGCGGCGAGGAGGAGGATCATCGCCGCCATCGCCGTGTCGGTGTCCCAGTAGGGCACCGGCCAGCGGTCCTCGGACCGGTCGGTCCAGCCCTTGTCGGGGGCCGCATACCGATCCAGATAGGCGTCCTTGTCGGAGAGGGCGAGGATCAGGACCGGAGCCGGTTGCACCCCGCGCAGCCACGGGTCCGGTTCCCGGTCGCCGGCATCGGAGGGGTATGCGTTGCTCGCCGCCCAGAACCGGGCCCGGTCCGCGGGGTCGGTGAGCACGAGGAACTCCCATCCCTGGGTGTGTCCGGCGCTCGGGGCCCGGGTCGCCAGGTCGAGTAGATCGTCGAGGACCGGGTCGGGAATCGTGCGGTCCGGATCGAAGCGGCGACACATCCGCCGGGTACGCACTGCCGTCGTCACATCCATGCGTGACATTCTTAGTGTCATGACGGCCGAGGTCGAGGAACTCCCCCCGGGCTATCCCACCGCGTGGGAAGCCGACGTTGCGCTCCGGGACGGCAGCGTGGCGCACGTGCGGCCCATCAAGCCCTCCGACATCCCTCTCATCGAGGACTTCCACTCCAAGCAGTCCGACGAGTCGATCTACTTCCGGTTCTTCGCGCCGCTGAAGCGGCTCTCGCCGCGGGACCTGCACCGGTTCACCCACATCGACTACCACGACCGGGTCGCCCTCGTCGCGGTCGTGCGCGGCGGGATCGTCGGGATCGGGCGTTACGACCGGGTCAGTCCGACCAGTGCCGAGGTCGCGTTCAACATCAGCGACCACTTCCAGGGCCGCGGCATCGGCTCGGTCATGCTCGAGCACCTGGCCGCCATCGCGCAGGAGGAGGGCATCACCAAGTTCGTCGCCGAGGTCCTCCCGCAGAACCGCAAGATGCTGTCGGTGTTCAGCGAGGCCGGATATGTCGTGTCGCGGCGCTTCGAGGACGGGGTCGTCAGCGTCAGCTTCGACATCGCCGACACCGAGAAGTCGGTCGCCGTGCGCACCGCGCGCGAGCACCGCGCCGAGGCCAAGAGCATGGCGACGATCCTGACCCCGACGTCGATCGCCGTCATCGGCGCAAGCACGGACCCGTCGTCGATGGGTCAGCACGTGCTGCGCAACCTCATCGACTTCGGCTACACCGGCACCGTCGCCGCCGTCAACGCCAAGGCCACCGAGATCCTCGGGGTGCCGTCCTACCCGACGATCGTCGACGTCCCCGAGGACGTCGAACTGGCCATCATCGTCGTGCCGGCCGCGAACGTGCGCTCCGTCGTCGAACAGTGCGCCGACAAGGGGGTGCGGTCGCTGCTCATCATCTCCAGCGGCTTCGCCGAGTCCGGGCCCGAGGGGGCCGCGCTCCAGGGCGAGATCGTCCGCTTCGCGCACTCCTCGGGGATGCGGGTCGTCGGCCCGAACTCCTTCGGTGTCGTCAACCTCGACCCGGAACTCCAGCTCAACGCCAGCATCGCCCCCCGCCTGCCCGACGGCGGCGGCCTCGGCCTGTTCGCCCAGAGCGGCGCCCTCGGAGTGGCCATCCTCGACTCCGCCGCCCGCCGCGGCCTGGGCATCTCGGTGTTCGCCTCCGCCGGCAACCGCGCCGACGTCTCCGGCAACGACTTCATGCACTACTGGATCGACGACGAGAACACCCGCGCCGTCGGCCTGTACTTGGAGTCGATGGGCAACCCGCGCAAGTTCACCCGGATCGCCCGGCAACTCGCCGCCCAGAAACCCGTCATCGTCGCGACGAGCGGGTTCACCGCCCACGGACTGCCGCCCGGCCACCAGGTGCGCGAGTCGACGATGGGGCAGGGGGTGCTGCGCTCCCTGTTCCGCCAGGCGGGGGTGATCCGCACCGAGAACACCCACCAGCTCTTCGACATCGCCCAACTCGTCTGCGGCCAACCGCTGCCCGCCGGACCCCGGGTCGCGATCGTCGCCAACTCCGACGCCCTCGCCGCCCTGACCGCCCAGGCCGTCACCGCCTGGGACCTGACGATCACCCACGGCCCGGTCGCCCTCGGCAACGACGCGACCCCCGAGGGGTTCCGCAGCGCCCTCGACGCAGCCGCCGCCGACCCCGAGGTCGACAGCGTCATCGCCGTGTTCATCACCCCGCTCGCCGCCGTCGACGAGGAGATCGCCGAGGCGCTGCGCGACGTGGCCCACGCCCATGGCAAACCGGTCCTCGGGTCGCTCATGGGGATGCGCCGGGACGCTGAGGACCTGAGGTACACCGGCTCCGACGGCACCCCCCGGGCGGTGCCGATCTACTCGATGCCCGAGGACGCGGTGCGCGCCCTGGCGATGGTCACCCGCTACGCGAACTGGCGGTCCCAGGAGCACGGCGAACTCGTCGCCCCCGTCGGCACCTCGAAGCGGACCGCGCAGGAGTTCATCGACGCGGTGCTCGCGGAGGCCCCGCAGGGCCGCCGACTCAGCAACGACGAGGCCGCCACCCTCCTCGGCGCCTACGGCATCACCGTCTGGCCGACGGTGCCGGTCCACTCCGCCGACGAGGCGGTGCAGACCGCTGCGGAGATCGGCTACCCCGTCGTGCTCAAGACCACCGCGGCCCGGCTGCGGCACCAGCGTTCGGTGACCAGCATCCGGATCGACCTGGGCAGTGAGACCGAGGTGCGCAGCGCATACGAATCGGTGAGCGAGCAACTCCTTCCCGGTGAGGAGGGCTCCATCGTCATGCAGCGGATGGCCAACCCGGGCGTGGCCTGCGTCGTGCAGAGCACCGAGGACCCGCTCTTCGGGCCGGTCGTCTCGTTCTCGATCGCCGGACCCCCGACCGAGCTGCTCGACGACATCGGCCACCGGGTCCCTCCGCTGACGACCAAGGACGTCAGCGAACTCATCGACTCCGTCAAGGCCGCACCGCTGCTCAGCGGATACCGCGGTGCCGAACCGGTGCACCGACCCGCCCTCGAGGACCTCATCGCCCGGGTCTCCGTCCTCGGCGAGGACCACCCCGAGATCGCCTCCCTCGTCCTCAACCCCGTCCAGACCCACCCCGGAGGGGCCGAGGTGCTCGGCGCCGAGATCCGGCTCGCCCCGGGGCAGCAGCGGCAGGATTCCGCCCGGAGGTCACTGTCCTGAGCGCGGCCTAGGATGGGACGGTGCCACGTTCCTCCATCTCCGCGCGCGGGTCGCTGCCCGCCGACCTGCTCACCGCGATCGAACGGGCCGGCTACTACCCGGCGCTCGTCGCCGACGTCGTCTCCCACGCCGTCGGCGGCCGACCCGTCGCGGCCAGCCTCGTCCACCAGGAGACGACCTTCGACCGGGACGCGGTCCGGCGCCACATCACCGTCCTCGTCGTCACCGACGGCACCCTGGTCATCGCGCACGCCGACGACCACGAGGGCCACCCCGGCGAGGAGCCCGTCGCCACGGCGACGAGCGAGTCGGTCCCGCTCAGCGCGGTGCGCGCCGTCATGGTCACCCACGTCGTCCCGGACCCGAGCAACTACGTGCCCGGCTCCCTCGGCCGCGAGGTGACCCTCACCCTCGGCTGGGGCACGGTCAGCCGGATCGACATCGGCCCGATCTCCTGCGGCGACCCGTCGTGCGAGGCCGACCACGGCTACGAGGGCACCGTGACCGGCGACGACATCTCCGTGCGGGTCAGCGCCGACGCCGACGGCAGCGACATCGTCGAACGGGCCCTCACCTTCGCCGCGGCCATCTCCGCCGCCACCGGGCTGCCCGTGCGGCGATGACCGCACCGGCCCGCGACGCCGCCGAGCACGACTGGGTCTGGCCCCGCTACGACCGGCCGACGCTCGCCTCGGTCCTGCCCGCAGTCCTGACCAGCCTCGGGGTTCCGTGGCCGAGCGAGCCGAGCACCGCATACTCCCAGGATCCGGGGGCCCGACTCGTCCTGCCGCCGACCGACCGGGCCGTCGTCGTCCTCATCGACGGGCTCGGGGACCGGTTGCTGCGACGCCGGGCCGGGCACGCACCCTTCCTGCGCTCCCTGCTCGGGACCGGCCGGACCCTGGCGGCGGGCTTCCCGACGACGACGGCGACATCCATGGGCAGCTTCGGCACCGGCCTGCCCCCGGGTGCGCACGGCCTGGTCGGGTACGAGGTGCGGGTGCCCGGCACCGACGACATCCTCAACGAACTGTCCTGGGAGGACGGCCCGGTCCCCGAGGAGTGGCAGCCGCATCGGACGGTGTTCGAGGCGGCCGAGGCCGCCGGGCTGGCGACCGCGCGGATCGGGCCGGACTTCTTCGACGGGTCCGGCCTGACCCGGGCCGCGCTGCGGGGCGGGACCTTCGTCGCCGCCCACGACCTGTCCGAGCGGGTCGACGCCACCCTCGCCTGGGCTGCCGCGCCGCGGTCGCTGACCTACCTGTACTGGGGCGACGTCGACAAGGTCGGGCATGTGCACGGATGCGAATCCTGGCAGTGGGGCGACGAATTGGAGGCGGTCGACGCCGAACTGGACCGGCTCGCCCATGCGCTGCCTCCCGGGACCGCGCTGCACATCACCGCCGACCACGGGATGGTCGACGTCCCCGACGAGAACCGGATCGACGCCGCCCTCGACCCTGACCTGTGTGCCGGGGTGCTGCGGGTCGCGGGGGAGCCCCGGGTGCCGCAGGTGTATGCGCTCCCCGGGGCGGCTGATGAGGTCCTGGGTGCCTGGCGGCAGCGGCTCGCCGGGCTGGCGCTCGTGCTCAGCCGGGAGGATGCGGTTGGCCGCGGCCTGTTCGGCCCGGTGCGCGAAGAGGTTCTCGGACGGATCGGCGACGTCGTCGCCCTCATGGGTGCCGGGCACTCCGTCGTCGACTCCCGCGTGCACCGTCCCGACCTGATCGACCTGCGTGGCGTGCACGGCTCCCTCACCCCGGACGAGCTCGAGATCCCACTGCTGTCGTTGACCACCGGATCGAGCTAGGAGCCGCCGTGGCCGACCTCATCTTCTTCTCCGGAACCATGGACAGCGGCAAGTCGACCCTCGCCCTGCAGATGGACTACAACCATCGTCGCCGCGGTCGGCGCGGGGCGATCTTCTCCAAACTCGACCGGGCCGGGGAGTCGATGCTGTCCTCCCGGCTCGGGTTGGCGACCGAGGCGGTCGAGGTCGTCGACGACCTCGACTTCTGGGAGACGATCGTCGCCCGGCTCACGTCGGGGGAGCGGATCGATTACCTCATCTGCGACGAGGCCCAGTTCTACACCGGGGCCCAGGTCGAGCAGTTGGCCCGGATCGTCGACGAACTCGAGATCGACGTGTTCGCCTTCGGGATCACTGTCGACTTCCGGACCGAACTGTTCCCCGGGTCCAAGCGGCTCATCGAACTCGCCGACCAGGTCCAGGTCCTCCAGGTCGCGGCGCTGTGCTGGTGCGGTGCCCGCGCCACCCACAACGCCCGCGTCGTCGACGGCGTCATGGTCGTCGAGGGCGAGCAGGTCGTCGTCGGTGACACCGGTTCCGGGGCCGGCGCGGTCGTCGAGTACGAGGTGCTGTGTCGGCGGCACTACATGCGTCGGATGAACAGTGCCGCAGCGGCGTTGGCGGCTGCCTCGGACGACGTGCTGCCGTTCGAGCAGTCGTGAGCCTCATCCTGCGGCGCTCGGGAGTTCTGCGGCGCTCCGTGGTCTTGCGGGGCTCGGTGGGCTTGCGGCGCTCCGTGGTCTTGCGGCGCTCGGTGGGCTTGCGGCGCTCCGTGGTCTTGCGGGGCTCCGGAGCTCTGCGGCGTTCT
>DUPF01000179.1 GCA_012838445.1 Intrasporangiaceae bacterium | reverse complement strand
GCCGCATACACCCCCGTCGCAACCGCGTCCGAAGTCGCAAGGACCGGCCGGGCCACCGGCCCGAGGGCAGCATCCAGCGCGGAGTGGACCGTGTCGGTGACGGCGAGATGGACCCCGCGGACGAGCCGGGTCAACTGGCGCAGGGTGTCGCCGGCGGCGCGGCCGGCGTCGCGCGCCTCACCTGGCTTCACGAGAAGGCCTGGTCGAACGTCATGCCTCACCCTCCCACACGGGACGGCCCACCTGCCCCGGAGGAGAGGAACCTCAAGGGATGAGATTGAGCTTCTTCGCCGCGTAGGTCAGCTCCGCGCGGAAGTCGGGATGGGCGATCGCGATGAGCGCCCGGGCCCGCTCGCCGAGGGTCTTGCCGCGCAGGAACGCCACGCCGTACTCGGTGACGACGATGTCGGTGTCGTTCTTCGACGTCGTGACGTGCGTACCGGGGGAGAGGACCGGCGCGATCCGCGAGATCGTGCCGTCCTTGGCGGTCGACGGCAGCACGATGAACGACTTCCCGCCACGGGACCGGTTCGCGGCCCGGACGAAGTCGGTCTGGCCACCGGTTCCGGAATACGGCACCGAACCGAGCGACTCGGACCCGCACTGGCCGATGAGGTCGACCTGCAACGAGCCGTTGATCGAGTGGAGCAGGTCGTTCTGCCCGGCGAGGTAGGGGTCGTTGACGAGGTCGACGGGGAGCATGAGCATCGTCGGATTGCGGTGCAGGGACTCGTAGAGCCGCCGGGTGCCCATCGCGAAGGTCATGACGGTCTGGCCGGTATGCAGTGTCTTGCGTTCGTTGGTCACCGCACCTGACTCGATGAGGTCGAGCAGGCCGTTGCCCATCATCTCCGTGTGCACGCCGAGGTCGCGCTTGTTGGTGAGTTGCTGGACGATCGCATCCGGGATCGAGCCGTAGCCGATCTGGAGAGTGGCACCGTCGGGGATCAGCTCGGCGACGTATTCGGCGATGGCGACCTCGGTCGGGCCGATCCGGCTCGGCGGGACCTCGACGAGCTCGCCGAGGCTCTCCACCACCCCGGTCACCTCGGACAGGCGCACGCGGCACTGCCCGTTGGTCTGCGGCACGAGCGGATGCATCTCCAGGAGCACCGTCCTGGCGCGGCTGATCGCGGCCATTGCATAGTCCGCAGCGAGTCCGAGATAGACATAGCCGTTCTCATTCGGGGGCGAGCAGGTGCTCATGACGACATCGACGGGCAGGACACCGCGACGGAGCATCTCGGGGATCATTGAGAAGTGCGTGGGTATGACGTCGACGTATCCGGCCCGGGCGCCGGGGCGGGCGGCGGACCCGAGGAAGTAGGCGCAGTGCCGCACGTGGTCCGCCGTCTCCGGATCGAAGTAGTCGAAGCTGCCCGTTGCAAGGATCCCGGCCACCGTCACGTCGTGGAACTCGCGGCGCCGCCGCGACAGCTCGGTCAGCAGCGTCGGTGGCTCACCGGCCGCCGACGGGACGACGATCGTCTCGCCGTCCCGGACCAGATCGATCGCCTCACTCGCGGACATCGACACCGCTTCCAGGAGGCCGCTCACAGTCATCGAACGTAGCAATGTCACGACCCCCGGGCACCACCGGCCGCCGGTGAGCGGACCGATGCGGCGGTGCGGACCGCATACCCCGATCCGGTTAGGCCCACCAGATCCACGCAGGTAGCCTGTGCGGCATGGCTGCACCCACCTCCACCGTCGATACCGTCGTCTCCCTCTGCAAACGCCGCGGGTTCGTCTTCCCGTGCGGTGAGATCTACGGCGGCACGAGGTCCGCGTGGGATTACGGCCCGCTCGGAGTCGAACTGAAGGAGAACATCCGGCGGCAGTGGTGGAAGGCGATGGTCCACGGCCGGGACGACGTCGTCGGCCTCGACTCCTCGATCATCCTGCCCCGCCAGACGTGGGTCGCCTCCGGCCACGTCGGCACCTTCTCCGACCCGCTCGTCGAATGCCTCAAGTGCCACAAGCGGCACCGCCTCGACCACCTCCAGGAGGCCTTCGCCGACAAGGCGAACAAGAAGGCCAAGGAGGGCGAGGAGATCAACCCCGACGACGTGCAGCCGGCCCAGCTCGCCTGCCCGGCGTGCGGCACCCGGGGTGAGTTCACCGAGCCGCGCGAGTTCAACATGATGCTCAAGACCTATCTCGGCGTCATCGAGGACGAGTCCGGGCTGCACTATCTGCGACCCGAGACCGCGCAGGGCATCTTCATCAACTACAAGAACGTCGAGCAGGCCGCCCGGATGAAGCCGCCGTTCGGCATCGCCAACGTCGGCAAGAGCTTCCGCAACGAGATCACCCCGGGCAACTTCATCTTCCGCACCCGCGAGTTCGAGCAGATGGAGATGGAGTTCTTCGTCCCGCCGGGCACCGACGAGGAGTGGCTCGAGTACTGGATCGAGGAGCGCACCAACTGGTACGTCGACCTCGGCATCCGACGCGACAACCTGCGCCTCTACGAGCACCCGAAGGAGAAGCTGTCGCACTACTCGAAGCGCACCGTCGACATCGAGTACCGCTTCAACTTCGCCGGCAGCGAGTGGGGTGAGCTCGAGGGCATCGCCAACCGCACCGACTTCGACCTCTCCCAGCACAGCGAGCACTCCGGCCAGGACCTGTCCTACTTCGACCAGGCGAGCGGGGAGCGCTACTTCCCGTATGTCATCGAGCCGGCGGCCGGTCTGGGGCGTTCACTGATGACCTTCCTCGTCGACGCGTACGCCGAGGACGAGGCCCCGAACACCAAGGGCGGGGTCGACAAGCGGGTCGTCCTCAAACTCGACCGGCGTCTCGCGCCGTTCAAGGCCGCGGTGCTGCCGTTGTCGCGCAACGCCGACCTGTCCCCGAAGGCCCGCGACCTGGCGGCCCAGCTGCGCAAGAACTGGAACGTCGACTTCGACGACGCCCAGGCGATCGGCCGGCGGTATCGCCGCCACGACGAGATCGGCACCCCGTTCTGCATCACGGTCGACTTCGACACCCTCGACGACAACGCCGTGACCGTGCGCGAGCGGGACACCATGGCCCAGGAGCGGATCTCGATCGACCAGGTCGAGGGTTATCTCGCCCAGCACCTCCTCGGCTGCTGAGAAGGCGCCTCGCTGCGTTTCCCGCATGAAGCGCTAAACGCTGACTTCACCACACTTCCGAAGCGGGGTGAAGTTGCCGTTTCCCGCATGTGGCGGGAAACGCAGCACGGGCGGGAAGGTCAGAGGCGGTCGCGCAGCCAGGCGATGTCGGCGGACTGACCCTCGACGCCACCGGGGGTCTCGACGACGACCGGCGCGGCGGCGGCCCGCACCACCGCGGCCAGCGCGTCGCCGTCGATGAAGCCAGACCCGAAGTTCGTATGCCGGTCCGCACCCGAGTCGAAGGCGTCCCGGCTGTCATTGGCGTGGACCAGGTCGATCCGCCCGGTGATCGCCCGCACCTTGTCGACGACGTCGGTCAGGTCGGCGCCACCGGCCCACGCATGACACGTGTCGAGGCAGAACCCGACGGTGTCGCCACCCTCAGCCGCGCCGATCGCCTCCCAGAGCCGGTCGATCGCCTCGAGCCGGCGGGCCATCGCGTTCTCACCGCCGGCGGTGTTCTCGATGAGCAGCGGCACCGGCATGTCGAGGCCGTCGATGCACTTGCGCCAGTTGTCGAAGCCGATCGCCGCATCCTCACCGGCCCGCAGATGCCCGCCGTGGACGATGACGCCCTTCGCGCCGATCTCCGCGGCCACATTCAGGTGCTGCTGGAGCAGTTTGCGCCCCGGGATGCGGATCCGGTTGTTCGTCGAGGCGACGTTGATCGGGTAGGGCGCATGCACATACAGATCGATCCCGGCCGCCGCGGAGGCCGCCTGCAGGGCTGCGGCGCCGCCCGCATACTCCACGACCGGGCCCTTGTAGGACTGCGGATCACCGAGGAAGAACTGGGCCACGTTCGCATCCCGCTCCTGCGCCGCCGTGACGGGATCGCGGCCGTCGACATGACCACCAATACGCACACTCATACCTTGAGGGTATGCGGCCCTCCCGACCGCGGGCGCCGAACCTCAGGGTGGGATCAGGGATGATCCGGAGCGTTGCCGGGAACAGGACGGCTTGTCGACACGGTTGGATGGAATGCGAGGGGACCGCACCCAGCGCCACCCGCATCCGCACCACGGAGGAGCACCCCATGTCCGAGAAGAACATCAACGAGCAGCTCAAGGCCAAGATCGACGAGATCGACTTCGACACGAAGATCGCCCAGGTCACCGAGGCCGCGCACAAGGCGTTCGACCAGATCCGGGAGCAGGCGGCGTCCCTGCTCAGCGAGAACCGGGGCAAGGTCGACGAGATCATCGACAAGGCCACGGCGGCGTTCGATGAGAAGACCGAGGGCAAGTACCACGACAAGGTCGCCAAGGCCAAGGCCTCCTTCGCCAGCGGCCTGGACAAGCTCAGCGAGGACGCCTCCGCCAAGGAGGCCGACGCCGGGCCGGACAGTGTCGACGGCAGCACCGACGTCTCCGGGTCCTCCGACACGGTCTGGGCGCAGGCGACCGACGCCGGCGCCGAGGTCGGCGTGGACGAGCCGGACGTGAGCAGCGCGCCCGGGCCGGACACCGCCCCCGAGGTAGGAGACACCACCCAGCCCTGAGTCGGGCGCCCGGTGTGACGGACCGCTCGAAAAAATGGCCGAACGGCCCTATTCCGATTCGCAGGCTGGCCCGTGCCGCTGGACGTGCCCTACATTTGACGTCAGCCGGGGTGTGTGAAAACCCTGGCGGCGCTCCTCCGTGAGCGCCACCAGAACCACCTACGCGCGACGTAGCCTTGGCAGGGGCGGCATTGGGCGTAGGTTCCGCGCGGGTCGCCACGACGGTGGCGACCCGCGCATCCTTGTGTCCGGGCAGCGGTTGTCGCCGGGATGGCCGGCGTGCGGTCGAGCGCACGTTGTGGATCCCCGGTGACGGCCCTCGACGGTGCCCACCATCACAGTCGGTTCCCGTGGGCAGCGTCGGACCTCGTGGCTAGCGTGGACGCATGACTGCGACCGCTGCACCGTCCGGACCGAGCCAGACGCCGGCCGAGACGTCCCCTGAGCCGCCCACCGAGACCGCGCCGTCGGCCCGGCGGGCCCTGCTCACCACCACCGTCGAGGACGGGATTGCCCACGTCCAGCTGACCCGCCCGGACAAACTCAACGGGCTGACCCTGCGCACCCTCGACGACCTCGTCGCCACCGCCCGTGAACTGCGCGCGGACCGGACCCTGCGCGGTGTCGTCCTCTCCGGCGCCGGCCCGAGCTTCTGCGCCGGACTCGACTTCGGCACCGTCGGCAAGGACCCGCTCGGCATCGCCAAGGCCTTCGCCCCGCGCCCCTGGCGTGGCACGAACACCTTCCAGGAGGCCTGCTGGGCGTGGCGTCGGATCCCGGTCCCCGTCGTCGCCGCCGTCCACGGGCACTGCTTCGGCGGCGGACTGCAGATCGCGCTCGGTGCCGACTTCCGCTTCACCACCCCCGACGCGCAGTGGTCGGTGCTCGAGGCCAAGTGGGGCCTGATCCCCGACATGTCCGGCATCCAGTCCCTCTCCCAGCAAATCGGGATGGACCACGCCAAGCGGCTCACTATGACCGGCGAGGTCGTCTCCGGCACGGAGGCGGTCCGGATCGGCCTGGCCACCGCAACGAGTTCCGATCCGGTGCGCGAGGCATACCAACTCATCGAGCAGATCAGCACCCGCTCGCCGGACTCGGTGGCTGCGACCAAGCGGATCTTCGAGCGCACCTGGGGTGCCGGTGCGCGGCGGACCTTCTTCTGGGAGCGGGCCGAGCAGGCGCTGCTGCTCGGCGCGAAGAACACCGCCATCGCCCGCAAGGCGGTCGCCGAGAAGGTGCCGGCCCGCTACCGGCCGCGGCTCCTGCGCTGACTAACCCGCGGTCAGGGTCAGCACCGGGATCTCCGCCGGGACCAGGACCCGGGTCGGCGGCCCCCACGTGCCCGCGCCGCGGGAGGTGTATGCGGTGGTCCCGTCGATCGAATCCAGCCCGGAGACCGTGGGATTGGCGAGTTTGACGAGGTAGGTGAACGGCCAGATCTGCCCGCCGTGGGTGTGGCCCGAGACCATCAGGTCCACCCCGGCGGCCCGCACGAGCGGGTCCTCGGCGACGCCGGGGCGGTGCGCGAGCAGGATCGTCGGCTCCTGCGGGTCGACCTGGGCCAGGGCGGCGGCCAGATCCGGGAGGAGTTCGGCCGCGGGCAGCCCGTCGCGGGTCCCGGCCGTCTCGATGGCGGCGTCGTCGTTGACGCCGGCGAGCCGCAGCCGGGCTCCGTCGCGTTCGATCGTGGCCGAGTCGTTGAGGAGCGGTTCGATGCCGAGGGTGCGCCAACGGTTCACCCAGCCGGCCGAATCCCCGGCGTAGTACTCGTGGTTGCCGGTGACCGCATACACCCCGTCCGGGGCGGCCAGGTCCGCCAGCGGGGTGAGGACGTCCCCGAACTGCGCGGTCGTGCCATCGGTGAGGTCGCCGACGAGGAGCACCGCATCGGGGCCGGACCGATTGGTCAGGGTGACGGCCCGGTCGACGAGGTCGGTGCCGCGGACCGGGCCGGCGTGCAGGTCGGTGATGACCGCGACCCGGTATCCCTCGAGTTGCGCCGGCAGGCCGGGGATGGTCACGGTGGACTCGGTCACGGCGAGGCGGCCGGCCTCGAGGACTCCGTAGCCGGTGACCGCCAGGCTCGCGACGACGATGACCGGCACGCTGCGGCGGTGCCATCGGATGATCGCGGCCCGGTCGCGGCGGGCGATCCGCAGGGCGAGGGCGACGATGGCGCTCAGCCCGGCGCCGAGGAGCAGATAGAAGGCGGCGGCCAGCCAGGTCATCCCGAGCATGCCGACCAGACGGGGCAACCGACCGACGAGATTGCCGTTCTGATAAGCAAATCCGACGAAGATCGCCGCCGACATCGCGACCAGGCCGACGACCGCGCCGATCCGGATCAGGAGCGACTGATATCGCGGGGCCCGCACGAATCGGCGGTAGAGGATGATCCCGAACAGCAGGAGGATCCCCGAGGCGACGAGCAGGACGGCAGGCACCAAGCCAGTATGCGGTGCGCACCGCCGGCGACGAAAAGCCCGGGTCGAGGGGGTGAAGGGCGGCGACCGACACCGGGCCCGCCGATCGGAAAACAAAAAAGTCGAGAGGACTGTCTAGGACAGTCCTCTCGACCCCTCATCAGGCACCGCATGCGCTGCGAGGCAGGGAGTTCGCAGCGTTGCTGGCAAGAACGATCTAAGCAGAAGGTAAGGGGAAAGTAAAGAGGTTGACCAAGAAACTTCCGGACCGGGTTGTGAGAACCAATCCGGCGCACCGGACGCTCGTCCCGGTCGGCTGTCGCAGCGCGGTCAGCAACCTGACAATTGTCAGGTTGCCACCCCCGGCGGGCGTCGGACCAGCGACCCCCGTCCGAGCGGGATTCGTCTCCTACGCTGAGCGGTATGCCTGCACGTCCCGCCATCCTCGACACCATCCGCGCCGGCCTCATCGGCGGCGACCAGGTCATGGCCGGACCGTACGGTCCACGCCGGGTGACCTACGCCGACTACACCGCATCGGGGCGGGCGCTGTCGTTCATCGAGGACTACCTGCGCGACCTCGTCCTGCCGAACTACGCGAACACGCACACCGAGTCCTCCGGGACCGGCCTGCAGACGAGCCGGTTGCGGGAGGAGGCCCGCCGGATCATCAAGGACGCCGTCGGTGGGGACGAGTCGACGGCGGTGATCTTCACCGGGTCCGGGTGCACCGGCGCGATCGCCAAGGTGATCGGCATCCTCGGCCTGCGGATCCCTGCGGACCTGGACCGCGCATACTCCCTCTCGTCGCAGATCCCGGCCGAGGACCGGCCGGTCGTGTTCGTCGGCCCCTATGAGCACCACTCCAACGAGTTGCCGTGGCGGGAGTCGATCGCCGACGTCGTCACCGTCCCCGAGGACGCCGACGGGCACATCGACCAGGGCGCGCTCGCGGCCACGCTGGAACGCTATGCGGACCGGCCGCTGAAGATCGGCTCGTTCTCGGCGGCGAGCAACGTCACCGGCATCGTCAGCGACACCCACGCGATCACCCGACTGCTCCACGAGCACGGCGCCCTGGCGTTCTGGGACTTCGCCGCGGCCGGTCCGTATGTCGAGATCGAGATGAATCCGCGCGACGGGGACCCGGCCGCAGCCAAGGACGCGATCTTCCTCAGCCCGCACAAGTTCGTCGGCGGGCCGAGCACCCCGGGCATCCTCGTCATCCGCAAGGATCTGCTGACGAACTCCGTCCCGGATGTCCCCGGCGGCGGGACAGTCGCGTACGTCAACGCCGACGAGCACGTCTACCTGACCGACCCGGAGATGCGCGAGGAGGGCGGCACCCCGGCGATTGTCGAGTCGATCCGGGCGGGGCTGGTCTTCCAGCTCAAGGAGGCGGTCGGGGTCGAGACGATCCGCGAGTTCGAGGACTTCTACCTGGAGCGGGCGTTGTCGACGTGGCTGCAGGAACCGATGATCGAGGTCCTCGGCAACCTCGACGCCGAGCGGCTCTCGATCGTGTCGTTCACACTGCGCAGCCCGAGCGGGCGCCGGTTGCACCACAACTATGTCGTCGCCCTCCTCAACGACCTCTACGGCATCCAGTCCCGCGGCGGCTGCTCGTGTGCCGGACCCTACGGCCACCGGCTGCTCGGTATCGACATCGAGACCTCACAGAGCTTTGAGCGGGAGATCGCGGTCGGGTGCGAGGGGATCAAGCCCGGCTGGGTGCGGGTCAACTTCAACTACTTCGTCGGGGAGGCCGACGCCGACTACGTCATCGAGGCGGTCCGGGACGTGGCCCGGGACGGGTGGCGGCTCATGGGCGACTACCATTTCGACCCGACGAACGGGCTGTGGAAGCATCGCCGGGGCGTCGTCGAACCGCCCCTGCGGCTGGCCGACATCTCGTATGCGTCGGGCGAGATGAGCTATGCCGCCGACCTGGTCACGGCGGACGAGAGCGCCCTGCGGGGCTACCTCGAGGAGGGTCGGCGGATCATGGCGGCGGCGCAGGCGCCCGACCTGGACGCCCCGATCGATGACCTCGTCAACGCGGACTTCGAGTCGTTGCGGTGGTTCGACCTGCCGCGGGCGGCCCTGGTCCAGGACCGGGCACGGGTGGACAATGGGCGACATGAGTGAGAGCACGGCGCCCCAGCGGCGCGATGACGCGTCGGCCCGTCCGGACGCGGCAGCGACCGCCGAACCCGGCGCAGTGTCGGAGGCCGATCTGGATGCGTTTTGGGCCGAGGCGAGCACGCGGGCGAGGCTGGACTTCATCGGCACCTACGGCGGACCGACGGTGCTCGGCTCACTGCGTCCCCCGGCGTGGGCCTTCGGCGCCACCGCGGAGCAGGCCGACGAGCTCCTGGCGCTCGTCCTCGCCGGGCGCAAGACGGCGACCGCCGGCGCGCTGTGGGACTACGAGGCCGAGGGGGAACCTGTCCCGCAGGAGGGGGCGCTGTCGATCGTCCTCGACGGCGCCGGGCACCCGCGGGCGCTCATCGTCACGACCGACGTCGACGTGGTGCCCTTCGCGCAGGTCGGCGCCGAGCACGCCGCGGCGGAGGGTGAGGGCGACGGCTCACTGGACCACTGGCGACGCGTCCACGAGGACTTCTTCACCGAGCACGCCACGCATGATAGGGGATTCAGCCCGGACATGCCCGTCGTCCTGGAGCGGTTCAAGCTCGTCTATCCGACCCGACGACACCGTTAGGGCGCCGGGGCAGCCGAACCCGCTGGACCGCCCCAACCCGCCGGACCCACACCGGCGCCGACCGTCGAGCCGGCAGGGGCCGAGCGGCGGG
>DUPF01000178.1 GCA_012838445.1 Intrasporangiaceae bacterium | reverse complement strand
GGGGATGTCGCGGCGGGTTCCCACGGCGGGAGGCGGGTCAGGGCGTCGTGGCGGAAGGGGGCGGCGGGAGGCGGCGGCGGATTGTGGCGGCGGATGCCAGTGACCAACGGCGCGAGAACAGCGAAGACGCGCGGGCACGATGGCCCGCGCGTCTCGCGGCAGGGGGTGGTGACAGGGGTATGGACAGCGACGCTGCCGCTCCTGTGAGGTCAGGCGGACTTGATGGCGGAGACCTCGAACTCGAGGGTGACCTTCTCGCTCACGAGCAGGCCGCCGGTCTCGAGCGCGGCGTTCCACTCGATGCCGAAGTCCTTGCGGTTGACGACGACGGAGCCCTCGAAGCCGGCGCGCTGGTTGCCGAACGGGTCGGTGGCCTGGCCGTCGAAGGTGAACGGGATCGTGATCGACTTCGTGGTGTCCTTGATCGTCAGGTCACCGGTGAGGTCGAAGGTGTCGGTGCCGGTCTCGCGGACCGAGGTGGAGACGAAGGTGATCTTCGCGTGCTCGTCGGTGCCGAAGAAGTCGTTGCTGCGCAGGTGCTCGTCGCGCTGCTCGTTGCGGGTGTCGACACTGTTGGCGTCGATCGTGACCTCGACCTTGGCGTCAGCCAGGGTCTCCCCGACGGTGGCGGCGCCCTCGAACTCGTTGAAGGTGCCGCGGACCTTGGTCACCATCGCGTGGCGGGCGACGAAGCCGATCCGGGTGTGGGCCGGGTCGAGGGTCCAGGTTCCGGTGAGCGTGTTCAGGGCGGTGGCGGTGCTCATGGGTGATGTGTCCTTCCGTGGGGTTGTCTCAGGAATCCGGTTGATCCATCAACTACATTGTGCACCACGTTTGGTGATGTGTCAACTAATCGCCTATCCTGGGGCCATGACGGACCTATGGCTCTCCCCCGAACAGCAGCATGCGTGGCGTGCTCTGCTGTCGATGCACACCCAGCTCCATGCTCGGCTTGCGCGGGAGTTGCAGGCCGGATCGGACCTGTCCTACGCCGACTTCGCGGTCCTCGTCCAACTCACCGACCACGAGGACGACCGGGCCCGGATCTCCGAGCTCGCCGACGCGCTGCAGTGGGAGCGCAGCCGTCTCTCGCACCACATCAAGCGGATGGAGGCACGCGGGTTCCTCGACCGGGCCAGTTGCCCGGAGGACGGTCGCGGCCAGTATGTCTCCGCGACCCCGGTCGGGCGGGCCGCCATCGAGCAGGCCGCCCCCGAGCATGTCGCACTCGTGCGGGCCCTCGTCTTCGACGGGATGAGCGAGGCCGAGATGGCCACCGTGATCCGAGTCAGCGAGCGGGTCCTGGACCGCCTGGATCAGGTGCCGCAGAAGGTCACATAGGTCGCCGCGAACTGCTCCGGTGCCGGTTCGGCGTATCGAGCCCACTCCGCACGCTCGGTGAACGGGTTGCGGATGACCTCGAGGAGGGCCTCGAAGGGCGCGAAGTCCCCGGAGCCGGCGGCGCCCAGGGCCTCCTCGACGAGATGGTTGCGGGGGATGTATGCGGGGTTCACCTCATCCATCCGCGCTGCCGTCTCCACGGGGTCGGTGATGATCGCCCCCCACGCATCGATCCAGTCGGTCAACCCCGCCAGTTCTTCGCTATTGCGAAGAAGTGGCGGGTGGACGGCGCTGGTGCTGTCCGTGGTGCTGCGCAGGTGGGCGGCCAGGGCGCGGAACGTCGTCGTGAAGTCCAGTGACTCGCGCTCCATCGTGCTCAGCAGTGTCCCGATGAGCCGGTCCACCTGCTCCACGTCGACGCCCTCCGGGAGCGAGTCCACATCGATGCCGATCTTGGCGGCGAGGTGCACCCGGAAGCGGGCCGCATACTTCTGGGCGAAGCTGTTGACCCGCGCGTTGGCCTCCTCGACCAGGGCATCCGGCTCACCATCGATGAGTGGGAGCAGGCACTCGGCGAGGCGGGCGAGATTCCAGCCGGCGATCGTCGGCTGGGCGGAGTATCGGTAGCGGCCGCCGGAGTCGATCGAGGAGTACACCGTGTCCGGGTCGTAGCGGTCCAGGAAGGCGCACGGTCCGTAGTCGATCGTCTCCCCCGACAGGGCCATATTGTCGGTGTTCATCACGCCATGGATGAAGCCGACCGACATCCAGCGGGCAATGAGGTCGGCCTGCCGATCGGCGACCGCCTCGAACAGACCCCAGTAGTCGTCGGGAGCCAGGTCCGGGTCGTGTCGCTGCCGGACGAACTCGACGAGGTCGCGGAGCTGGTCGAGGGACCCCTGGGTTCGCACCAGTTCGAGCGTGCCGACCCGCAGGTGGGAGGACGCGACCCGGGTCAGCACCGACCCGCGTTGCGGGCCGGTGTCCCGCCACACCTTCTCACCGGTCTCGGCTGCCGCGAGCGACCGCGTCGTCGGGATCCCGAGGGCGTGCATCGCCTCACTGATGAGCACCTCCCGCAGCACCGGACCGATCGCCGCCCGCCCGTCCCCGCCGCGCGAGAACGGTGTGCGGCCGGAACCCTTGAGTGCGATGTCGCGACGGCGGCCGTGCCGGTCGATGACCTCGCCGAGGAGGTGGGCCCGACCGTCCCCGAGACGAGGCGAGAAGTAGCCGAACTGGTGTCCGGCATACGCCTGGGCCACCGGCTCCGAACCCTCCGCGACCGCGGACCCGGCGAGCACCGCCGCCCCGGCCTCGGAGCGCAGCCACTGCGGGTCCAGCCCGAGTTCGACGGCGAGCGGTTCGTTGACGAACACGACACGAGGCTCCTTGACCGGCACCGGCGCGAGCGCCACCCCGAGCCAGCCGAGGTCACGGGCGTAGGTGTTGTCGAAGTGCCAGTCCACTCCCCCAGCGTCCCACGATGCGCCACGGCAATCCCGCCGCCCGACCCGCGAAGGTGGGCGTTCGGTCGATCTCGGCGGGGTTTTTCGACGATTTGCCACCCCTCGGCGGCGCGGGAGTGGCACGGTTTGCCACCCTTCGGCGCGAGGAGGGTGACGATCTGCCACCCCTCGGCGGCGCGGGAGTCTCAGGACGACGGCGTCCGTGCCTGGCCGAGCACGGCCGGGAGAGTGGCATAGCCGCGGAGCAGCTGGGTATGCCGGCGCTCCGCGCCCGGGAGAAGCCGCAGGTCCGGGAACCGCTCGAAGAGCGCCCGCAACCCGACCTCGCCCTCCATCCGGGCCAATTGCGCGCCCAGGCAGTGGTGCCGTCCAGCAGAGAAGGCGAGGTGGTCGCGGGCGTTCTCGCGGGTGATGTCGAAGCGCTCCGGCTCGGGGAAGATCTTGGGGTCCCGATTCGCACCAGCGAGGCAGGTCAGGACAGTCGATCCCTTGCGCAGCGCAACTCCGGCAATCCGGGTGGGCCGATCCGCGACGCGCGAGGTGAGCAGCACCGGCGGGTCGATGCGCAGCACCTCCTCGACGACGTTGGCCCAACGGCTCCCGTCGGCGAGCACCAGGTCGAGTTGGTCGCGGTGCTCGGTGAGCAGAGCGATCGCGTTTCCGAGGAGGTTGACCGTGGTCTCGAAGCCGGCGACGAGGACGAGTCCGGCCGTCGCCTTGAGCTCCTCGAGGGTCAACCCCGCGCCCTCGTCCTGAGCGGCAGCGAGCTGCGACATCAGGTCATCACCGGGATGTTCGCGCAGGTGGGCCAGGTGCCCCTCGAGCCAACGGTCGAAGTCGCGCAGCCCGGCGTCCATCGCCCGGTAGTCCGCCCAGGACAGGCCGAGGTCAAGGCTGGCCGCCGCGGCCGAGCCCATGTCGAACACCCGCCCGCGATCGGCCTCGGGCACACCGAGGATCTCGCAGATGACGATGAGCGGCAGTTGCCCGCAGTAGGACTCGACGAGGTCGACCGGCCGACCTGCGGCGACGTCGGCCTCGATGGCCCGGAGCAAGTCCTCGGCGATCTCCTCGGTGCGTGACCGCAGCGCCTGCACCGCCCGGTTCGTGAAGACCCGCGTCACGAGCCGGCGATAGCGGGTGTGGTCCGGTGGCTCGGTCGCGAGCAGTGACGGCGGCTGGAGCGGGTGGATCCACGGCGCCTGGGCCCACAACAGCCCTCGCTCGAGCCAGCCGGGCAACTCCGGGTTGCCGACCCGGAAGTCCGGGCTCGTGAGCACCTCCTTGCACACGTGATGGTCGACGCTCGCCCACGAGACGGAGACCGGCGCCAGCAGTGAGCCGGCCGCACGCATCTCCTCGATGACCGGCCAGACCGCATTCGGATCGGGGCCGGCCATCGCCTCGAGCAGCCGCCCCTGCAGATCACCCCGGGCGGCCGCGCGCCGGAACATCCGGCGAGGCAGCGCCTGCGTCAACCCCCACCGCGCCACCTGCTTCCCGACACCGAATCGATTGCTGGCCTTCGGGTTCCGCGTCGACCGCACCGATCTCATGCCGTGTCCTTGAGCTCCAGGTCCCGGTGCCACGACTGGGTCCGTTGGACCGTGACCCAGCCGAGCGACGCATACAGCCCATCGGCCCCGGTCGGGGAGTCCGCGTCGACCTCCAGATCGACCCGACCCCGACCCCGGGACGCCGCGTCCGCGATGACGGTATGCAGCAGCGCCTTGGCCACCCCCCTGCCGCGAGCGCGGCGATGGACCCCGATGTAGTCGACATAACTGCCCCACCTGCCGTCGGCCCCGGGCGGGCTCTCCGAGGAGACCAGCGCCCCGGCCGCCATCGTCCCCTCCGGGGTGTCGATCTCGGCCAACCACCAGTGGTCCCACCGGTGCCCGGGCACCTCCCGCAGTCGCATGACGAACTCCGGGAAGCTCTCCCGATAGCTGCTGAAGTGGTCAGCGAAGGACTCCTCGAGCACCTGGTGCACCGCCTGGAGGTCCTCGGCGACAGGCAACCCGTCCGGGTGCCGCTCCACCCTGCGGACCGTCACCCCCTCCCGCGGCCCCGGCAGGGACGTCGCCTCCGCCGCCGTGACGGGACGGGACATCTGCAGCCAGGTCCGCACGTGGGAGTACCCGGCGAGGTCGAGGAACCGTTGCTGGCGGGGATCGCCGTCGAAGGCACCGGAGTCCAGGAGGGTCCAGCGCAGATCCCGCAACGCGGCAATGTCGGCGGCATAGCGTTCGGCCGCCGCGAACAACTGCCCCGCGAGCGCCTCGTCGAGCCCGTCCCCGAGGTCCGGGGTGACGATGCAGTCGACGAGCACCCGGCCGGCGGCCCGGTCGTGCACCGACAGCCAGGCGAGCAACCGTCCCGAATCACTGTCCCGGACCAGGGCCTGGCGACGGGTCCAGGACCGGATCCCGATCAGCGTCTCCCGGACCGAGTCGACCGTCACCGCCGAGGACCCGGTGGCCCGTCGTTCATAGTCGATGAGCAACTCGGCCACCTCGTCGGCGTCGCGGGCCTCGGGCCGGGCCACCGCATACTCCTGGGGCAGTCCGGCCAGATCGATATCGACAGCTCGCACGTCCTCAACTCTTTCACTTCCGGCAGACAGCAGGCCACGCAGCAGGCCACAATGGGTCGTGGCAGCGTCGCCACACGTGAGAGGAATCCCATGAGCCAGGTTCGCTCGGTTGCAGTCATCGGTGCAGGAATGATCGGTCTCGCGACCGCCTGGCATCTGCGGGAACACGGGGTCGAGGTGACCGTCCTCGACAAGAAGGGCGTCGCCGCGGGCGCCTCGTGGGGCAACGCCGGCTGGCTCACCCCGGCGATCACGACTCCCCTGCCCGAGCCGGCGGTGCTGCGCTACGGCATCCGGGCCGTGATCTCGCCGAGCTCACCGGTGTATGTGCCGATCGCCGCCGATGCCGCCCTCGCCCGGTTCATGACCGGCTTCCTGCGGCACAGCACCGGGCGGCGGTGGCGGCGGGCGATGTCGAGTCTGCTGCCGATCAACGACATGGC
>DUPF01000177.1 GCA_012838445.1 Intrasporangiaceae bacterium | reverse complement strand
GGCGGCTCCCGCGGCAACCCCGGCGTCGCCGGATACGGCGCCGTCGTCATCGACGCCGCCACCGGTGACCTCCTCGCCGAACGGGCCGAGCCGCTCGGGATCGCCTCGAACAATGTCGCCGAGTACCGCGGGCTCATCGCCGGCCTGATGGCTGCCGCCCAGATCGATCCTCGAGCCCGGATCGAGGCCCGCCTGGACTCCAAACTCGTCGTCGAGCAGATGTCCGGCACGTGGAAGATCAAGCACGAGGACATGCGCCGGCTGGCTCTCGACGTCCGGGATGTGGTGCACGGGATCAACGTGTCCGGCGGGGAAGTGAGGTATGTGTGGGTCCCGCGGGCGGACAACGCCCAGGCCGACCGGCTCTCGAACATCGCGATGGACGGCGAGACCGTCTTCGTCGACCACTGGCGGGAGGATGGGGACGTGCTGCCGGCACCCGTCCAGCAGCCTGACAATGGGAAGGTTGCTGCCCAGGAGGCGGACGCCGGCGCCGAACAGACGTGGACCGACGGGGTCCAGGAGCGCGGCGTCGCCCAGGCGATGGGCACCGGGGTCGGGGTCCGTCACGGGCGCGGCACGGTCACCCGACTCGTCCTCGTCCGGCACGGGGTCACCCCGTTCACCGAGGAGGGACGCCTCGACGGACGCGGCGGCTACGACCCGTCGCTGTCCGAGACCGGTCGTGCGCAGGCGGCCCGGGCAGCACAGTCGGTCGCGGCCCTGCTCGACGGGGCCGAGGCGCGGGTCATCACCTCGTCACTGGCCCGCGCGATCGAGACCGGCGCGGCCGTCGCGGAGGCGCTCGGCGTGACGCCGCAGATCGACGCCGACTTCGACGAGCAGAACTTCGGGGACTGGGACGGCGCCGCGATCGGGGACCTCATCGAGACCCACCCGGAGGAGCTGCTCCGGTTCCGGCACGACCCCGAGTATGCGCGACCCGGCGGAGAGAACCACCTGCAGCTGATGGAGCGGGTGAGTGCCGCATACGACCGGGTCATCGCCGCCGGCGGCATCAGTGTCGTCGTCTGCCACCGCAAGCCGATCATGTGCGTCATGGCCCGCATCCTCGGTCTGACGCCGCGGGCATCGTGGAAACTCGCCGCCGCTCCGGGATCGCTGCACGCGGTCGAGGTCTGGCAGGACGGGACGACATCGATCGCGTTCACGAACCGGACCTGACCGACACGCACCGGCCGACGCTCCTACCCTGTTGGGGTGCACATAACACCGGGTGATGCCTTCGGTCCCGACACGCTCGCCGTTCGGGGCGGGGTGATGCGCAGCGGGTTCGACGAGACCGCTGAGGCGCTCTACCTGACGTCGGGATTCGTCTACGAATCAGCGGAGCAGGCAGAGGCGGCATTCAAGGACGAGATCGACAAGTTCATCTACTCCCGCTACGGCAACCCGACGGTGGCGATGTTCGAGGAGCGGATGCGCGGACTCGAGGGTGCTGAGGCGTGCTTCGCGACTGCGTCCGGGATGTCGGCGGTGTTCGTCGCTCTGGCTGCCTTGTGCGGCAACGGATCTCGCCTCGTCGCCTCGCGTGCGCTGTTCGGGTCGTGCTTTGTCATCGTCGACGAGATCCTGCCGCGCTGGGGGGTCGAGACCGTCCTCGTCGACGGGACCGACCTGGACCAGTGGGCCCAGGCCCTGGACCGCAGGACCGACGCGGTGTTCTTCGAGACCCCGAGCAATCCGATGCAGGAGCTCGTCGACATCCAGGCGGTGGCCGACCTCGCTCACGCTGTCGATGCACAGGTCGTCGTCGACAACGTCTTCGGCACACCCGTGTTCTCCAAGCCGTTGCAGCACGGGGCCGACATCGTCGTCTACTCGACGACCAAGCACATCGACGGTGGTGGCCGGGTGCTCGGTGGCGCGATCCTCGGGCCGGCGGACTTCATCACCGGTCCGGTCAAGAACCTCATGCGGCACACCGGCCCGGCGATGTCGCCGTTCAACGCCTGGGTCAACCTCAAGGGTCTGGAGACGCTGCGGCTGCGGGTCGAGCAGCAGGCCCGCTCGGCGCTGGCGCTCGCGGAACTGCTGGAGGCCCACCCGCGGGTCATCGACGTCCGCCATCCGTGGCTCTCGTCGCATCCGCAGCACGAGCTCGCCCGGCGGCAGATGCTCGGGGGCGGGACGGTGGTGACCTTCACCATCGACGGCTCGAAGGCGGATGCCTTCGCGGTGATGAATGCACTTCGCCTCGTGGACATCTCGAACAATCTCGGCGATGCGAAGTCACTCACGACGCACCCGGCGACGACGACGCACCGACGCCTCTCACCCGAGGCGCGGGCAGCCGCCGGGATCCTCGACGGCACGATCCGGATCTCGGTCGGACTCGAGGACACGGACGACTTGCTTGCCGACGTGGAGGCCGCGCTCGGGCGATGAAGTGGGTCCTGGGCAGGGCGTCGTATCCAGTCTGAGCACTACCAGGACTTGTGAGACCGGAACACTGCGTCGGACGCATCGAGGATGGACCGCCAAT
>DUPF01000176.1 GCA_012838445.1 Intrasporangiaceae bacterium | reverse complement strand
GCCGCTGCTCGTCTACAGCGGCGTGGTCACCCAGGCGCGCGGACTGCACACCGTCGTCGACGCGATGCCCGAGCTGCCCGGCGTGCACCTCGCCGTCGTGTCGACGACGATCGGCCATCAGATCACCGGGGTGCTGACCGAACAGGCAGCCGGACTCGGCGTCGCCGATCGGGTGCACATCGTCCCACCGGTCCCGTCCGGGGACGTCGTGGCGCACCTGTCCACCGCCGACATCGGACTCATCCCGATCCTGCGCTACGCCAGCCACGACCTCGCCCTGACGAACAAACTCTTCGAGTACATCCACGCCGGGCTGCCGGTCGTCGTCAGCGACTGCCCGGCCCAGGCGGACTTCGTCCGGCGCACGGACATCGGTGGTGTCCACCGCACCGCTGATCCAGGCGACCTCGCCCGGACCGTACGAGGTGTGCTCCGATCCCTCGAGCACCACCGGCGGCGAGTCCGGGAACCGGCCCTGCGGGAGCGCTACTCGTGGCAGACCTCCGAACGGGCACTCCACGGCGTCTACACCCGGCTCCTCGGGTCCCGCGCGCCGGCGCCCGGGCCGTTGGACGCACCTCTCGGCGACCTCCGCGAACGAGGTGTCGGACCCGATGAGTGTCCCGGCGCGGGCGAGCTGACTCTATAGTGGGGCTCGTGCCGCAGTGTCCCCAGCCGGATCGGAAGAGAGTGTGACCCCGCGTCCTTCCGTGCCCGACCTGTGGGCCAGGCTGGTCCCGGCTGCTGCCGGTCCCGGCGACGAGCCGTGGGAGTTCGTCCTCCCTGGTGCGCCACGTCCCGTGCTCGCGGTCCGCCCAAGTGTCCTGGTGAGCGCGCCGAAGGCGGATCACCTGCTCCCGCTGGCACCGATGCTGCGGCTGCTCGGAGTCACCGGATGGCCGCTGCAACTCAGCCACCGCGATGGGACCCTGCCCGCGGCGCTCGCGCCCTTCGCGGGACCCCACCTCTATCCGGTGGAACCGGACGGAGCCACCATCGTGGTGGAATTCCGTCGGCGCGGCAGGTTCGCCGGACGGCTCGGTCGTGGTCGATGGCACCGGGCCGGTGTGGCCGCAGCAGCGACTGCGGTGTTCGCCGAGGCAGCCACCCGCCCTGCGCTGCGCGGCAGCGATGTCGATGCCGTCCTCGACGCCGCAGAGTCCATGACACCAGGTGCGGTGCCGCCGGCCGGTTGGGCGATGGTGCTGCAGCGGCTGCTGCCGTGGGTTGACCGCGGTCAATTGGCCCGCTTCACCGCAGCGGCGCAGCGATGCCGGATCGACCCGCTGGCCATCGGCGCACAGGCTGCTGTTGAGCTCGAGCGACAGCCTGACTCGACCGACTGGATCCAACCGGCCCAGGACTTGGCCGCCGCGTCCCTGTCCGGTGCCGAGAGACTCCTGCAGCAGGGGCAGCGCCGCGCCGCGGCAGTCGTCGCTGCCGGCGGGCTGCGCGTCCTGTTCGGTCGAACGCGCCACGTCCACGCCGCGAGCAGTCCGCTCATCGAGGCGCCGGAGAGTTTTCTGGTCCCGCTGCACGCGGCTGCGGCGACCCTGCTCCCTGCTCCCGGGGCGCCTGATTCACCGATCGTCCAGTCATCCGGGTCGGGCGTGGTGATTCTGCCCGGGGCCTATCCGTCCTTCGCCGACGGGCTCGTCCGGGCCCTCGGCGACGAGGTCAACCTCCTCGACCTCAGTTCGCTCGAACCCCGATTCGCCAACACCGAGATGGAGCCACGCACGCTGGCCGAACTGTTCGCCCTCGACCGGGGCAGCGGAGTGATGAGTCCCGCTGCAACCGCGCTCGCAGCAGCGCTGGCGCAGGCCGCCGTCGTCGTCGCCGACTGGGCGGACAAGGGCGCCGCCCTCGCGAGTCGGCTGCTCCGTCCCGGACAACGACTCGTCGTCCGGATCAACGGGGTCGACCATCTCAGCGCCTGGCTGCACCTCATCCGCTGGGCCCGGGTCGACGACGTGATCTTCGTCAGCGAGCATGTCCGTCGGGCCGTGCTCGCTGCCGGACTGCCCGGATTCGCGGGGGTGCGTCAGCATGTCATCCCACATCCGCTCACCGTCGGCCCACCCATCCCGAAGACCGCTGATGCCGGGCATACCCTCGGTCTCATCGGTTGGGCCCAGCAGGTCAAGGATCCGGTCTTCGCCCTCGATATCCTCGGCCTGCTGCGTGCCGCCGACCCGCGGTGGCGACTTCTCCTCATCGGACCCGACCTGGCTGATGCCACGGCCACCGACGAACGATTCCACCGGCAGGTGCGGCAGCGGATGGCCGCCCCCGATGTGCACGGTGCCGTCGAGACGACCGGGGCCCTGCCCCACGACGACGTGGTCGAACTCCTGCCCCGGATCGGCTACGGACTGAGCACCTCCCGGCGGGAGTCCCTCCACGTCGGCGCCTTGGAGATGGTCGCCAGCGGCGCAGTCCCGATCGTGCGGGACTGGCCCCTCTATGCGCCGCTGCAGGGCGCGGCGACGGTCTTCGGTGCCGAGAACGTCGTCACCACCCCCGCGGCAGCTGCGGACCTGATCCAGCGGCTCGACGCCGACCCGGCGATGCGCACCGCCCGCGTCGAACTGGCCATGCGTTCGGTTCTGGAGCGGCACGCCCCGGACCGGGTCGCCGCCGAACTCGCCACCGTCGTCCTCGGTGCCGGGGCCTCGGCCGGGATGGCCTAGCATGGGGGAGATTCAGCCCGGCCGACATCGGTCAGACCCAGGAGCAGCCCCCACCATGCGCAGACGGCCCCGTGCCACGGTCAGCGGCCGTCACGAGGCGGCGCGCCTGATTGCGGTGGTGCTCGGACTGCAGGTCCTCTTCTTCGCCCTCCTCGTGGTCTCCCAGGCCCTGCCCGACCGGATCATCGTCAGCCAGTTGGCGCAGAGCGTGCGGGACGGTGCCTACGGACCGGCCTCCCTGCCGGACCGGATGGGCGGCATCAGCGACAGCTTCACCGAGTGTGTCGCTGTCGGCACCGGCATGGGCCCGGCCCCCGGCGAGAATGTCTTCCACCAGGCCGGCCGGATGCCCCGGCTGAGCAACTGTGTCAAGGGCACCGACCAGATCCTCGCCCTGGATGCCGGGGAAGCGGTCCAGGACAGTTCCTACTTCAAGTACTGGGCCGGCTACTCCGTGATCACCAGACCCACCATCGCCGTTGCCGGCGTCGAAGGGGTCCGCATCCTCACCGGAGCCGTCCTCGCCCTCGGCCTGTGCTATGCCGGGGTCGCGCTGATGCGGGTGACGCGTTGGTGGGTTCCTGTGACGTTGCTCGGACCGCTGCTCCTGGCGAGCAATCTGATGTCCACCCCTTCGACAAGTCTGCTCTCGGCGCTGACCTGGGGGGCCACTCTCATCGGGGTCGGAGCCACCGCGGCGGCGGCACACCGCAGCGAGCAGGCCGCGTACGTGGCGGTGGCGGTCAGTGCTGCGGTGTACTGCTACCTCGACCTGTTGAGCAACCCGGCCGCGGCGTGGACCCTGACGGCGGCGACAGCGACACTGGTGCGCTGGTGGGTGACTCGTGACATCGTCGTGACCCGGCGGGTTGCCGTGCTCTCCCTCATGGTGTGGATCGGCAGTTTCACGATCACCTGGGTGGCCCGGTGGGTGTGGGCCGTGCTCTTCCTCGGACCCAGCGAGGTCGTGCGCACGGTACGCGAGAATGTCGCCTTCCGGACCGGCGGGGAGTGGACGAACGTCGACCCGGGCTTCGGCCAAGGCCTGGTCCGTAACGTCTCCTGGTGGCTGTCCCGGGTGCCGACCAGTGGAGTGGTGCTCGTCCTGAGCGTCGCGCTGATCGTTGCCGCCGTGTTCGTGGCCATCCGTCGCGGCCGTGGACACCTCGCTGTCACGGCGACCCTGGCGGCCTGCGCACTTCCGGTGGTCGTCTGGTTCCTCCTGGTGAGCAACCACTCCCAGATCCACGCCTTCTTCACCTACCGGCTCATCCCGGCGGCACTCGGGGCGGTGCTCGCCGGTGCCGTCTGCGGTGCCTGGGGACCGAGTGTGGCGGAGGATCCACCACATGGGCGTGGAGGTGCCCCGTGACGCCGCCGAGTGCGACACCGGTCGAGGTCTCCGTCGTCCTGCCGTGCCTGAACGAGGCCGAGACGCTGGCCACCGTCATCGAGAACGCCAAGGTGGGACTGGCAGCGTGCACCACCGATGGGGAGATCGTCGTCGCGGACAACGGCAGCACCGACGGCTCGCAGGAGATCGCTCTCGCACACGGCGCCCGGGTGGTGGAGGTCCCCGTCCGCGGCTACGGGGCGGCCTTGCAGGCCGGAATCGCGGCTGCCCGCGGTGCATACGTCGTCATGGGCGACGCCGATGACAGTTATCCGCTGGAGGACATCGCCGACTTCGTCACCGAACTGCGAGACGGCGCCGACCTGGTCATGGGCAACCGGTTTGCGGGCGGGATCGAACCGGGTGCCATGCCGTGGCTGCACAAGTATCTGGGCAACCCGGTCCTGTCCTACCTCGGCCGGTTGTTCTTCAAGATCCCGATCGGCGACTTCCACTGCGGGCTGCGAGCCTTCCGCAAGGACCGCATCCTGGAGCTCGGGCTGCGCACCCAGGGAATGGAGTTCGCCAGTGAGATGGTGGTGCGCTCGGCCCTCGGCCGGCTCGTCCTGCGCGAGGTGTCCACGACCCTGCGGCCCGACGGACGCTCGCGTCGACCGCACCTGCGCACCTGGAGCGACGGCTGGCGGCATCTGAAGTTCCTGCTCGCCCTCAGTCCACGCTGGATGTTCTACTACCCCGGGCTCCTGCTGCTCGCGCTCGGCCTGATCGGCATGCTGACGTTGGCGGTGGGACCGGTGACCGTAGGAGCGGTGACCTTCGACCTGCAGACATTCATCGCCGCCACCGCGGTGTTCCTCGCCGGCAGCCAGACGATCGGACTGGCGCTCGTGGCCCGCGCCTACGGTTCCGCGCTGGGACTGTTGCCCGAGTCCCGTCGAATCACAACCGGGCTGCAACGGCTGGGCCTGGAGCACGGACTGTTCGTCGGGTTCCTGCTCATCTCGGCCGGGGTGGCCGCCTTCGTCGTCGCTCTGGTCCGGTGGGGTGACATCGGGTTCGGGGATCTCGAGGCCGCCCAGGCGCGGCTGCCCCTCCTCGGGTTGGCCGGCATCGTCATCGGCACGCAGGTCATCAGCACGAGTTTCGCCATGAGTATGGCCAACTTCCGGGAAACCGCCCAGAGCCCGGTCACCGGCCGTGAACTCACCCGCGAGTCGGAGTGATCCACGACCGGTGATCCGGGCCTGCTCCTCGCCGGCGCCTCAGTCGGGCAGCGCCAACCCGACGTGATCGAGGAGGGGCCCGATGCCGCTGATCGCCGGTGCGAATGCGTTCACCCGACTGGCCTCCCACACGGTGTAGATCGCTTCGTCGTTGAGAGCGCACAGCAGAGTTGCGTCGCGCAACGCAGCGATCGCGTCGCCATCCCTGCGGATCGCCAGCCACCACCCGAACGCGCTGCCTCGAGCCGCGATGATCTTCGGGAGCGCCTTCTTGCGGACGAGGTTGTCGGCGACGAGGCGGGCCCAGGCCGGCGAGTAACGGCGCGGTGATCTCCCGTCGATCTCGCTGCGGGTGCTCACCGCCTTCCGGACCGGGATGTGGCGATCGACGCCGAGGGCGATGTCGTCGGCCTCCGGCAGTGGCGACCCGATGAGGGTGATCCGGGCACCGTGACTGCGCAGGCGGGTCACCGCGGCCTGGACGGCAGCACTCGGAGCAGTGGTGTAGACGAGCGCGACCCGTTCCGCGCTCAGATCGATCGGTTCGGCCGATGCGGGCGATTCGACCGTGACAGCGGCCGTCGGAGGGTGCGGAGCGAGGCCGGCAGCGAAGCGTTCGGTGAGACGGGCGACGGCCGGTTCGATCTGCGCATACCGCTCGAACCGCTCGGCATACCGACGGGCCTGCCGATGCTGCTCCACCGATGCGGACAACGCCAGATCGGCGGCATCGACGAAGGCCTCGGCGATGTCCTCGGCGGCCACCCCGTCGTTGCGGGTCCACAGCGGGTAGTCCGCGAGGATCTCGACGGCGGCGTGGTCCCACTCGTGGATCGAGAGCACCGGTAGACCCGTCGAGATGTAGTCGAACACCTTCCCGGACGTCACGTATCTGCCCCCGACGAGGGCCAGGACGAGAACATCCCAGCGGGCGTAGACATCTGCCGTGGCGGCTTTGGCGACGGGGCCCTCGTAGCGAACTCCGTCACCACCGGCGGCCGCGATCATGTTCGCCGGCACAGTCGCTCCCCGCGCCGAGCCAGTGCCGAAGTGGCCCCGGAACTCCAGGACGGATCGGGCCAGAACCGGACTGTGCGTCCGTGCCAGCCGCCACCCGTCGAGGATCGCCTGCATCCGTCGCGCATCGAAGGTGACCGTGCCGAGGTATCCGAAGGTCAGCCCCGCCTCCGCATCCGGCAACCGGAGCGGGATCCGATCGGTGCCCACGGCGACGTCGCTGCCATTGCGCACGATGTGGAACCGGTCGGCGTGCTCCGGATAGATCTGCCGATATCCCGCTCGGATCGGTTCGTTGACGAACCACGCCTCGGTGGCGTGCGCAAGCAACTCGGACTCGAACACCGCCTCGGGGGAATCCGCCGCGAAACCGGGCCGGTCCCGGATGATGTCGATGGCCCACGCGTCGCGGTAGTCGACGACGTACGGCAGCCCGGTCCTCCGGAACAGGTCGAGGGCCGGCGCGAAGAAGGTGTAGGGCGTCGCCGAGGTGAGGAGCAGATCAAAGTCCTGCTCTCGGGCCAATTCCCGGCACGCCTCGATGAGTTGGTCGTGCCAGCGGCCGAAGACCAGCTCGGGGAACGTCTCCCGGTCACCGGCTCGGTAGCGCTTCAGCCAACCGGGCGGATCCTCGGCCCGGTCCTGCGGGTAGAGCCGGATGTTGGTCTCCAGATCGACTCGCTCCAGGGGTATCCGACGGACATCGATGCGGGGGTCGACGAGCTCCCGCAGCGACACGTCGATGCCCTGCTCACGGCGCCACAGGTCCTCGGTGAGGGTGAGGACGGTCACCTCCCAGCCGGCTGCGACGAACGCGTTGGCGGTGGCCAGCATCCGGAAAGTGCACGACTTGGCAGCCGGGGGGAAGCCCCATGCAAGGTAGAGCAGCCGGGGGCGAGTCGGCCCGTCGTGGTCCGCGGCGGAGACGTTCACCGGGGCCCCCTTCCGGTGATGACCTGCTCGAGCCGGGGTGCGACGACGCTCCAGTCGTACCGCGATCTGACCTCGTTGGCTGCGGCCCGCCCAGCGGCTTCGAACTCCTGCGCATCTATCAGTCCGAGGATCCGGTCGGCAGCCTGCTGTGGTGTCTCCACGATCCACTCGCTCGGGAACATCGTGTGTGCCCCGCCCCACTTCGCGACATAGGGCCAGTTCCGAACGACTGGGACCGCACCACTGGCCGCCCCCTGGATGAGCCCCTCATGGGTGCCCTCTCGGTGACTGGTCGACAGGATGACCCCCACCCGACGCAACTCGTGGGCGACGTCACCGACGTGCCCCGTGGTGACGATCGCATCCCCGAGCTCGGCGCGACGTTCCAGCAGCCGGTCCCGGTACACCCTCGCTGCGGCGGTGAGTTTGGTGTCCGGGGCGAAATCGGCACCGATGAGCCGTATCGTCCAGCGAGAGTCGACCGCCCGCAGCGCGTCGAGCACGTCGACGGCCCACAACGGATCCTTGACGACCTGACCCCAGCCGACCATGCCGAGGGTGAACTGCGCGCCGGGGCGTTTCGGCCGGGCGAACCCGGCGAGGTCACTGCGATTGGGGATCGTGTGAATAGTGGCGCCGCTGGAGAGCATGGTCGGCACCGTGTGCTCGGTGAGGCGCCGGATGTGCGGGGAGACGAAGATGACGTCGTCGACCCCACGCCAGTTCGTGATGTGCGGAAACTGGGTGAAGGCTTCGTAGGAGTGGATCCGCGCCACCAGACGGGCCCGCCGGTTCGGGACCATGGACATCCAGGCCATCGATCGATGCCCCCACTCGGCGAAGACGACATCGGCCCAGTCCACGTCGTGTCGGACCTGGGCCGGCACCTCCATCGGGATCCCGGTGCTGAGCCTGAGTCGGTTGCGGATGAGATCACGGGGCATGGCCCGCCACGGGCCATCGGGCAGGTGCCGTAGGTCGAGGCGCCGGACCTCGACATCGGGCCGTTGTTCGTACTCGGCGAGGATGCCGGCGAGGAAGTTGAAGTTCGACGTCGTTGTTGCGAGCAGCCGCAGCGGGCGGTCCGTCGGGGCCGGATCCCGCGCCTCACGGCCACCGGGATCCGCAGTCATCGCCCGGAACGCGGAACTGGCCCGGAAGGGCGCCAGGAAGGTGTCCGGGTCATTCCCCAGTGGGGAGACGGTGTCCTCGAAATGGTAGTGCCGGTGGAAGACGATCTCGAAGGCGGCGTGCAGGAGATCAGCCGTGCGGTCGTGGTCCCGTGCCGTCCAGGCCCGGTCGGCCTCGGCCAGGAGGGTCGGCACCAGGTCCGGGTCGCTGGGCTCGTGGCCCGCGTTCAGTCCCAACGGCGCGCTCGCGGAACTGAGCGCGACACGAATGCTCGGGCCGGCTGCGGCCGCGACACCCGAGTAGAGCTGGTGGAACGCGTCGGGACGCTTCAGGCGCAGGTAGCGGGCCCCGAGTCGCTCCACGCCCGCCCGAGTTCTCGCGCTCAGCACCGGTTCGAGCGGACCGGTTCGGGCGGCAGCCCCCGCTGCCCGGGCCAGGAGGGTGGTCATGCCGTGCTGGATGCGCCGGTCGGTGGCCAGCCGCCGGTCGAGGTTCCTGCGGATCCGGGTGCGGTGGCGCCGGACACTCGCGCCGGAGCGCAGCACCGCGCCCAGTTCGCGCATGGCGCGCCGCAGTTCGGGCTCCTTGTCGGGGATGGGCAACCGGGTTCGGTCTGCGCTGGTCGGTCCGTCGGGCGTGGACGGCACGGTGCGGCTCCTGGAGTTCGGGGGTGGATCGAAGTGATCCTACCCGCCGGACCGCCGGAGGAGATCCAGGGTCGGGCCGACCCCGTTCACCAGATGGGCGCGGCGTCGCGAACGGCCCACCAGCCAGACCGGGTAGACCGCTCCCTGATCGAGTGCCGTGATGATGTCCGCCCGGCTCATCGCTCGGTGGGCCCCCGGATGGCGCCGGACGCTCGACGCGAAGGACTCCGGACGCGACCGAAACCGCCGCAGGGTTCGACGGGCCACCTTGCGGGTCAGGTTGGTGGCGACCACCACGATCCACCGTGGCGACCACCGCACCGGGCGGTGCCGCGGGTCGACCCGCACCGGCGCCCACCGGTCGGGCACGAGGATCGTCTCGTCGACCGGCAGGTCGACCCCGGCCAGGTCGACGCGTTGCGGAAGCACCAGGACGACCCGGGCTCCCGTGGTCCTGAGCCGTTCCATACCGACCTGCACCGGTCGGGAGGGGACCGTCGTCGCCACGGCGACGACGGTCTGCCTGCGGGCACCGGCTGGCGAGCCCTCGTGGGCCGGGTTCGTCGGGATCGAGCGGGCCCCGAGTCCGTCTGGCCGGCGTTCCGCGGAGCCAGCCCGAGTCGGCAGGCCGGGCGCGAGGGTCGCCGAGATCCGTTGCACCGCCGGCTCGATCTGGGCATACCGCTCGAAACGATGGGCGTAGTCGCGGGCCCGCCTGCGGTCGTCGTCCGAGGCGTTGAGTGCCACCTCCGCAGCGGTGATGAAGGCTCTGGTGATGTCGTCGACATCGAGGGATTCCGCGGCCACCCAGAGCGGGTAGTCCCCCAGGACCTCGGTGGCAGCGTGCTCCCGCTCGTGCACCGACAGCACGGGCAGGCCGGTCGAGATGTAGTCGTAGACCTTGCCGGAGGTGACGTACCGGCCTCCGACGAGCGCGAGGACGAGGACATCCCACGAGGCATACAGCGCAGCAGTCGCACCTTTGTCGATCGGGCCGGCATACGTGATCCCGTCCTCGCGGAACTCGTCGATGATGCTCGCGTGCGCGTTGACGCCCTTGGCGCTGCCGGCACCGAGGTGACCGCGGAACACCAGCTGCGATCGGGCGAGCACGTCGTTGCGCCGTCGAGCCGCCTGCCAGGCCTGGCAGATGGCCCGAGTGCGTTCCGGGGGGAACGTGACTGTACCGAGATAGCCGAAGACCAGCCCCGCGCCGACCGTCGGTGGACGTATGGGGATCGTGTCCGTCCCGAGGGCCAGGTCCGAACCGTTGCGCACGACGTGCAGGTCGGCGGCCCGACGCGGATACAGTTGCGCGTACGCGTCCCGGATCGGGGTGTTGACGAACCAGGCCTCACTCATCGCGGCCATGAGAGTGGCCTCGATCCGGCCCGGTCGGCTGTCGGGCCCGAACGCGGGCCGGTCACCGATGATGTCGATCGCCCAGGCGTCCCGGTAGTCGAGGACGAAGGGCACGCCGTGCTCGTCATGGAGGTCCAACGCCGGCGCGAAGAATGTGTACGGTGTGGCGGAGGCGAGGACCAGGTCCGCCGGCCGCTTCCGGTGCAGCGCGAACACAGCCTCGGTCAGCGGGCCGCGCCAGCGACCGAAGACCGGCTCCGGGAAGTCACGTTCGTCCTCGCGTCGGTGCTCCGCGAGCCATGCGGCGGGCTCGCTGGCGCGCCGGTGGCTGTACCGTCGAATATCGGTCTCCAGGTCCTCCCGGAGCAGCGGGAGCCGGACGATGTCGATGCCGGGTTCGACCAGAGCGGCCAGCGAGTGATCCACGCCGTACTCGCGTCGCCAGGCATCCTCGGTCAGGGTGACGACGGTGATGTCCCAGCCCATGCGGTAGAACGCATTCGCGGTCGCCAGCATCCGATAGGCGCACGACTTGGCGGCCGGGGGAAAGCCCCACGCCAGATAGATCACGTGCGGTCGCGCTGGATACAGCGCGACCGGCTTCACCGGCGAGCGATCAACGGTCATGCTGGTGCGCGACCAGCGCGGCGACGGTGCGATCGGCCGCCTTCCCGTCACCGTAGGGCGCCGCATCGGTCGGGGCGGGGGCCGGCCGGTCCACGGCCGGCGGCAACTGGGTCAGGTCGGTGACCAGGACGTTCCACCCGAGATCAAGGGTCTCCGTCCACTCGGTCTCGGTGCGCACCGTCGTGCACGGGGTACGCAGCAGGAAGGCCTCCTTCTGGAGTCCGCCGGAGTCGGTGACGACGGCACGTGCGTGGACGATGGCCGCGACCATCGCGGGGTAGTCCAGGGGCGCCACCGTGTGCAGCGATCCGTGGCCGAGGTCGATCCCGTGCTCGGCCGCCTTGGCGACCAGCCGGGGATGGGCGGTCAGGAGGACGGGATGGGGGAGCGAGGCGAGCCCGGCGACGATGTCGGCGAGTCGAGCAGGGTCGTCGGTGTTCTCGGCGCGGTGGATCGTCGCGAGGATATAGGCGCCCGGCGCCAGCCCCGGCGGGAGCTCCGGCGCGGTATCCCGGACCCGAGCGGCCGTCGCGAGGCACACATCGGTCATGACGTCACCGGTGACGACCGTGCGGTTGCTGAGTCCCTCCGCTGCGAGATGTCCGCGAGCGACCTCGGTCGGGGCCAGGCAGAGATCGGCGGCATGGTCGGTGAGCACCCGGTTGTGCTCCTCCGGCATCCGGCGGTTGAACGAGCGCAGTCCTGCCTCCAGGTGCGCCAACGGAAGGTGGAGTTTCACGGCCGCCAGCGCGCCGGCGATGGTGGAGTTGGTGTCGCCGTAGACGAGGACCCAGTCGGGATCGTGGTCGAGCAGGATCGGATCAAGTCCGGCGAGCATGGTCCCGGTCTGCACCCCGTGGCTGCCGGAACCGACTCCCAGGTGGACATCGGGGGTCGGGATGCCCAGATCGGCGAAGAAGACCTCGGACATGTTCGCGTCATAGTGCTGCCCGGTGTGCACGATGACGTGATCGTGCCCGGCACGCTGCAAGGCGTGCGCGATGGGCGCGAGTTTGACGAATTGGGGACGGGCGCCGACGATGCTGAGGACCTTCACACGGCAAATCTACGGGATCGGCCGGTGTCGTCGGTCGCTGCCGGAGCGTCTCGACCCGAGTAGAGTGGCTGCGAATCTCCTCTCCCCGAAGTCGAAGGAACCGAACAGGTGAAGATCGCTGTCGTCGCGCTGGGCAAGATCGGGCTCCCTCTCGCGGTCCAGTTCGCGAGCAAGGGACATGAGGTGGTCGGGGTGGACACCAACGCGGACCTCGTCGCCACCGTCAATGAGGGGCGCGAACCGTTTCCCGGGGAGGCGGAGCTGGACGACCGGCTCGGTGAGTTGGTCCCCTCCGGCCGGCTGCGGGCCACGACCGACTACGCAGACGCGATCCCTGCCGCGGATGCTGTCGTCGTCGTCGTCCCCCTCTTCGTCCACGACGACACCTGGGAGCCGGATTTCGCGTGGATGGACTCGGCCACCCGATCCATCGGGGAACACCTCACACCGGGAACGCTGGTGTCCTACGAGACCACGCTGCCGGTCGGGACCACCCGCACCCGGTGGAAGCCGATGCTCGAGGAGATCTCAGGTCTGACCGAAGGGGCGGACTTCCACCTCGTGTTCTCCCCGGAACGGGTCCTGACCGGACGCGTCTTCGCGGATCTGCGCAAGTACCCGAAGCTCGTCGGGGCCCTGTCCGAGGAGGGCGCGGCGAAGGCGACCGAGTTCTACGAGGCGGTCCTGGACTTCGATGACCGACCCGACCTGGCCCGTCCCAACGGCGTCTGGGACCTCGGCAGTGCCGAAGCCTCCGAGCTGGCCAAGTTGGCCGAGACGACCTATCGCGACGTCAACATCGGCCTGGCGAACCAGTTCGCCCGCTTTGCAGAGCGCTCCGGGATCGACATCTACCAGGTCATCGAGGCCAGCAACTCCCAGCCGTACAGCCACATCCACAGTCCGGGCGTCGCGGTGGGCGGGCACTGCATACCCGTCTATCCCCGGCTGTACCTCTGGAGCGACCCGCAGGCGACCGTCGTGCGGGCCGCGAGGGAGGCCAACATGGGAATGCCCGAGCACGCGACGATCCTCCTCGAGGGTGCCCACGGCGACCTTGCCGGGGCCCGGGTCGCGGTGCTCGGCGCCTCGTACCGAGGTGGGGTCAAGGAGACCGCGTTCTCCGGGGTGTTCCCACTCGTGGCTGCTCTTCGCGACCGCGGCGCCGAGGTCCTCGTCCACGACCCGCTGTTCTCCGACGCCGAACTGGCCGGCTTCGGCTGGCGCCCCTACCACTTCGGAACCGAGGTGGACGCCGCCGTCGTGCAGGCAGATCACGCCGACTACCGGGACCTCTCCTCGGCCGACCTGCCAGGGGTGCGGACCATCGTCGACGGACGCAGAGTGACCGACCCGAGCAGGTTCCCGGGGGTGACGCACCGCGTCATCGGCACAGCTGTCGTCGGTGCTGGGTCATGAGTCGCGGACGCGTTCGAAGCGGCCTCGTCGCGGTGCTCACCAGCGCCCTGCTGGCAATGTCGCCCGGTGTGGCGGCCGCCGACGACTCCGACTGGACCATCAACGGTCGCGGCTGGGGCCATGGTGTGGGCATGAGTCAGTACGGCGCGATGGAGATGGCCAAGGATGGCAAGTCCGCAGCCGAGATTCTCCAGCACTACTACACCGGAACCACCTACGACACCGTCCCCGACACCGCAGTGCTGGCCGTCAACATCGGTGAATCCGTGACGACATCCACCTTGCGCTCCAGTGCGCTGAGCACCGGAGGCGGCACCGTCAAGGTCGAGGCCGGAGGAGTGACGATGACCGTGGCGGCCGGGGTCGCGTTGACCGCGAGACAGCAGGGAAGCGGAGTGGCGGTGTCCTGCTCCGGTTGCACCCCGGTGACGACGGTCAGCGGAGACGTGGTCAAGGTGACCTGGGACGACGACCGGACGCTGTTGACCGTGGGGAGCCGCCGGTACAAGGACGGCCACATCACGATCCGACGGGCCGGGAACACCGACAAGCACCACGTGATCGCGCATCTGCGGATCCACGACGAGTACCTCGACTACATCGCCGAGGTTCCGTGGAGCTGGCCGGTCGAGGCGCTCAAGGCGCAAGCTGCAGCAGCCCGGGGCTACGCCCTGACCGCCCACGCGTCGGGGATCCAGAACGCGTGCGCCTGCCATGTCCGCGACAGCGTTGCCGATCAGGTTTTCGCCGGCTATCCGGCCGCCGACCGGCTCGGGTCCTGGTCGCGCTGGACCCAGGCGGTGCGGGCCGCGAACTCACCGGACCGCGGCTACGTGGTCCGGCACAAAGGCGCAATCGCCAGGACCTTCTACTACGCATCGTCGGGCGGACGGACCCAGAACAACGAGGACGTCTGGGCCGGTTCGGCACTGCCCTACCTGCGCAGCGTCAGTGATCCGTGGAGTCAGCGCAGCAGCAACCCGAAGGCGGAATGGAGCTCCCGACACACGCCCGCTGCGATGGCCGCGGCGTGGGGTCTGGACGACGTCGCGCGCCTCGATCTGAGCAACCGGCACTCCTCGGGCTACGTCGCCACCGCGGTGGCCACCTCGAGTTCCGGTCGGCGTGCCACCTTGACCGGCCCACAGGTCCGCTCGGCGCTCTCGCTCAACAGTTCCCACCTCGAACGGAGCAGCATCCGTCACGGCGGTGCCGACCGGTACTCGACTGCGGCTCGGGTCGCCGAGGCAGTGTCGTCCCGGGCCCGCGCCGTCGTCATCGCCAGCGGCGAGGAGAACTCCCTCATCGATGCCACCGTCGGCGGCCCGCTCGCGGGTGCGGTCGCCGGACCGATCCTGCTCACGCGCGTGGGTTCGCTACCGCCGGCGACCGTCGCCGAGCTTGATCGACGACGGACCCGCTTGACGACGGCATACGTCCTCGGCGGTCAGGGAGCCGTCTCGGCGACGGTCGTTCGAGCCCTGGAGGCTCGTGGGTTGGAGGTGGTCCGCCTCGGTGGTTCGGATCGCTTCGAGACCGCCCGTCGGGTGGCTGCCGAGATCGCCCGGCATCGGAGTGTGGCCGGTGTCATCCTCACCGAAGCTGACGCCATCGCCGACGTCGTCAGTGCCTCCGGTCCCTCCGCAGCGCTCGGCCAGCCGATCCTGCTCACCGCAGCGACCACGCTGTCGCCGGCCACAAGGGCGGCGCTGACCGAGCTCTCACCGAAGGCGGCCTTCCTTGCCGGCGGCCTGATCAAGGACGGCGTGGAGTCCGACATCCGTTCACTCGTGCCGTCGGTGACCCGCCTCAGCGGACGCGACCGCTACGCCACCGCGGCCGCCGTAGCACGCCACTTCGCGCCGTCACTGGACTATTCGTCGGTCGTGATCAGCTCCGGTCTCGAGGCCAACCTCATTGATGCGATCTCGGCCGGAGCGCTGCGCCAACCCATGCTGTTCGTGCGCCCGGGGGCGTTGCCGGCGGCGACCCAGGAGGCGATTCAACGACTGCCCGGCGCCGGGCAGGTGCGAGCGGTCGGCGGCACGACAGCGGTCAGTCCCGCAGTCCTGACCGCTGCAGCCCGAAGCTGACCGAATCGGCCAACGGTTGCCGCGAGCGGCAGCCACGCAAGAGTCGTGAGGGAGCAGCGCAGTTTGGGCCGTCCCGTGCGTGATCCGGCGCGGTTCACCCCAACGCGCTGATCAACTCCGGCTCGGTCTTCTCGCGCACCTCGTCCTCGGTGACACCGGGGGCGAGTTCGCGCAGCACGAGACGGGGTTCCTCCGGGGTGCCGTGCTCGTGGGTGTCGACGTCGATGACGGCCAGGTCGGTGATGATCCGCTGGACGACCCGCTGGCCGGTGAGCGGCAGTGAGCACTCATTGACGATCTTGTAGGACCCGTCACGGGCGACATGCTCCATGAGCACGATGACCTTCTTCGCGCCGTGGACCAGGTCCATCGCCCCACCCATACCCTTGACCATCTTGCCCGGGATCATCCAGTTGGCGATGTCACCGGCGACCGAGACCTGCATCGCCCCGAGGATCGCGGCGTCGACCTTGCCGCCGCGGATCATCCCGAAACTGGTCGAGGAGTCGAAGTAGGACGCTCCCCGGCGGGTGGTGACCGTCTCCTTGCCGGCGTTGATCAGGTCCGGGTCGACGTTCTCCTCGGTGGGGTAGGCGCCCACCCCGAGGATGCCGTTCTCGGACTGCAGCACGATCTCGACGTCGTCCGGGACGTAGTTGGGCACGAGGGTCGGCAGACCGATGCCGAGGTTGACGTAGGAGCCGTCGGAGAGCTCCTTCGCGGCGCGGGCCGCCATCTGCTCACGGGTCAGAGCCATCGCTGCTCAGCTCTCCTTCTCGGTGGTCTCGGGGGCGCGCACGGTGCGGCGCTCGATCCGCTTGTCGGCGGCCTGTTCGGGGGTCAGTGCCAGCACCCGGTGGACGTAGATCCCCGGTAGGTGGATCTGGTCGGGGTCCAGCTCGCCGGGCTCGACGAGTTCTTCGACCTCGGCCACGGTGATCTTGCCGGCCATCGCGGCCAGCGGGTTGAAGTTGCGGGAGGACTTGTTGAACACGAGGTTGCCGTGCCGGTCACCCTTCCAGGCCCGGACCAGGGCGAAGTCGGTGACGATCGCCTCCTCGAGGACGTACTCCCGCTCCTGGGCGGCATCCTCGCCGGCGAAGGCGGCGGCGCGCTGCCCGCCCATGGCAAAGACCTTGATCTCCTTGGCCGGTGAGGCCTTCTCGACCGACCCGTCCGCCGCATACTTCCAGGGCAGTCCGCCATCGGCGACCTGGGTGCCGGAACCGGTGATCGTGTAGAAGGCGGGGATGCCCGCCCCGCCGGCCCGGAGCCGTTCGGCCAAGGTGCCCTGCGGGGTGAGTTCGACCTCGAGCTCACCGGCGAGGTACTGGCGTTCGAACTCCTTGTTCTCACCGACATAGGACGCGACCATGCGCCGCAGACGCTTGTCGCCGAGGAGGATTCCCAGACCCCACCCGTCGACACCGCAGTTGTTCGATACGGCTTCCAGGTCGGTCAGGCCGGCCGCATGTACGGCCTGGATGAGCACACTCGGGATGCCACACAATCCGAATCCGCCGACGGCCACTGACATGCCATCGCGCAACCCGTCGATGGCGGCTTCAGGAGATGAGACCACTTTGTCCATGGGCATACCTTACCGGCCCCGCTCGCTCGAAGGATCTCCGGGTGAAAGGGGAAAAATGCCGGAAATTCTTGCGCAAAAGACAATTACAACGATGTAATTCCGCCAGTGGGGTTGCGTGGCCTATGTGACTAGTGAGACAAATGGTGAGGCAATCTGTGACTCCAGTTCCCCCTGATGCTGGTGTGACGCCTGATGTCAAGTTGTGTCCCGTGCAGTTCCCCGGACCGTGCGTGCGCCCGGTCGTCTCGAGCGATAGGTCTGTTGAGCCCCATGTCCGTCGTCCGCACCCATCCCCGGTTCACCGCGTCGACTTGGCGCGCCGTCAGCGCCATGACCGCCCCCCTGATGACCGTGCCGCTCCTCGCGACCGGCACCGCCCATGCCGCGCCGGCCCTGATCCGCACTGCGGTGCCGGCGCCACCGCAGCCGCCGGTCCCGCTGCCCGCGGAGATCGACGTCGCCCCGAGCTATCAGGGACAGACGACGTGCGACCCGACCGCCAAGCCCGGACCGATCGCCTTCGCAGCCCTGCTCAACACGCACTACGGAAAGCGCTCCTACGGCATCACCCGGGCCTGCGGCAACGGAGTCACCGAGCACAGTGAGGGCCGGGCGCTGGACTGGATGATCAACGCGAACAAACCGTCCGAGAAGGCCATTGCCGATTCGATCGTCCAGTGGCTCTCCGCATCTGATGCCAAGGGCAACCCGGGGGTCATGGCCCGTCGCTTCGGCATCAACTACATCATCTGGAACCGGAAGGTGTGGCGGGCCTACGCACCGGAGCGGGGGTGGGCCAACTACACCGGAGCGCACCCGCACGACGACCACATCCACATCACCTTCACCTGGGACGGCGCATACCAGCGCACCTCGTGGTGGACCGGTGTGGCGCTGACGAAGGTGACCGTCGGCGGCGGTTCCCCGGGCGCCACGGCACCGAGCACCCAGCCGGTCATGACGAGCACCGGCTACTACGTCCTGCGGCTCGGCTCGACCGGAGAGGACGTCCGGGTCCTCCAGCGTGCTCTCAAGGTCACTGTTGACGGCTCCTTCGGTCCGAAGACGGACGAGGCGCTCCGCTCCTTCCAGTCCAGCCAAGGTCTGACCGTCGACGGGATTGCCGGCCCCGCCACCTGGACGCGGCTCATCGACCTGGGCCTGGTCCCCGCCAAGAACACGGCCGCTCCGCCCTCGGGGGGCGTCGCCACCCATCCCCTCGAACAACATGCGTCGACGACGATCCAGCGGGGGTCGCGGGGTGCGGCGGTGACCGCGCTGCAGAAGGCGCTCGG
>DUPF01000175.1 GCA_012838445.1 Intrasporangiaceae bacterium | reverse complement strand
CGTTCTTACATCGAACCGCGAGGGGGCGGGGGAAGCGGGGGTGTCGCAGAGGGGGTGGGTGGCAGCAGCGGGGTCAGGGGGCGGTGGTGCCGTCGAGGCTGCGGTCGGTCGAGGCGATCGCCGTCTGGATCGCGGTGTAGTCCCCGTCGGGGTCGTCGCCGAGCACCGCAGCGACGGCGGGCACGACCTCCTGGAGGTAGCGGTGCCCCTCCCCGGGCGGTGCCTGGTTGGCCCACCCGAGATCGGCGGTGACCTGCCAGAACGTCACGAACGGTGCCCACGACATCTGCTCGGCCGGGGATCCGCGGCGCTGCTCGTCGAGCCAGTCCGGGCTGCGCAGCAGCAGCGACGGGTGCCACCACACGACCGGGTCGGAGCGGTGCTGGAGGAAGACCACCCGCGGGAAGTCCCACGGGCCCAGACCCCGCCCGAACTGGTCGGCGGTGAGCTCGGCGGGCGTGGACGCGAAGCGGACATGGCGGCCGTCGTCGACGACGGGCAGCACCTCGGTGGAGGAGATCACCCGGGAGGCGGTGATCTGCTCGTGCAGCGGGGTGAAGCCCGGGGTGCCGGTGAACACCGCCCCGTCGACCCGGGCGAGCAGATCCTCCAGGGAGGTGAACGCGGCCCCGGCGCCGTAGGCTCCGAGCGACTCCCCGGACAGGAACACCCGCGGCCGACTCCCCTCTGGCCGGTCCCGCACCGCATCCTCGATCGCGCTGATCAGGGCGGTCCCCGCCTCCGGCGGCAGCGCGGCACTCTCGATGAACGCCAACGGCGACGGCAGCGTGGAGTACTGCATCGCCGCCACGGCACTGTTCCCGCCGGTGAGGTACTCGAACGAGGACGGCACCCATTCGTTGACCCATCCGGTGCCGGTCGTCGTCAGGACGAGCAACGCCTCCCTGTCGAAACCGCCGGTGCGCTCCAACTCGGCCACCACCGCGGCGGCGGCGTCGGTGAGGTCCCGGTCGCCGGTGAGTCCGGCATACACCCGGATCGGGTCGAGGGACGCCTCCCCGGTGACCTGAGCGATCTGCTCCCGGGTCGGCCCGGAGCGCACGAAGGTGCGGCCGGCGTTGCCGAGCGACTCCCACGACTCGGCCGACTCCGCCGATCCGGACCGCAGCGGGCTCTGTGGCGGGTCCGCTCCGATTCCCTGCTCGTTGAGCGACTGGGCGGCGCTCGCGGCCCGCTCGATGAAGGTCGCGACGACGAGTCGGTCGACGGTGAAGGCGAGCAGGGCGATGACGACGATCGTCGCGATCGTCTGCGAAACCCAGCGGGGCAGAGCGCGATTCAACTGTTCGGAGGTCCAGCCGACCAGGCCGGTCACCCCCCACCACAGCGCCATGAGCAGCGCGAACAGCAGTGCCGCCACGATCGTCGCGAGGATGAGATCGACGACGGTGGGCGCGGTGGTGCCGATGAGTTCGGCGGTGCGCTGATGCAGGCGCAGCGTGAACAACGGGGTGATGACGACGACGACGGTGACGAGAGTGGGCCATCCCCACACGAGGAGCCGCCGGGCCTTGGGCGCCATCGTCACCTCCACCTCCGCCCAGCGGGCCAGCGTGACGACGAGGTGCTCGACGAGGCGACCGACCGCATACCCGAACGTGGCGCTCAAGCCGGCGATCGCCCCCTGGACCAGCCAGGTGCGCGGCAGCAGCGACGGCGACATCGACGACAGATATCCGAGGAGCGCGAGGATCGTGCTCGACATGCGCGAGCGCTGCGCCCACGGACGCAGCCGGGCGGCCAGGCGGGCCGCCACCTCGGAGCGAGCGGTCACGCGTCGGCCTCGTCCGAATCCGGGACCGGCTCGGCGCCCTCGGCCTCGTCCCGGTCGGCCCAGTCGAGGAGCGGGGCGATGTCGAACGGGTGGTCGTCGATGTCGGCGTGCAGGTCCCCGACCTCGGCGAACCGCTGCGGCATCGTCGCGATCGTGAAGTCGGCCGGCTCGGCCTCGGCGACCTCGTCCCACCGAAGCGGCGCCGACACCAGACCCTGCGGGGTGCCGCGGACCGAGTAGGCGGCGGCGATGGTGTGGTCGCGGGCGTTCTGGTTGTAGTCGACGAAGATCGCGGCCGGGTCCCGGTCGCGGCGCCACCAGGCGGTCGTGACGACATCGGGTATGCGTCGCTCGACCTCGCGCGCAAAGGCCAGGGCGGCGCGGCGGATCTCCGTAAAGCCATGCTCCGGGTGGATCCGGACGTAGACGTGCAGCCCGCGCCCGCCGCTCGTCTTCGGGTATCCGGTGGCGCCGAGCTCGTCGAGGATCTCCTCGGTGACCGCCGCGGCCCGCCGGACCGAGGCGTAGTCGGCCTCCGGCATCGGGTCCAGGTCGATCCGCCACTCGTCGGGGCGCTCGGTGTCGGCCCGGCGCGAGTTCCACGGGTGGAACTCGACGGTGCTCATCTGGACCGCCCAGATGACGTCGGCGAGTTTGGTCACGCACAACTCGTCGGCGTGCAGCCCGTATCGGGGGAAGTGCAGCCGCACCGTCTCCACCCACGGCGGGGCGCCACGGGGCAGCCGCTTCTGGTGGACCTTCTCCCCGTCCACCCCGTCCGGGAACCGGTGCAGCATGCACGGCCGCTCCCGCAGCGCGTTGACAATACCCGGCCCCACCGACAGGTAGTAGTGCGCCAGGTCGAGCTTGGTCTCCCCCCGGGCCGAGAAGTACGGCCGGTTCGGGTTGGAGATGCGCACCTCATGGCCGTCGACGTCGAGGACGACGGGCTCGCCGAACTCACCCTTGCGCGCAGCCATGCTGTCCAGGCTATGCCTTTGACCTGCACGGGCGCGGACCGCATACAGTCAGGGGTATGCGATCCGCACCCGACCAGGTCACTGTCCAGCGCCTCATCCCCGCCCCGGCGGAGGCGATCTTCGACCTCCTCGCCGACCCGGCCCGGCACCACGAGATCGACGGCTCCGGAACGGTCGTGGCGCCGACCTCCTCGCGTGGTGCGCGCCGGCTCGGGCTCGGGGACTCGTTCGGGATGAGTATGAAATGGGGGGTGCCGTACTCGACGCGCAACGTCGTCACCGAGTTCGAGGAGAACCGGCGCATCGCGTGGCGGACCCTCGCCCCGGCGCCCCTGGACAAACTGTTCACCGGCCGCACCTGGCGCTATGAGCTCGAGCCGCGCGACGGGGCCACGTTGGTAAAGGAGACGTGGGACATCAGCACCGAGGCGTGGCTCGGCCGTCCCGCCGTGCGACGCCTCGCCGACCTGACCCGCCGCAACATGAGCGCCACCCTGGAACGGATCGAGGCCGTCGTCACCGCCGCCTGACGCCACCCAGCGTCTCCCCACTCGCCTCACCTTTCTCTCCCCACCCGTTAAACGGTGACTTCACCACGGTTCGGAAGCGTGGTGAAGTCACCCTTGCCGTGGCACTCGCCTAATCCATGGCGGGAGGCGGACGAGGCTGTCGGGGCGGCGGCTTAGGCTGGTCCGTGACATGAGCACCCTCTTCGACGACCTCTTCGGCGCGGACGTCCCCGGCCTGCCCGACGCCCGACCCGCCGGCCCGGCTACCGGCGACCCGCGCACCACCCCGGTGACCGAGACCGGAGTCCCCACCTGGGCCGAGCAGATCGGTGAAGGCGGCGCACCGCATACTCCCGCCCGGGTCGACCCGGACACCCTCCTCGAGGGCCTCAACCCCGAGCAGCGTGAGGCCGTCCTCCACGAGGGATCCCCCCTGCTCATCGTCGCCGGCGCCGGGTCGGGCAAGACCCGCGTGCTGACGACCCGGATCGCCTACCTGCTCGGCGCCCGCGGGGTCCAGCCCGGCCAGATCCTCGCGATCACCTTCACGAATAAGGCCGCCGCCGAGATGCGCGAGCGGGTCGAGGGCCTCGTCGGGGGGCGGGCCCGGGCGATGTGGGTGTCCACCTTCCACAGCGCCTGCGTGCGGATCCTGCGCCGCGAGGCCAAGACCGTCGGACTGAAGTCGACGTTCTCCATCTATGACGCCGCGGACAGTCAGCGGCTCATGGCAATGGTCATGCGCGACCTCGACCTGGACCCCAAGCGCTACCCGCCGAGGTCGTTCAGCCACCAGGTGAGCAACCTGAAGAACGAGCTCATCGATGAGGAGTCGTATGCGTCGAGCCTGGGGGAGGACGCAACGCACCGGGATCAGCTGCTCGCGCAGGCCTACACGATGTACCAGCAGCGGTTGCGGGCCGCCAACGCGCTCGACTTCGACGACCTCATCATGACGACCGTGCACATGCTCCAGGCGTTCCCGGAGGTCGCCGAGCACTATCGGCGCCGGTTCCGGCACGTTCTCGTCGACGAGTACCAGGACACCAACCACGCCCAGTACGTCCTCATCCGCGAGCTCGTCGGTGGTGCCGGAGCGAGTGCGTCGGCACCCGACGGGGCGCCCGTCCTCGACCCGGCCGAACTCGTCGTCGTCGGGGACGCGGACCAGTCGATCTACGCGTTCCGGGGGGCGACGATCCGCAACATCGTCGAGTTCGAGAAGGACTACCCGAACGCCCGCACCATCGTCCTGGAGCAGAACTACCGCTCCACCCAGACCATCCTGTCCGCCGCGAACGCCGTCATCGCCCGCAACGAGGGGCGCCGCAAGAAGAACCTCTGGTCCGAGGCGGGCAGCGGAGCCAAGATCATCGGCTACGTCGGGGACTCCGAGCACGACGAGGCGGCCTTCGTCGCCAAGACGATCGACCGGCTCGGTGACGACCACGGCGTCAAACCCAAGGACGTCGCCGTCTTCTATCGAACGAACGCCCAGTCCCGGGCGCTGGAGGAGGTGTTCGTCCGGGTCGGTCTGCCCTACAAGGTCGTCGGGGGCACCCGGTTCTACGAGCGCCGCGAGGTCAAGGACGCGCTCGCCTACCTGCGGGTCATCTCCAACCCGACCGACACCGTCAACCTGCGGCGCATCCTCAACGTCCCCAAGCGGGGCATCGGGGACCGGGCCGAGGCATGTGTGCTGGCGCTCGCCGAACGGGAGCGGATCCCGTTCATCGCCGCGCTGGGCCGACCCGAGGACGCACCCGGCATCGCCACCCGGTCGATCACCGCGATCAAGGGCTTCACCACCCTGCTCGAGGATCTCGGCGCCGTCCACGCCGACGAGGACGCCGGCGTCGGGGATCTGCTCGAGGCCGTCCTGGAACGCTCCGGCTATCTGTCCGAGTTGCGCGAGAGCCGGGATCCGCAGGACGAGTCCCGTCTGGAGAACCTCGCCGAGCTGATCTCGGTGGCACGAGAATTCGACGAGGCGCGCGCGGAGACGGGCGAGGCATACTCCCTCGAGGACTTCCTGGAGCGGGTCTCCCTCGTCGCCGACGCGGACGAGATCCCGGACGCCGATGCGCCGGGGGCCGAGGACGGGGTCGTCACCCTGATGACGCTGCACACCGCCAAGGGGCTGGAGTTCCCCGTCGTCTTCCTCACCGGGATGGAGGACGGCACCTTCCCGCACCAGCGGTCGCTCGGTGAGCCGCAGGAGCTCGAGGAGGAGCGGCGGCTCGCGTATGTCGGTATCACTCGGGCCCGGGAGCGACTGCACCTGTCCCGGGCGGCGGTGCGGTCGGCGTTCGGGGCGCCGATGTACCAGCCCGCATCCCGGTTCCTCGACGAGATCCCGGACGAGTTGCTCGACTGGGAGCGGATCGCCTCAGCGGTCTCCGGTGGTGGGTATCAAAGCGGTGGCTATCGCCGCGCCGGTGAGCCGGCGGTCGCGACCCTGGCGGCCCGGCCGGGGGTCCGGGCGCGCGGCACGCGGGCCATCCCTGCTTTGGCGCCGGGCGACCGCGTCACGCATGACAGTTTCGGGCTCGGCACGGTGACGACGGTGACCGGGGAGGGGGACCGGACTCAGGCCGAGGTCGACTTCGGCGCCGAGACCGGGATCAAGCGGTTGCTGCTGCGGTTCGCGCCGCTCGAGAAGCTCTAGCCGAAAAACACAGGGGGATCAGCGTCGGCTGATCAGATGCCCAGGCCCTTGGACTTCAGCCACCCGACAGGGTTGACCGGGGCGCCGTCCATACCGCCGGGGCGGACTTCGAAGTGCAGGTGCGGGCCGTACGAGCGGCCGGTATTGCCGTTGCCGCCGATCTTCTCGCCGGGAGCGACGCGCTGACCGACGCTCACCGACATGTAGTCCAGGTGGCAGTAACGGGTGACGGTGCCGTCCCAGTGCTCGATCCACACGTTGTTGCCACAGGCGCCGGTGTGGGCGGCCCGGCGGACCACACCGGAGGAGACGGAGTAGATCGGGGTGCCCACCGGGGCGGCCAGGTCGATGCCGGCGTGCAGCCGGCCCCACCGGGAGCCGAAGCCGGAGGTGTACCGGTACTTACCGATCGGGAAGACCCAGCGCTGCGAAGCCTTGCGGGCCTCCTCCTGGCGCTTCTTCTCGGCTTCCTCTTCCTTCTTCTTCGCCAGTGCCTTGCGCTGCTTGTCGCGAGCGATACGGTCCTGCTCCTGCTGGCGACCCTGGAGGAGGGCGGCGGTGCCGGTGGTCTCGCTACGCCGCTCGGCAAGCGCCTCGACGTCGCTGCGGCTCTCGGAGACCTGACTCTGGGCCAGCGCGATGTCGACCGGCGTGGCCTGCAACTCGAGGGGTGCCGAGCCGGCCATCGTGGCGCCGGTCGTGGTGAATACGAGGGTGGCGGCTGCCGCCGACGGCAGGGCGAATTGCGACGTCAGCGCGCGTGGCAGGGTGCGCTTGCGCGCCGCCCGGCGCCGGCCGGGCACACGGTGGCGTCCAGCATACGAGCGTGAACTCAAGAGAAGGTCCTCAATGCAGGGGGCAAGCAGCCGAGTCCGTTGCGGGTCACCGTCGGGCAGGGGAACCGTCCGGTGGAACACCGTTCTGTGGCTCGGCAACAGGGCTGCAGACACATTACCGTAACCATTCCGTTATGCACGTTCGTCGTCCACAATCCGTGCTGTGACATGGGTCGCAGCGTGCTCAGCCGCGCACGGGCGTGCTGCGTTTGGTGGGCAGTGCCGCGCCCCGACCGGTGCCGCGGGGCGTGAGCGGCGCCACTCCCGGGCGCCGGGTCGACCCGTCCGGCTCGAGATCGGCCAACGCCGAGGAGATGCCGTGCACGACCGACCCGAGGATCGGCAGGGACACGTGGCCGACCCCGTGCAGGGCGATGTTGCGGGCCTGCAGATCGGGGTGGTCGATCGCGGCGTTGTGCTGCGGGAAGATCAACTGGTCCAGATCCGACCAGTAGGCGATGAAGCGGGTGCGGCACTGCGGCACCGGTTTGCGCAACTCGGCGATCAAACCGCTGTCCGGGCGCATCTGCGCGACGAGTCGGGTCGGCCACGCATAGGCCGCGTAGGTCCCGCTGTGCGGGGTGCCGAGGGTGACGAGGGTATGCACCCGCTCGTCCCCACCGAGTCGGGTCACGTAGTAGCGCGCAATGAGGCCACCGAGGCTGTGTCCGACGATGTGGATCCGCTCATAGCCGGTGTCGGCGACGATCCGCTCGACCTCCTCACCGAGGTGGGCGGCAGCGACCCGGATGTCGGAGACGATCGGGGAGTAGTTGAGCGTCGTCAGGTGGTGGAACCCGCGAGAGCGCAGTCCGCGGCGCAGCAGCGTGAAGATCGAGCGGTTGTCGATCAGACCGTGCAGCATGAGGATCGGGGTGCCGGCCGCCTCGATGTCGGAGACGAGCAGGCCGCGCTGATGCGGTTTGAGGTGCTCGATCCGGTATCCGCGGTCCTCGAGCTCGGTGCCCTCGGCGGCCATCCCGAACGGATAGGTGACGACATGGGCGGCGAGCCAGCCGACCTCGATCGCCGCCCCGCTCAGACCGCTCGGGGTCATCAGGGCGCGGGTCATCTCGCCGAAGATGCCACCGGCGCCGCGGGTGAGTCGGGCGCTGCCACGCGCCAGGCCGACCGCGCTTCGGACGAGGGCGGATTCGGCCCGGGTCGCCCGGTCCCGGACGTCCCCCACGACGCCGCGGACGGAGTCGACCAACGATGTGGTGGGCATCGTCGGCTGCTCCTCGGGGCGGGGGACCGGTGCTGTCATAGCTCCTCCACGCTACACACCACCTGCGGTCGGCACCCGTGACCCGGCCGGAGACGTGGCGTGTGTCACAGCGGACTAGGGTGGGCGCAATGAGCGAGTCGGGAGCGGTGTCGAGCCTGCCGATGTGGGTGCCCGTCGGCAGATTGGGCTGGGTATGCGCCGCCTGATCCACACTGCGCAGGCCCTCGTCGATGCAGTGGTCGAGGTGCCCCGGTTGCCCAGTCCGGGCGGCAACGTCATGGCCACGACCTACGGCAGGTATGCGGGGGGAGCCTCGACCATCCTCCTCGCCGCGGCGCGGGTCGGGGCCACGGCCGTGCATGCCGGGTCGATCGGCACCGGCGTCAACGGGGACCTGATCCGGGAGGTCCTCGCCGCCGAAGGAATCACGGTGAGCAGTCCGCCGGTCGCCGATCAGGACACCGGCATCTGTGTCGTCATGGTCGAACCGTCCGCGCAGCGGACCTTCGTCACGACGATGGGTGCCGAGCGGCACGTCACGGCGGAGAGTCTCGGGACGGCCGCGCCCCGCGCCGGGGACCTCGTCTGCGTCAGCGGATACAGCCTCATCGAACCCACCGTCACGGCCCTGCTGCCGTGGCTGGAGAGCCTGGCCGGGGTTGAGATCGTGCTCGACCCGGGGGCGATCTTCGCCGAACTCCCCGAACCGGTGCGGCAGCGGGCGCTCGCCGTCGCGACCGTGTGGACGAGCAACGCCGAGGAGGCCGAGGCACTGTGCGGGGACGGGACTCTGGAGCGCGCCCCCGACCTCGTCGCGTGGCACCTGCGCCCCGACGCGGTGACCGTCGTCCGGGACGGGGCCCGCGGTTGTGCGGTGCACATCGGCGGGCGCAGCGCGATCATCCCCGGGTTCCCGCAGACCCCGGTGGACACCAACGGGGCCGGGGACACGCATACCGGAGTCCTCTGTGCCCGTGCCGCTGCAGCCCCACGACCCAGCCGGGACCTGACCGACTGGGTCGCCGCGGCCCGCTTCGCCAATGCGGCGGCGGCCATCAAGGTCACCCGTCGCGGCCCGACCACCGCCCCCACCGCCGCGGAAGTGACCGACTTCCTCGACCGGCACCGTTCGTGAGCACCGGCGACCGTCCGTCGCGTCGGTGGCGCCGCCCAGCGTGTGTGACGGATTCGAACCGGGGATCGGGGTGAGCACTCCTTCGAAGGGCCGCTAGGCTCAGACCTGTCGACTTTGACGAGTTCCTACCCCCGAGACGCGAAGGACGGCACCACCTCGTGGACCTCTTTGAGTATCAAGCGCGCGACATGTTCGAGAAGCACGGGGTTCCTGTGCTCGCCGGTGAGGTCGCCACCACCCCGCAGGAGGCTCGGACCGCAGCCGAGCGGATCGGAGCCCGAAGCGGCGGCGTGACGGTCGTCAAGGCCCAGGTCAAGACCGGCGGCCGCGGCAAGGCCGGCGGCGTCAAGGTCGCCAAGACCGTGGACGAGGCCGAGCAGCACGCCGAGGCGATCCTCGGCATGGACATCAAGGGACACACGGTCCACCGGGTGATGATCGCCCAGGGCGCCCAGATCGCCGAGGAGTACTACTTCTCCATCCTCCTGGACCGCGCCAACCGCTCCTACCTGGCGATGTGCAGCAAGGAGGGCGGCATGGACATCGAGCAGCTCGCCGTCGAGCGCCCCGAGGCGCTGGCGAAGATCGATGTCGACCCCAACGTCGGCATCGACGACGCCAAGGCGAACGAGATCCTCGACGCAGCCGGCTTCGACGCCGACGAGTCGGCCCGGATCGCGCCGGTGCTGAAGTCGCTGTGGACCGTCTACCACGACGAGGACGCCACGCTCGTCGAGGTCAACCCCCTCGTCAAGACCGAGGCTGGCGACATCGTCGCCCTCGACGGCAAGGTCACCCTCGACGCCAACGCCGACTTCCGTCAGCCGGAGCACGCGGCCCTCGAGGACGAGAAGGCGGCCGACCCGCTCGAGGCGGCAGCCAAGGAGAAGGACCTCAACTACGTCAAGCTCGACGGCAACGTCGGCGTCATCGGCAACGGCGCGGGTCTGATGATGAGCACCCTCGACGTCGTGGCCTACGCGGGCGAGAAGTACGGCGCCTCCCCGGCGAACTTCCTCGACATCGGTGGTGGCGCCTCGGCCGAGGTGATGGCCAACGGGCTGCACATCATCCTCAGCGACCCGCAGGTCAAGTCCGTCTTCGTCAACGTCTTCGGCGGGATCACCGCCTGTGACGCGGTCGCCAACGGCATCGTCGGTGCGTTGCAGAACCTCGGCGACGAGGCCACCCTCCCGCTCGTGGTCCGTCTCGACGGCAACAACGTGGACGAGGGCCGGCGCATCCTCGCCGACTTCAACCACCCGCTCGTGACCATCGAAGAGTCCATGGACGGCGCCGCGGCCAAGGCCGCCGAGCTGGCCGCGGCCGCGAACTAGAAGGACGGACCCCAATGGCAATCTTCCTCAACTCCGACTCCAAGGTCATCGTCCAGGGCATGACCGGCAGCGAGGGCATGAAGCACACCACACGCATGCTCGCCTCCGGCACCCAGATCGTCGGCGGCGTCAACCCCCGCAAGGCCGGCCAGGTCGTCGACTTCCCCGGTGACACCCAGGTCCCCGTCTACGGCACGGTCGCCGAGGCGATGGCCGCCACCGGCGCCGACGTCTCGGTCGTCTTCGTCCCGCCGGCGTTCGCCAAGGACGCCGTCGTCGAGGCCATCGATGCGCAGATGCCGCTCGTCGTGATCATCACCGAGGGCATCGCCGTGCGCGACACCGCCGAGTTCTTCAACTACAGCAAGGGCACGAAGACCCGGCTCATCGGCCCGAACTGCCCCGGCGTGATCAGCCCCGGCAAGTCCAACGCGGGCATCATCCCGGCGGACATCTCCGGCCCGGGCCGGATCGGCCTGGTCTCCAAGTCCGGCACGCTCACCTACCAGATGATGTACGAACTCAAGGACTTCGGGTTCTCCAGTGCGGTCGGCATCGGTGGTGACCCGATCATCGGCACCACCCACATCGACTGCCTCGAGGCGTTCCAGAACGACCCCGAGACCGACGCGATCGTCATGATCGGCGAGATCGGTGGGGACGCCGAGGAGCGGGCCGCCGCCTACATCGAGGCCAACGTCACCAAGCCGGTCGTCGGCTATGTCGCCGGGTTCACCGCACCCGAGGGCAAGACGATGGGCCACGCCGGAGCCATCGTCACCGGCTCGGCCGGGACCGCTCAGGCGAAGAAGGAGGCCCTCGAGGCCGCCGGGGTCAAGGTCGGCACGACGCCGTCGGAGACCGCTCAGATCATGCGGGAGATCATGCAGGGCCTGTCCGGATAGGACCTGCCCCGCGGACGTGACGAGCGGCCCCCGACCGGATCCGGTCGGGGG
>DUPF01000174.1 GCA_012838445.1 Intrasporangiaceae bacterium | reverse complement strand
GGGCCGCTTCGGCCCACGCGTCGAGCCACACCTGGAAGTTCGAGCCGAAGCCGGGGCGCAACGACGAGGTGAGGAACGCATACAACTGGGCGGCCGGGGTGGCCGCCTCCTCGATGGCCGAGCGGGTCACCTGCAGCCCTTCCCGGGCGACCGTCTCGAAGACCTCGGCGAGCAGCCCGTCCATCGAGTCGATGTAGTGGTGGACCAGCCCCGGGGAGGTGCCCATCTCCGTCGCGATGTCGCGCACCGTCGTGCGGGCCAGGCCCTGACGCAGCACGACCGCGCGGGCAGCGTCGATGATCCGCGCCCGCCGCGCTGCGGGATCCATCCGTGCCGCCATGACCCAAGTGAACCGCTCCGGACCCTATTGAGCAAGTGTCCAACAACAACTAGGCTCACGAGTCATGGTGGCGACGACGCCCTTCCACGAGCGGCTGAGCGAACTCAACGACCAGCACCTCTACACGCACTGGCAGGGACACCTCTCGGCGGTGCGCTACTCCCACGCCCCCAAACACGAGTACTTCGCGGTGCGCAACAGCGTCGGGATCTTCGACACCTCACCGCTGTACAAGTACCGGATCACCGGCCCGGACGCCGAGGCCTTCCTGGCCAGGCTCCTCGTCCGCAACGTCACCGCCGTCAAGCCCGGTCGCGCCGCCTACACGCTGTGGTGCGACGAGCGCGGCTTCGTCATGGAGGACGGGGTCCTCTTCCGGCACACGGACGAAGAGTTCCTCCTCACCTCGGCCCGGCCGGCGCTGGCCTGGCTGACCCGGCACCGGCACCGCCACAAAATCGACATCGAGGACGTCAGCGACGACTTCGGGATGCTCGCCGTCCAGGGCCCACGCTCACGGACCGTCCTGTCCGAACTGACCGACGTCGTCGACCGGCTCGGCTACTTCGACCTCGCCACGACCGCGATCGCCGGTGCCGACCTCACCGTCTCCCGCACCGGATACACCGGCGACCTCGGCTTCGAGCTGACCGTCCCCCGCGCCGCCTGCCTCGACGTCCTCGACGCGGTCCTCGCCGCCGGCGAGGGACACGGCCTGCGCCCCTTCGGTGAGGACGCCCTCAACATGCTCCGCATCGAGGCCGGCCTGCCGCTCGTCGACGTCGAATGGACCGACTCCACCCTCGCGTGGAATGACGAACAGCGCGTCACCCCAACGGAACTCGGTATGGGATGGATGCTCAAGGGGGTGCTGGAGGGAACCCGCAGATTCCTCGGCAGCGACGCGATCCGGGAGGAGTTGCGGACCGGGTCCAGCCGCTGGGCGACGACCGGCATCGTCGTCGACTGGCAGGACTGGAACCGACTCCACCGGGAGGCCGGGCTGCTCCCCGTCAAGGACGAGATCCCGCTGGCCTGGGAGTCGTGGCTGCGCGACGAGTCCGGGGAGCAGATCGGCTACGCCACGAGCGTCATGTACTCCCCCGCCCTCCAACGTCACATCGGGATCGCCCGCGTCCGCCCGACTCTCGCGGACCCCGGCACCACCCTCCAGATGGAGACCACGATCCTGCACTCGACCCAACTCGTGCGCGTCACGACCGCGCCGATGCCGTTCTTCAACCCGGAGCGAAAGGCAGCCAAGCCGTGAGCGAGGACCAGGTTCCCCAGTCGCCCGAGGCGAGCACCGCATACCCCAAAACTGCTGTGGGGAATGGGGATTGGGATGCGATCGTCGTCGGTGGTGGCCACAATGGACTGACCGCAGCGGCCTATCTCGCCAAGGCGGGGATGCGCACCCTCGTCCTCGAACAACGGCACCTCGTCGGGGGTGCGGCAATCACCGAGGAGTTGCGGCCCGGGTTCTCGTTCACGACGTTCTCCTATGCGCTCAGCCTGCTGCGCCCGGAGATCATCCACGAACTCGACCTGGTCAACTACGGCTTCCTGCCGCTGATGATGCCGTCGTCGTTCCACCCGACCGGGGACGGCGACTACCTGCTCTTCGGGGACGACCTCGGGCAGAACCTGCAGATGATCCGGCGCCACTCCCGCCACGACGCGGATGCCTACCTGCGCTACCACCACGACCTGGACCGGGTCGTCCAGGCAGTCCAACCGCTCTTCGACAACGCGCCGCCGAACCTGTGGGGCACCGACCCGCAGGACCGGGCCGACGTCGCGTGGCTGCTTGGCCACCTCGGCACCCTCGCCAAGAAGACCGTCCACGACGCGGTCCGGCTGCTCACCGGATCGGCCGCGGACTGGGTCGAGGACTACTTCGACCATCCCGCGATCGCCGGCTATCACGTGTCCTCGTCGGTCATCGGATCGATGGTCGGGCCGATGTCACCCGGCTCCGGTCTGGTGCTGCTGTTCCACAAGATGGGTGAGCACGACGGACACCTCGGGTCGTGGGCGTTCCACAAGGGCGGCAACGGTGGCTTCACCCAGGTGCTCGCCCGCGCCGCGCAGGGGCACGGCGCGACGATCCGGCTCGACTCCCCTGTCGAGACCGTCCTGACCCGCGACGGCCGGGCCACGGGGGTCGCGCTCCGGGACGGGACCGAGTTCCATGCCCCGATCGTGCTCTCCGCACTGGACGCCAACCGCACCTTCACCCAACTCGTCGACCCGGTCGAGTTGCCGGCGGATCTCGTCGACGCGGTCCGTCGCACCCGCTATCGCGGCGTCTCGGCGAAGGTGAACTTCGCCCTCGACGGGCTGCCGCGCTTCCCCGCACTGCCGGACACCGTCGACCACTTCGGCGGGTTCCTCAACATCGGCCCGACGATCGAATACCTCGAGCGGGCCTTCGACGCCTCGAAGTACGGCTGGTACTCCGAGCGGCCCTACATCGATGCCGCCGTCCAGTCCGTCGTCGACCCGGACATGGCCCCGCCCGGCAAACACGTCATGTCGTGCTTCGTCCAGTACGCGCCCTATGAACTGCGCGGCAGCGACTGGGAGCAGGAGCGCGAACCGTTCGGTGACACCGCCCAGGCCGTCCTCGAGGAGCACTTCCCCGGCTTCGGCGACCTCGTCCTGCAACGCGAGGTCGTCACGCCGGTCGACATCGAGACCCACACCGGCCTGACCGAGGGCAACATCTTCGCCGGCGAGCTCGCCTTCCCGCAGATGTACCTCTTCCGTCCGGCTCCCGGCTGGGCGCACTACGCGACCCCGATCGACGGCTACTACCAATGCGGCTCAGGCACCCACCCCGGCGGCTGCGTCATGGGCTCCCCCGCCCGACTCGCCGCGCAGCGGATCGTGCGCGACACCCGCCCCTGAACCGACCCCTCCTCCCCGCTCCCGGTCCCTCGCCGCGCTCCCCCGTGCGGGGTGGCGGCCCAAAGAGCGGGCGGGCGGCGGGAGCGAGTGGCAAAATCAGCGGTATGCGAACCACCGACCCAGCCGCGGACGCTGCGGTGCCGCAGTCGCGCACCCTGGACAGGATGCGTCGCGCCTGTGCGCTGCTCGCCGTGGCGTCAGCCGTCGGCGGCATGGTCGAGTTGGCGATGCTGCGCCACTGGAACGGCATCCAGGTCGCGCCGTGGGTCATTTTCGCGGTCGTCACCATCGCCGGGATCGGTGCGGTCGGCGGCCGGTGGAGGCGGTTCACCCAGATCGCCGGCGGACTCGGGCTCTTCGGTGCCGCCGCCGGGCTGTGGCACCACATCGACACCAATCACGCCCGCGGCGCGGAGTTCCTCGAGACGTGGGACGCGTTCAGTGGCGCCGAGCAGTGGTGGTTCGCGTTCAACGGCACCGTGGGTCCGGCCCCGGCGCTCGCCCCCGGACTGCTCGGACTGGCCGGCGCACTCCTCCTCGTCGCCGTGATGGACCGTGAGCGCGCAAAGCACTCACCGGCCAGGCGCAAAAGCTAAAAGCCTCAGCGGGGACGCCCGCCCAACGACCGCCGACGCCACGCCCGCTTGGCGGCGAGTTTGATCGTGTCGCGACGACGCCGACCCTCGACCTTGTTCGGCAGCGAGAGGACGACGACCTTCTTGTAGACGGAGAACACCTGCTTCGGCAGCGACCCGGTCACGTACTTCAGGTCGTACCGCTCCATCAGGTCGCGGATGCGGGGGGCGATCTGCGCATACCGGTTGGAGGGCATGTCGGGGAACAGGTGGTGCTCGATCTGGTGGGAGAGGTTGCCGGTCATGATGTGCATGAACTGGCTGCCGGCGATGTTGCCCGAGCCGAGCATCTGGCGCAGGTACCACTCGCCGCGGGTCTCGCCCTCGATCGAGGTCTTCTCGAAGGTCTCGATCCCCTCGGGGAAGTGGCCGCAGATGATGACGGTGTTCGTCCACACGTTGCGGGTCAGGTTGGCCACGAGGTTGGCGGTCAGCGTCGACTTGGCCCCGCCGAACGGCAGCGCGAGCAGCGGGTGGACAACGTAGTCCTTGGTCACCTGCTGGCGGGTCTTGTCGAGCACCTCCCGGGCGCGCACCCGGAACTCGGCCTTCTCCTCCTCGCTCATCCGCTTGCGGCGGGCCAGATAGCCGCCGAGCTCCAGGTCGTATGCGGCGATCGAGTACTCGAACATCGCCGCGTTGACGACGTGCCAGATCGGCTGCCCGAGGCAGACGAGCGTCCACCGCTGGTCCTCGTCGACGCGCAGGATGCCGTAGCCGAGGTCGTTGTCCCGGCCGAGGACGTTGGTGAAGGTGTGGTGCAGTTCGTTGTGGCTGTGCTTCCACTGGCTCGAGGGGGAGACGTTGTCCCACTCCCACGCGGTCGAGTGGATCTTCGGGTCACGCATCCAGTCCCACTGGCCGTGCATGACGTTGTGCCCGATCTCCATGTTCTCGAGGATCTTCGCGATGGACAGGCCGGCGGTCCCGAGCCACCAGAACGGCTTGATCCCCTTGACCTTGACGCCGGAGAACAGCAGCACGGCCCGGCTGCCCATCTCCAGATAGCGCTGGGTCTTGATGACCTTGCGGATGTATGCGGCGTCCGCCTCTCCCCGGCTGTCCATGACCTCCTGGCGCAGGGCATCGAGCTCGCGGCCGATCTCCTCGACCTGCTCGGGGGTGAGGTGGCCCATCGGGTTCGGCTTGCCGGACCGCTTGGGTTTGAACTCGCGGGGCGCGTCGGCCTCGATCCGCAGGCGGGAGTTGACCTCGGCGGGCAGGGTCTGGGTGGGTCGTTCGGGGGCGAGAGTCATGAGTTGAGTCCTTCGGCTTCTCTCAGGTCCTGATGAGCTGGCAGTGGGGTCAGAGGTCGAGGTCGCACGAACCGGCGACCGCGTTGATGCAGGTCTGGACGGGCAGGTCGTCGCCAGGTTCGGCGGTGGTGATCTCGCCGGTGCGCAGGTCACGGACGGCGCCTTGGCGCATCGTGACGACGCAGCCCATGCAGATGCCCATCCGGCAGCCGCTCGGCATGAGCACCCCGGCGGCCTCCCCGGCGTCGAGGATCGGGGTGGCGCCGGTGGCGTCGACGACGGTGTCGGAGGTGAGGAAGGTGATCGAGCCGCCCTCGCCGGGTTCGATGATCGTCGGCCGGAACCGTTCGACGGTGAGCCGGCCCCGCAGTCCGGCGGCCGACCAGAAGTCCTCGGCGGCGTCGAGCAGGCCGGTGGGACCGCATACCCAGGTCTGTCGCTCCCGCCAGTCGGGGACGAGGTGGTCCAGGTCGGCCAGGTTGAGCATGCCGTGCACGTCGTCGTGCCGTTCGAGGTATGCGGTGCGCCCGGTCCGGCCGTACTCGTTGAGTTCGGCGGCGAAGATGACGTCGGCCTGCGTCGGGGAGCAGTGGATGTGGGTGACGTCGGGCAGGTCGGGGCGGCTGCGGAGCATGCCGATGATCGGGGTGATGCCGCTGCCGGCGCTGATGAAGAGAACCTTCTCGGGCGCCCGCTGCGGGAGGACGAAGTCGCCGGTCGCTTGGTCGAGCATGACGAGGGTGCCGGGTCGGGCGGTCCGCACGAGGTGGTTGCTGACGAGCCCGTCGGTGATCGCCTTGACAGTGATGGCGATCGTCGTGTCCTTCCCGAGTGGTTCGGGGACCGAGTTGACCGAGTAGGCGCGCCAGTGCCGGACGCCGTCGATGTCGACACCGATGCGGATGTACTGGCCGGGGAGGTGGCCACGCCAACTGCGCCCCGGCTTGATCGTCAGGGTCACGGCGTCGCGGGTCTGCGGGGTGACGGCGACGATGCGTCCGCGCAGGTCGGCGCCCTCGCGGAGCGGGTCGAACAGGTCGAGGTAGTCGGCGGGCACGAGCGGAGTGGCGAGGGCCTCGGCGACTCGCCACAGACTGGCGCGCAGGCTCGTGGTCTTGCGGGGGGTGTCCGCCCCGTGTGCCGCCCCTGATGAGGTCGGGCGGCGCACGGCATGCGGACGTGCAGGGGTGAGCGTCACATACGACAGCGTAACCTACGCAACCGTAGGTTACGAGTCCGTAAGTTCATGATTGTCCGCAAACCGTTGCCAACCGGGGCTCGTACCGCCATCCTTGGCCCATGCATACTGCGCCGAGCACGCGGGTCGACGTCTACGCGCGCGACGACGCCGGCACCGGGCGGTTCACGCCCCGGTGGCTCGGGTGCGGTTCCCTCATCGCCCCCGACGTCGTCCTGATGCACGGACAAGAAGATCCGGATATGGACACGGACGCCGAGGTCGTCTGCGTGCTCAGCAACGACGGCGGGGACGTCATCACCGGCCGGGTCGCTGCTGCGGCCGACGGTTCGGCCCGGGCGATCGGTCTGGATGCCCCGACCGGCCGACCGGTGCGACCCACCCAACCGCCGACGGACCCGACCCGACCCCTGTCCGAGTGGGTCGCGGACGTAGCCCGACAGAGCGGATGCAGCCACCACCGGCCCCCCGGCCCGCCGCCGGACGACCGTAACCCCGACCGGGTGCGGGGCCGCCCGTGGTGGTGCCGACTCTTCCCGACGCTGCCCGGCTGTCGATGACCACGCAACCCGCCGCGATCCCCCGCCCGCTCGCCGTTCGCCGACGGGGACTGTCCCGTCCGTCCGGCAGCATCTGGGTCGCCGTGCTGATCCCCCTGCTCGGCTACGTGAGCGAGTTGATCTTCTCGCAACTGGTCGGGGACACCCGCTTCGGCACGACGCTCCCGCCCTGGGTCGTCGCCCTGATGGCACTGCCCGCCTTCGTCGCCCTGGTCTGGCGTCGTGATCACCTGCGCATCGCCCTGGCGGTCAGCCTCGTGCAGGTCATCGTCCTGTTCATCGTGCTGCCGGTGTTCCAGCCGTTCGCCAGTTTCGTCATCCCGCTGCACGCCCTGGCCCGGCACCGGCCGCTGCGCACCGTCGCGCTCGGCCTGATCCCGTGGCTGGTCCCGCTCTTCCTCATCATCGTCGTCGGCCCGATCGAACGCGGCTACCCCGAGGACATCCCGACCCTGCTCATCTTCTGGGGTGCCGGGCCGGCGATCGCGGTGGCCCTCGGGCACGGCCAGCGGCGCAGCGACGAGATCCACGCCCTGCAGATCCGCACGACCGAGGCCGAGCACGCCCTGCACCTCCAGGACGACCGGCTCCGGGTCGCCCGTGAACTCCACGACCGGGTCGCCAGCTCCATCGCGGCCACCCTCGTCGGGGTCGACGGCATGCAACGCAATCACGCCGATCTCCCGGTCCCCGCCCAGGAGATGCTCGCCCTGACGAGCCGCTCGGCACACCTGGCCATGTCCGAACTGCGCTACGTCCTCGACGTGCTGCGCACCGGTGGCACGGACGTCGACATCGACGAGGGTCTCCTGCCCGCCGACCTCGGCGACCTGGTCTCTCGCCTGGAGTCCGACGGCCTGGCCGGTGTCGAGGTCGCGGTGACGACGATCGGGGTCCCCGGCGACACCGACGCCCAGATCGAGCACTGCGCCGCGCTGTGCCTCCTCGAGGCGGCGACCAATGCGGTCAAGTACGGCGCGAGCGTCATCGAGATCGAGCTCGACTACAGCGGCGCGGACCTCGTCGCACGCGTCCGCAACGCCAACGGCCGCGAGCGCTGCACCGATCCGGCACTGCGCGGGGGGATGGGTCTGAGCGGCATCATGGAACGCGCCTCCCTCGTCGGCGGCAGTGTCCGCCTCGAGCTGACCCCCGGATCGTTCGTGCTCGTCCTGCACCTGCCGCGCACACTCAACCCGGACGTCGCCGCGGACTGATCCCCGGACCTGCGCTTCCCCTGATCAGCGGTCGATCAGGCGGCCGAGGTCGCGCCGTCGTCCGGATCCGGATCCGGCAGATCCGGGTCGTCCGAGGCAACCGGGGAGAACTGCGCGGACCACGTGTCGTAGCCCATCGCATCCAGCCGCCGCAGCCACGAGCCAGCCTCACCGTGCCGACCACGGCGCTGGAGGGTCCGTGCGAGCAGGAGCACCGCATACACCTCCGTGGGGTCGGCCGCGATGAGGTCCCGGGCGGCCTGCTCGGCCTTGCCGAGCTGGGCGGAGTGGTAGTAGGCGCGGGCCAGGAGCAGCGGGGCGTCGCCGAGATAGGCGCTCCCGCCCTGACCGTCGGCGTACTCCCGCTCCTCGGTGATGAGCAGGTCAAGTTCGCGGGCCGCCGCCGTGTAGCGGCGCTCGCCGAAGAGGCGCTGGGCATAGCGGTAGCGGTCGAAGGCGGTCATACCTGCCGTAACGCCACCGACCCCGGCGATCTTCCACGGGTCGCTCACCCCGTCGTCGCCCCGTCCCCGACCGCCGCCACAACTTCGCGATCGCGAAGTTGT
>DUPF01000173.1 GCA_012838445.1 Intrasporangiaceae bacterium | reverse complement strand
TGCGCTCCCTGTTGGAGTATGCGTCGCGCGAGTCGACGGCGCGCGAGTTCGACACGATCGTGGCGACCCAGCTCCAAGACGTAGCCCGCTCGACGATGGCAACGGACATCGCCACACGGCCCGCCATCGAGGGTTACGCGCGACAGATCACCGCTGGTGCGTGCTCGCGGTGCGCGATCCTCGCTGGCCGGTTCTACCGCTGGAACGAGGGCTTTGACCGTCACCCGAACTGCAACTGCGAGCACATCCCGACGACGAGGGACGCCGCAGGTGATGTCACGACGAGCCCGCGCGAATACTTCGACTCGCTCGACAAGGCCGAGCAGGACCGGATCTTCACGAAGGCCGGCGCAGAGGCGATCCGCATGGGCGCCGACCCGGCGCAGGTGGTGAACGCCCGTAGCGGCATGACGACCGCGCAGCCGACCGTGAAGGTTATCGGACAGCGCGAGGCGCACCTTGACATCGCCGGGCAGCGGATCACGACATACGAGCCGATCACCGAGACTGTCACGCCGTCACGCCGCCGCCTCATCCGCGACGAGGGCGGTCTGTACACGACCGAGACGGGGGCGCTCAGTCGGGCGTCTCGGCAGCGCATGGGACTCGCCGAGGGTGAACGCCGGCTGATGCCTGAGTCGATCCTCGAGATGTCCAACGGCGACCGCGAGCAGGCGTTGAGCCTGCTGCAGCGATACGGCTACATCAGGTAGCCCCACGAAGACCACCCCGAGGCGCGAGGCCGAGGGACCGACCTCCAATGGAGGCCACCATGCCGCGAGGCATCAAGAAGTACCGCGGACCGTTCGGCGCGATGCCCGGCCCGCTCTACAACACCGAAGGGGAAGCCGGAGGTGGTGGCGCTGCCACCAAGACCGACGACCCCAAGCCCAAGCCGCCAGCCGCGCAGACTCCCGCATCGGACGAGGAGCTGGGCGAGGGTGGCAAGAAGGCCCTGGAGCGTGAGCGCGAGGCTCGCAAACTGCTCGAACGCCAACTGCAGGGGATGCAGGGCCAGATGGCCGCGATCGCGCAGGCGTTCGGCGTCAAGCCGGACGACAGCGACGACGGTGGCGGGCAACTGGTCGAGACCCTTCAGCAGCAGGTCACGGCGATGCAGCACCAGAGCCTCGTCGACCGCGTGGCCCGTGCCCACGGGATCACCGAGGCCGACGACCTCGAGTTCCTGGCGTCCGCGAAGGACGAGGAGCAGATGGGTCGGTTCGCGGCGCGGCTCAACGCCGCGTCTGCACCTGGCACGCCCAAGCCTGACGCGAGTCAAGGCGCCAAGGGCGGAGACAACAAGCCCGACCCCGGACCCGGCATCGCACGACTGTCGGCCGCGTTCGAGGACGAGTTCAACAAGTAAGCCGCACCCAGCGGCGCAACAGAAAGGAGCACGGCAATGGCCGTGACTTTTGCACAGGCCGCCGCTGTGGAGGCCGCCCCGGTTCGCCGAGGAGCACTTGAGATCGCGCAGGGCCTCCCGCTGTGGGACCGCCTGCCGTGGGAGCCCATCGAGGGCAACGCCTACGCCTACGACAAGGACCGCGTGCTTCCGGGCACCGCGTTCCGAACCGTGAACGAGGCATACATCGAGTCGACCGGTGTCGTCAACCAGGACATCGAGCGGCTGACCATCCTCGGCGGCGACGCCGACGTGGACCGCTTCATCGAGCGGACCATGCAGTCCAGCCGTGGGGTGCTCCTCGCGGATCAGGTCCGCATGAAGGTCGAGTCGGCACAGGCAACCTACGCTGACGCGTTCTTCAACGGTGACGTCAACGTCAACCCCAAGGGTTTCGACGGGCTGCGCAAGCGGCTCATCGGCGATCAGGTCATCGACGCGACCGCCGCGGCGAACGAAGAGGGCTTCCTCGACGACCTCGACATCCTCATGGGTGCAGTGGGCGGCGCGGACGTCGTCTTCGGTCCGTCTGCGGTCATCTCGCGCCTCAAGTCGCTCGGCCGCAAGGTCGGCGGGGCGGACTACGTCAACTCGGAGATCACGGGTCGGCGCGAGTTCACGTGGAACGGTGTCGCGTTCGTCGACCCCGGCCAGCACTGGTCCGGGCGAGACATCCTCACCGTGGACGACGACGGCGGCGACCTGTACGCCGTCAAGTTCGCCCGCGCGTGGAACCAGATCGGCGTCATGGGCATCACCAACGGCGGGCTGCAGGCGTACAGCCTCGGCGAGCTCGAGGAGAAGCCCGCGATCCGTGCCCGCGTCGAGTTCTACAGCGGGCTCGTCGTCCAGGGCGGCAAGGCCGCTGCCCGTCTCCGTGGCGTCCACCCGACCGCCAACGAGTCCTGACCGACCGAACAGAGAGAAGGAACAGTCATGGCTGCGCCCAAGACGACCAAGTACGACGACGAGACGCTGAACGCGCCTCAGTCGACCAGCCCCGGTGACGCTCCTGCGGACACCTACGACCCGTCCGAGCGCGTGTCCTCGGCGACCCCGAACAAGAAGGCGGCGGCTGAGGCCGGCTACCTGACTGTCAACGCGGTTGTCGAGGTGGACCCGGTGCCGGACAACACCCCGACCGGGTCCCGGTCGGAGACCTACACCACGTATGGGCCGGATGGTTCGGAGGTGACCGTGACGCACAACTACGACACGGGCGTTACCACCATCGACGAGTCCGGCGAGTCCGTCTGACGCGAGGAACCAGAGAGGAGGTGGGGCGGCATGGCCGTCATCGCAACTGACGTCGCGGTTGAGCTCGGCCGCCCCACCCCGCTCCCGCAGTCGGAGTCGGATCGCTATTCGTCGTGGATCGACCGCGCCGAGCGGATGATCCGCCGCCGCGCAACCAGCCTCGGTGTGGCGTGGGACGACGTCGACCCGGACACGCTCGACGATGTTGTCCTGCTGGCCGTCACCCGGCACGCCCGCAACCCTGACGGGATTGAGTCCTACGACGTGAGCGTCGACGACGCCCGCGAGATGCGCCGCTACCGTTCGGGCTCTGGTGAGTTGACCATCACTGATCAATGGTGGGGCTGGCTGTTCCCTGGCTCAGTGTCGGGCGCGTTCAGCGTCCGCCCCTACGGCGAGCCCGACGGCGTCTCTGATCTGGCGGGCTGGCCGTGACGTTCTCCCCGACCTTTACGGACGCGCTGCCGCGGATGCAGGCCCGCGCGGAGGCGCTGATGGTGGACGCCTGCACGATCAGCCGCGTCGCCTTCCCCGGCGACGTGGGAGACGACGGCCGCCCAATCATGGACGAGACTGTCAGGTACGCCGGCAAGTGCAAGGTGGCGACCTACGAGCCTTACGAGCAGATCCGCGAGTCGGCCGGAACCACCCAGGTCATCCAGCGGTACAGCGTGCACGTTCCCACCGACGCCGGCCCGTTCGAGGTCGGTGATGTGGTGCGCATCACCGCATCCGCTGGCCTGCCTTCGACGCTCGGGCGCACGTTCCGCATCGAGGGCCTGCTCGAGAAGACGTGGCAGACCGCTCAGCGGCTCCTGGTCGACGAGCACCCCGGTATGTGGCTGCCGCTAGATGGGGAGTCGCAGTGACGAACATCAGCATTGACACGTCCGAGTTGGACGCGCTCGCATCCGACCTGCAGCAACTTCCCCCCAAGGTGACCCGCGGCCTGCCTGCGGTGGTCCGCAAGGGTGCCGTGAACATCAAGAACGACTGGCGCGAGGCTGCTGCGAAGTCCCGCCACTTCAAGATCGCCCCGACGATCTCCTTCGACGAGAAGGCCGCCTCGGACGGCTTCGAGGCCGAGATTGGTCCGAACCGGCACTACCGTGCCGCACGACTGGCCGGCATCGCCCACTTCGGCGGCGTGAACGGTGGAGGCGGCACGATCGGTGACCCGCAACGGTTCGCTGACGCTGAGGAGCCGGGTTTCGCTAAGGCTGTCGCCGACCTGGTCGGTGACCTGCTGTGAGGGCCGCATTCAAGGCGCTCGCCGAGTACGTGCAGGACGAACTCGACGCTCTCGACGCGGCGCCCGTCACGGTGCATCGTGACTACGCCTACAGCGTGGCCGCACCCTACGTGATCCTCTCTGCTGGCTCGCACCCGACGATGGACCGCACCTTGTCCGGCCCTGCCGTGGGCAGCAACTCCGGCACGATCGGCGCAATCTGCGTGGGCGTCTCGGCGGATCAGGCGCGGTGGGTCGCTGACGCGCTGCGCGGCGTCCTGTCGCCCGGTCTGCGACCGCTGCGGTTCGAGGCTGACGGTCGGCTCATCGAGACGTCCTGGCAGCCGTCCGGCGCTGTCGTCGAGGTCGACCGGGACGTGACCCTGCCGAACACGTCCACGCATCCATCGCTCGTGCACGAGGAGTACCTGTTCTCGGCGCACGCCATCGAACCCGACGAATCCTGAAAGGCACCCATGTCCACACTCAACCCCGACTTCATCACCGTCGTGAACAGCAACGGTGTGAAGCAGTACGTGCCCCGCGCATGGCTCGACCCTGAGTCGCCGTTCGCGGGCCAGTTCAGACTCCCGCCGTCCGCCCGGAAGGCGGCAGCGGGGAAGCCGGCCAAGAAGGCCCGGCCCACCACCAAGACCCCGCTCAGCGGGGACAAGTAAGGAGGCCCAGCATGGCCGTCAAGGTCCTCGCTGACAAGAAGTGGAAGCTCACGGTGCTCACCACGAAGCCCGCAGATGAATCCGCGCCCACCGCCACCGAGCTCAACGCCGGCATCGAGGCGTGCCTGAAGATCGACGCGGCCGGCTTCACTCACCGCCCGGCCGCCTCGGACACCGTCGAGTCGAAGATGCTCTGCGGCGCCAAGGAGCAGGTGATGACTGACTCCAACTTCGAGCAGACCATGCGCGTTGTTCGCATGTTCCTCGAGGGCGGCGGCGTCGACCCGTCCGAGGACGCGCTGTTCACGGCGCTC
>DUPF01000172.1 GCA_012838445.1 Intrasporangiaceae bacterium | reverse complement strand
GGCGGCGCAGCCGGTCGACGAGCGTGGCGAAGAGCGCGGCCCGGTGGCCCGACCATGACGTCGCGCCGGCCGCCCGGGCGTCGGCCTCGGACAGGGCGATGAGCAGCTCGGCGAGGTCGGGATCGCCCTCGACTGCTGCGACGGCAGCCTCGATGGTGGCCGGGTCGGCGGGATCCTGCCTCGTGGCGAGGTCCATGAGGGTGAGGTGCTCGCGGACGCAGGCGACGACGAGACGCCGCTCCCGCTCGTCATAACCCATCCGCTCGAGGATCGCTGCGGCGATGTCGGCACCGGTGACGCTGTGGTCCTGCGCGCCGGGGACCTTGCCGATGTCGTGGAGCAGGGCGGCGAGCAGGAGCAGGTCGGGGCGGGCGACGGTGCGGACGAGGCGCCCGGCCTCGACGACGGTCTCGAGGAGGTGCCGGTCGACGGTGTGCCGGTGGATCGGGCTGCGCTGCGGCCGGCTGCGCACGGCCGACCACTCGGGCAGCCAGGCGCTGATCAGGCCGGCCTGATCCAGCCCCTCCCACACGGGCAGCAGACCGGGTCCGGCGGCGAGGAGGTCGGCAAGGAGAGATCGGGACTGGGGCGACCACGGCATACCGCCTGCGCTGGCGGCAGCCATCGTCGCCAAGGTCGTCGGGGAGATCGGCAGGTCGGCCCGGGCGGCGAGCACTGCACACCGCAGGGGCGCGGTCGGGTCCGCTCCGAGGCCGCGGGGGCCGAGGACGAGCTCCCCGTCGTGCTCGAAGCAGCCGTGCCCGAGCGGCGTGAGCTGCGGACGGCGAGGGCCGACGCGCAGACCGCGGGCCCGCTGCGCCTGGCCGGCGCGGCGCAGGGTGCCGTCCAGGCCATAGGCGATGGTCCGGCCGGCCGCGCAGACCCGGGTGAGCAGCTCGTCCCGGTCGGCCATCCCGAGCAGGACGGCGACGTCGTCCTGGAGGTCGCGGGTGAGCCGGGAGCGGGACCGGCCGGTGCATACCTGGACGGCGTCGCGGGCGTCGAGGAGGAGGTCGCTCGCGTCGTCGAGGAGTCCGTGCGGCTGGTCGGCGAGCCACGCGGTCGCCAGGGCGCGGATGACGGTGACGTCGCGCAGCCCGCCGCGGGACTCCTTGAGGTCGGCCTCGATGCTCTGGGCGAGGTCGTCGAAGCGGGCGTGCCGGGCGGTGAGCGCCTCGAGCAGGGCCGGCAGGCGGGTGCGCGCGGCCTTGCGCCAGTCGTGGTGGAGGGAGGACCGCACCGCGGTGCTCACCTCGGGGTCCCCGGCGACGTGGGCGAGGTCGAGCAGCCCGATGGCCGCCGTGAGATCACCGGCGGCGACGTCGCGGCACTGCGCGAGGGTGCGCACGCTGTGGTCGACGCGGATCCCGCTGTCCCACAGCGGATACAGCAGCCGGTCGGCTAGGTGCCGGATGTCCTCGGCGGCGCGGGCCCGGGAGTCGTGGAGGAGGACGATGTCGACGTCGCTGTGCGGGCCGGCCTCTCCCCTGCCGACGCTGCCGAGGACGACGAGGGCGACCCCGGCGGGATCGGTCCCGTCGGTGGCCTCGCCCCAGTGCCCGGAGAGCCAGCCGGTCAGATAGGAGCTGACCGCCGTGCGGCGGCGGCCGCCGGCACCGGGGGCTGCGAACCCCTCGGCGCCGACGACCGCCTCCAGACCCACGAGGACGGGGCGCGCCACCTCAGATGGCAGCGACACCGTGCTCTCCGGTGCGGACCCGGGCGACGTCCTCGACGGGCAGGACCCAGACCTTCCCGTCGCCGATGCGTCCGGTGCTCGCGGCCTTGACGATGACGTCGACGACCGAGCGGGCGTCGAGGTCCTCGACGAGCACCTCGAGGCGCACCTTGGGCACGAAGTCGACGGTGTACTCCGCACCGCGATACACCTCGCTGTGGCCGCGCTGGCGGCCGTATCCGGAGGCCTCGCTCACGGTCATCCCACTGATGCCGAACGCCTCCAGGGCCTCCTTGACCTCCTCGAGCTGGTGCGGCTTGATGACGGCGGTGACGAGCTTCATGACCGGGTCTCCCTCGTGTCGGTGGTGTCGATATCGGTGGTGGTGCGGTCCGCGGGGGCCGGAACTGCGCCCGGCAGGGACTCCCGGGAGGCGACGCCGACCGACGCGAGACGGCCGCTGCCACCGGTGAAGTCGTATCCGGACTCGGCGTGGACGCCCTGGTCGATGCCCATGACCTCGACGTCCTCGTCGATCCGCCAGCCCATGGTGGCCTTGAGGATCAGGGCGATGACGGCTGTGACGACCGCGGAGAAGACGATCGCGACGAGGGCGATGATGATCTGCACCCAGAGCTGGGACAGGCCCCCGCCGTAGAACAGTCCGGAGCCGGTCGCGAGGAACCCGAGGGCGACGGTGCCCCAGAGGCCGGCGACGAGGTGGACGCCGACGACGTCGAGCGAGTCGTCGTATCCGAAGCGGTACTTCAGCCCGACCGCCATGGCGGAGAGCGCACCGGCAACGACGCCGAGGGCGATGGCGCCGACCGGGGAGACGTCCCCGGCGGCCGGGGTGACCGCGACGAGGCCGGCGACGATGCCGGACGCCGCGCCGAGCGAGGTGGCGTGGCCGTCGCGGAGCCGCTCGACGAGCAGCCAGCCGAGCATCGCGGCCGCGGTGGCGGTCGTCGTGTTGACCCAGGCCAGACCGGCTGAGCCGTCCGCCGCATACGCACTGCCGGCGTTGAAGCCGAACCAGCCGAACCACAACAGCCCGGCCCCGGTCATCACCAGCGGCAGGTTGTGCGGACGCATCGGGGTGCGCCCGAAGCCGGTGCGGACCCCGACGACGAGGGCCAGGACGAGAGCGGCCACCCCGGCGATGATGTGCACGACGGTGCCGCCGGCGAAGTCGATCGGGGTCCCGATCGCGGCGAACGGTCCGGTGTCGCTGAGCAGGCCGCCGCCCCAGACCATGTGCGCCATCG
>DUPF01000292.1 GCA_012838445.1 Intrasporangiaceae bacterium | reverse complement strand
CGGAGATGTTGGCGGCGCCATTTCTCTGGCAGGTTCCGCGGCTCCGCCGACACCCGGAGGTGATGCAGGCCGAACTGTTCAGCACGACGATGCACGGCGCTGCTCTGCTCTACAACCTGCTCGTCGCGCAACGCTGTGAGGAAGAGGGTCTCACACGGTTCGACGGCAAGGTCGACGAGTACGTCATGGCTCTCGAGTGGTGGGCCCGTCGTATGCACGAGCACCAGATCCTCGAGCGCTGGGATCTGTCGGAGTTCTGGTCGGTTGTGCAGAGCAACGGATTCACCCCGTACCCTCGTACCCGCGACTTCGTCGATGGTTGGGTCCGCGGGATCCTCAGCGAAGGCCCCCGCCACGTCGCCGAGAACGATGCATTGCGCAAACTCGTGGAGCGACAGGAGCAGCGCAAGGGGAAACAATCCCGATTGCTGAACGAGCGCATGCTGCCGGCGTGGTCAGGGGCCTCGGCTGCTGACCAGCTCACCTTCCGCTGGGGCGTTGTTCGACAGATTGCCGCCGACATCTTCGAGGGACTGATGGCGGATGCTTGAGCCCAATGTCCGGCACCTGCTCCTGGAGTCCCTGCGGCCACCGACCCGGTTCACTCTCGACGCCGCCGTCGCGACCACATTCACGCTTGATCTCACCGCAGCCCTCGTCCCGCCGCTGGCGTTCACCGCGTTCGGCCTCGACGACGTCTCCGCCGACCCGATGGTTGCCCTCGAGGCCATCGCTCGAGTGGCTGAGCGAACGGCGATCTTCTGCCAGGCCGGGATGATCGAGGTCCCGCACACAGTGCCGGACCTCGTGGCGTTCCTCGAGCCGATGGTCCACCAGATCGTGCCGCCGCCTGGGACGCTGTTCCATCCCAAGCTCTGGGTCCTTCGTTATGTCGACGAGGAGGGTGCGGCCGCATGCCGGCTCCTCGTCCTGTCGCGGAACCTCACGCACGACAACTCGTGGGACGTCATCGTCCGTCTGGACTCCGCTGCTGTGGGGAGCCAGAATCATCCCGGCAACGGACCCCTGCGCGATCTGCTCATTGACCTGGTGTCCACGACGGTCACGCCCCTTTCGCCCGCCCGGCGGAGCATGGTGGAATCCCTTGCGTCCGACATCAGGCGGGTCGAATGGCAACTCCCGCCGGGGGTGGATGGCGTCACCTTCCACTATCTGCGCGGACGACGCCCGCAGATCGACTGGACGGCCCGGCGCAGCGCGGTCATCTCACCTTTCGTCAATGACGCGGGGATCGAGGAACTCTCCGGTCCTAGCCACGACATGATCCTCATCTCCCGACCTGACCAGCTCGAGATGCTCTCGCCGGCGATCCTGTCGCAGCTGACGAGGACGTATGTGTTGGATGCCGCCGCCGGCAACGCACCTCAGTCGGACCAGCATCTGACGGAGGAGGACGCCGGGATCGGCGTCGAGACCCTCGTGCCGGGAGCGGTCCCCTTGCGAGCGCACCTGCACGCGAAGGTCTATGTACTCGAACCGCCGGGTCGCAGGCAACGTGCTCGACTCCTGCTCGGTTCAGCGAATGCCACGTCATCCGGGCTTCGTGGAAACACGGAGTTCCTCGTCGAGTTCGAGGGGCCGCGCCGGAATCTCGGGGTGGATGCGCTTCTCGGCGCGGAGGCGGACGGACTTCGACAACTGTTGGCCGAGTACACCGCGACCGGCGGGGCAACGCCCACAGACAGGGAAGACGTGGAGCACCAGGTTGACAACACCCTGCGCACAGTGGCGGCGATCCCCCACCGCGTGCGGGTCGTCAGTGGTGGCGATGCCGGCACCGGCCACCGCGTCGAGATCAGTTCGTCGTCACCGTACCCAGATCGCAACGATGCGTGGCAGTTGCGTGTCGGGCTCCTCACCCTGCCCGGGCGTGAGCAGCCGGCGGACTTTGCGGACACCCCGGACGTTGTTTACGAGGCGGTGACGACGGCCGATATCAGCCCCTTCGTGACCGTGCACATCGATGCGTCCCACGGCGTCTCCGGCTCGACTGTGCTCGTGGCCGAACTCGAGGGCGATCCTTTCGACCGGCTCGATCATGTCATGGCTCGTCAGATCGACACCCCCGAAAAGCTCATGCGGCTCATCCGCCTCCTCCTCGACTTCGGCAACCCCGGGACGGTAGTCAACCAGCTGTCGGCGGGAGGAGAGGGTGAGGAGTCGAGTTGGGCGATGAACCAGAGCCAGACCGGTGAACTCGAGCTCGTCCTTCAAGCGCTGGCGACGAACCCCGCAGCGATCGACAGCATCGACAGGATCATGGTGCGACTCTCGGCCAGTGAGGCAGGTCGCCAGGTCATGCCAGCTGGGTTCGTCGAGTTCTGGGGCGCGGTCCGCGAGGCCCGGTTGCTCCTGGAGAGCTCCGCATGACTGACAAAGCGCACTTCGACGCCTCCGACATCATGGCTGGCCTCACCGGGTTCCAGCGTCAGACCGTCGACCACGTGATGCGCCGGTTCCACGACCCGGCCCGCCCGAGCCGCCGGTTCCTCGTCGCCGATGAGACCGGACTCGGGAAGAGCATCGTGGCGCGGGGTGTCATCGCTCGCACGATCGAGCGGATCGATCGAGATCCGGCTGTCAATCGGACGGACATTCTCTACATCTGCTCCAACTCGGACCTCGCCAACCAGAACCTCAAGCGGCTCAATATCCTCGGTGCGCAGGCCACTCCATTCGCGAGCCGACTCACGCTCCTGGCCCGGCACTCACGGCGCCTCAAGCCAAGCGTTGACCCGGGGCGGACCGCCGTGAACCTCGTCTCGTTCACACCTGGAACCTCGTTCAGCAAGGGATTCCGGGGCGGCAACGCGGAGGAGAGAGCGCTCCTCAGCCTCCTGCTCTGGGACATTCTCGTCGGGTTGGGACATGAGGGGAGCCGACGCCGCAAGACCGCTCTGCACCTGATTCTGCGTGGTGGTGTCCGGAGCGTGGAGAGGTTCCGCGGCTACATCGGCGAGTTGGCCTGGGAACTCTCCGAACACGGGGGAGCCGATCCCAGCATTGTTCACGACTTCACCCGACGGGTTCAGGTGCCGGACGAGAGAACCGGTGTCTCTCTGCTTGATCGAGTTGTCACTCTCATGGACCTGACCGAGGGCAGACGCAAACACCTCCCGACAGGCATCGGAGACGAGGCGTGGCAACTGATCGGTGACCTGCGCTCCGCGCTGGCTGAGAGCTCGGTTGCCGTGCTGAAGCCAGACCTGATCATCCTCGACGAGTTCCAGCGATTCCGGGAGCTGATGAATCCAGATACCGAGGCCGGCGAGCTCGCGCACCATCTCTTCGACCACTCCAGCGCCCGTGTTCTTCTCCTTTCGGCGACCCCCTACAAGCCGTTCACGTATGGGGAGGAGGAAGAAGACCACGCTCGCGACTTCCACCAGCTTCTCGACTTCCTCGCCGGGCGAACCGATCCAGTCATCGACGTGAGGAAGACGCGCGAACTGCTCGGCGCATACCGGGAATCGGTGACCAGAGGTGACGTGGACGCGGATGTCCGTGAACTTCTCAGCTCGAATCTGCGCACGGTCATGTCGCGTTGGGAGCGGCCCAGGATCGGCATCGAGGCGATGGCTGCT
>DUPF01000171.1 GCA_012838445.1 Intrasporangiaceae bacterium | reverse complement strand
GGGAGAGGTGCCTGGCGTGGTGGTGTCAGGCGAGGGCTCCTGGCCGCGGTTGGCACCACACCGGGAGAGAGGCCTGGCGCGGTGGTGTCAGGGGAGGCGTCCTGGCCGCGGTTGGCACCACACCGGGAGAGAGGCCTGGCGCGGTGGTGTCAGGCGAGGGGTGCTTGCCGCGGTTGGCACCACGCCGAGAGAAAGGCCTGGCGCGGTGATGTCAGGGGAGTGTGAGGGCTGTCAGGCGACGGTGCGGATGGAGACGTCGGAGCCCGAGGACGTCTTCTCGACGACGACCTGATGGGTGATGCGGGTGCGCAGGTCGGGCACGTGGGAGACCACGCCGACGGCGCGCCCGCCCTCGCGAAGCCCGTCGAGGACGCCCATGACGTGCTCGAGGCTGTCCTCGTCGAGGGTGCCGAAACCTTCATCGACGAACAACGTGCCGAGGTCGAAGCCACCGGCCTCCTCGCGCACGGCGTCGGCCAGACCGAGGGCCAACGCGAGCGACACCATGAAGGACTCACCGCCGGACAGTGACGCCGTCTCCCGGGAGCGGCCGGTCCACTGGTCGAGGACCCGCAGATCCAGGCCGCTGCGCCGACCACCCGCGACGCGGGCATCACTGTGCTCCAGGACGTATCGGCCGGCGTCGAGCTGTTGCAGCCGCTCGTTGGCCAGGGCGACGACCTTCTCGAGCCGGGCGGCGAGGACGAACGAGGACAGCCGCATCTTGAGCAGGTTGCCGCCGCCGACCCCGGTGGCGGCGTCGGCGAGCTCACGGATCGCTGCGGCCCGCTCGGCCGCCGGGGCCAGTCGGGCGACGAGGTCGCTCACCTGGGAGTGCACCGACCTGAGCACGGCCAGTCGCGACTCGGCACCGGAATGGGCGGCCTGGGCGATGCCGACCGCGCGTCGGGCGGCGGCCTCGGCGCTCTGCGCGGCGGGCACGTCGGGCTCGGGGGCGGCGAGAGCGGCGACCACCTCGTCCTCCGCAAGAGTCGCGGTCGCGATCGCGAGCGTCTCGGTGTGCTGGTCGATGGTCTGCTCGTGCCGGGTGAGCAGGTCGGTGGGCACGGCTGCGGCCCGGACCGCATCGAGGTCGTCGAAGCCGCGTTCGAGCGCGGCCTCCAGAGCAGCACTCTCGCGGTCCCGACACCGCGTCAGTGAGTCCTCATGGGCGGTGACCGCCGAGAGGAGCCGGTCTACCGCGGCGGTGAGCGCGCTGTGGCCGCGCACGACGGTGTCCGGGTCGGCATCGGTCGTCGTGGGGTCCGCGCACGGACAGTCGGCATGGTCGGTGAGCAGCGTCGCCAACCGGGTCCGGGCCTGCTCGACCTGCGTCTGCGCCGCCCGGCACCGGGTGTCGGCGGCAGTGCGCTGCTGCTTGGCCGCGTCGAGTTCGTCGCGGGCCACCCCGAGTGCCGCCTCGAGGCCGGTCAGCGCGTCCTGGGCCACGACGAGGTCGGCTGCGGCAGCGGTGACCTCGCGCAATGCGGCGCCGGTGCGGCTGCGTCGCTCGACGAGATCGTCCAGAGGGGTGTCCCCGTCGCCGCCGAGCTGCTCGACCAGGGTCGAGACGCGAGTCTCCCGCTCGGTGTCGGTGCGGCTCAGGTCGGCGAGGGTGGCCTCCGCCTCGGCCAAGGTCAGCTCGGCGGTCTCGATCTCGTCGGCGGAGACCAGGTCGGTCGCCGTCGCCGGTGCGGGATGGTCACAACTGCCGCACACCGGACAGGGTGCGTCGTCGGTCAGGGCGCCGGCCAGTTCGGCGGCCATCCCGTCCAGTCTGCGCTGCCGCAGCTCGATGAGCGCGGCCTGGGCGGTGAGGACGTCGTCGCGGACCGCGATGAGGCGGGGTGCGGCGGCGGCGCGGGCGGTGCGCAACTCGCCGACCTGACTGGCGATCTGCACCGCGAGACCGGCGGTGTGATGGTCGCGCTCGGCCGTGGGCAGCCGTGCGGCCTGAGCAGCGACCTCCTCGACCCGAACACGACCGGCGTCGAGGGCCTGGGCAGCCTGGTCCTGCTGCTCGGTGTACGTCGCCACCGCGACCTCAGCGAAGGCGAGGTCGGACGCCGCCTGCTCATGCTCCGCAGCGGCGCGGGTGTGCTCGCCGATGACGTGGTTGACCTCGGTGAGCACGGTGTCGAAGCCGTGCAACTGCTCGGCCAGTGCCGCCGTCGCGGTGACATCGAATCCGTCCGGACGGGCCCCGTCCGCGTCGGCCAGTCCCGCCGCGGCCAGTGCCGCGTCCACCTCGGCGCCACGGGCAGCCGCCTCGGTCTGCGCCGACTGCACCCCGGCGAGGTGACCGGTCAGGGCGTCCGCCGCCCGCCCCCGGGCGACCGTCTGCGCGAGCTCGGCCATCTCCGCGGCCCGGGCCCGAGCAGCCGCCTCATCGGCCCGGGCCCGCTCACCCCTGGCCCGGGTCTCGGCCAGCGTCTTGAGCCGGTGCACCTCGGCGGTCGTGGTGCTGAGCTCGGTGACCGACCGGTCCGCCTCGGCGAGCAGGTCGAGCACCTCGGTCTGGACGTCCGCGGCGTGCGCCGCCAGGGCCTCGGGCAGATCCGGCAGGTCAAGCTCGCGCCAGTCGGGGGCGTCGTCCGTGGCCAGCACCCCGTCGAGTTGGGCGAGGAGTCGCTCCACCGCGGCATGCAGCTCCTCGACGGTCGCGGCGGTGCGCCGCCGCTCGTCGGCGAGCCACGCCTCGACATCGGTGAAGACCGAGATGTCGAAGAGCCGCTCGAGGAGGGCGCGGCGCTCCTCGGGGTCGGCCCGCAGGAAGGCGGCGACATCACCCTGCGGGAGGACGACGACCTTGGCGAACTGCGCCAGGCCCATCCCGAGGACCTGATGGAGTTGGTCGGCCACCTCGTCGTGGCGGATCGACAACGCCTCCCAGACGCCACCGCGGAACTCCTCGAGGGAGACGCGCGCCGGCACCCGCGTCTCCCCGGTGCCGCGCTTCTTGGGGCGCATGAAATCCGGGCTGCGTTCGATCCGGAACCGACGCCCGGCAGCGGTGAACTCCAGCACGACGACCGGGCGGGCACCGGCCGGGGCGTGGTCGCTGCCGAGACTGCGGCGGCTGCGGGCCCCGGGGACGTCGGCGAAGAGGGCGAAGCAGATCGCGTCGAGCAGACTCGTCTTGCCCGAACCGGTTGCCCCGTGGATGAGGAACAGCCCGGCGGAGCACACCTCGTCGAAGTCGACCTCGACCGGCTGCGGGAACGGCCCGAAGGCACTGACGCTGAGGTGATGGAGTCTCACGCGACCTCGACCTGCCCCTCGTCGGCCCTGGCCGCCTGGTGCTCCCGGGAGCGGCCGAGCGCCTCGTCGAAGAGGTCGGTCTCGGCAGGGGTGACCTCCGCCCCGCCGCGGACGTGGGCGAGGAAGTCGCAGCACACCTCGAGGTCGGTGCGTTCGGCCACCCGGGCGGTGTAGGTGGTCCGCACCGCCGCGGCCCCGACCGGGTCGAAGCGCAACTCCAGGGCGTGCGGGAACCGGGCCCGCAGCCGCTCCATCGCCCCGACCGGCCGGGTCGGGTCGGTCAGGGTGATCTGGCACCACGCGTCCTCGGCACCGGTGAACTCCCGGCTCGTCAACAACTCCTCGAGGGAGCCGCGCAAGGTCGCCAGCCGCCGGGTGACCGGGGCGGCGATCGCCTCGACTGTCGCCCCGTCCGCCGTGAGGTCGACGAGCAGACTGGCCTTGGTGTGGTTGACCTCGCTGAACGACATCGCGATCGGGGACCCGGAGTAGCGGGCGGTGGCACTGACCTGCTGGCGGCCGTGGAGGTGGCCGAGCGCGGCATACGAGAATCCGTCGAAGACCTCCGGATGGACCGCTCCCAGCCCACCGGAGAGGATGTCCCGTTCGGATTCGCTCGTGGCGCACCCGGTGACGAAGGTGTGCGCCATCACCACCAACGTGCTCGCCCCGGCGACGAGCCCGCCCTCCGGCAGGCCGTCGAGGACCGCTCGCAGGACTGCGGTATGCGTCGCTTCGGTCCCGAGGGTCGGCGCGACCAGGCGGGGCTCGAGATAGGGGATCGGGTAGATCGCGGTGTCCTTGATCAGGACGGGGCGGCCGACGTCGCCGAGCGTGGTGCGCACATGCACCCCGGCCCGTTCGAGGAGATCGGCGGCGAAGCCGAGCCGGATCGCCGAGTCGTGGTTGCCGCTGGAGATGACGACCTGGGCGCCGGCGTCGACGAGCCGGGTCAGCGCATCGGAGAGGACGGCGACCGTGTCCGGGGCCGGCATGGCCCGGTCGTAGACGTCACCGGAGATGAGGACCGCATCGACACCCTCGCTGCGGACCACGTCGACGAGGTGGTCCAGATAGCCGCGCTGGGCCTCGAGCAGGCCCACCTGGTGGAAGGCCCGGCCGAGGTGCCAGTCGGAGGTGTGGATGAACCGCATACCTGCAGGCTAGGAGAGAGGACCGACAGAGCTGGGGACCGACGCGCATCAGGAGGTGTCAGATGGTCTGTGTAAGTGGGGAGGTCTGAGAGTCTGAAGGAGATGACTGTGAGCATTCTGGAAGAGACGATGACCGACGAGAACACGAAGAAGAAGGAGCTTGAGGAGGCTAGGAGGG
>DUPF01000170.1 GCA_012838445.1 Intrasporangiaceae bacterium | reverse complement strand
CCGGATCCGATTCGGATCCGGGGGCCTCGTCGTTGGCCGGAGTCTCTGCTCTGGAACCTGGCGTCGAGAAACGCGTCAGCGGCGGCGGACAAGCTCCTCGGCGATCTGGACCGCGTTGAGGGCGGCGCCCTTGCGCAGGTTGTCGCCGACAAGGAAGAGGACGAGGCCCTTGCCCTCGGGGGCGGCCTGGTCACGACGGATCCGACCGACGAACACCTCGTCGCGCCCGGTCGCCTCGAGCGGGTTGGGGACCTCGCTGATGGCGACCCCCGGGGCGTTCTTGAGGGCGTCGAGGGCCTGCTCGGGAGAGATGTCCTCGGCGAACTCAGCATGGATCGCCAGCGAGTGTCCGGAGAACACCGGGACCCGCACGCAGGTGCCGGAGACCCGCAGATCGGGGATGTGCAGGATGCGGCGCGACTCGTTGCGCAGCTTCTGCTCCTCGTCGGTCTCCCCCGAGCCGTCGTCGACGATCGACCCGGCGATCGGCACGACGTTGAAGCCGACCGGCACCGCGTAGATGTTCGGAGCCGGCAACGGCACCGCCTCGCCGTCGCGGGCCAGCGCGGTGGGGTCGCCCGCTGCATACCCCTCGCGCAGTTGCCCGTCGAGTTCGGCGACACCGGCAACGCCGGATCCGGAGACGGCCTGATAGGACGAAATGTGCAGGCGGACCAGGCCGGCGAGGTCGTGCAACGGCTTCAGCACCGGCATCGCGGCCATCGTCGTGCAGTTCGGGTTGGCGATGATCCCCTTGGGCAGGTCCTCGACGTCGTCGGCGTTGACCTCCGAGACGACGAGCGGGACGTCCGGGTCCTTGCGCCAGGCGCTCGAGTTGTCGATGACGGTCGCGCCCGCGGCGACGACCTTGGGCGCCCATTCCTTCGACGTCGCTCCCCCGCTGGAGAACAGCGCGATGTCGAGGCCGTCGAAGTCGGCCGTTGCGGTGTCCTCGACCGTCACCTCGGTGCCCCGCCACGGCAGGGTCGTCCCCGCCGATCGGGCCGAGGCGAAGTAGCGGATCTGCTCGAGCGGGAAGTCCCGCTCATCGAGCAGATCCCGCATGACCTGGCCGACCTGTCCGGTGGCCCCGAAAACTCCAACACGCATGCCGACGAGTGTATGCGGTCCGCACCTCTCCCCTCACCCCGCTTTGATCGCACGGCAGCGCCCGTGCCGTTCCCGCACCAGAAACCCCCGCCGCGCGCCAGCACCCCGCCGCCGCGCCAGCAATACCTAGCGCGTCACCGGGCTTCTCGCGCACCACCGCGGTTCTGGTGCGGCATGGAGTCGCGGACAAGCAGGACAACGACGCCAAGGAGAGCCGTCGCCGGGCACTTCAGAAGCCGAGACGCTGCAACTGCTTGGCGTCGCGCTGCCAGTCCTTGGCGACCTTGACGTGCAGGTCGAGGTAGACCCGCTGACCGAGCAACTCCTCGATACCACGGCGGGCGGTGGTGCCGACCTCACGCAGCCGGGACCCGCCACGGCCGATGATGATCGCCTTCTGCGAGGGGCGCTCGACGAAGAGATGGACCCGCACGTCGAGCATGGGCTTGTCGTCGGGGCGGTCCTCGCGGGCGACGACCTCGTCGACGACAACGGCCAGGCTGTGCGGCAACTCGTCCCGGACGCCCTCGAGGGCGGCTTCGCGGACGAGTTCGGCGATCATGACGATGTCCGGCTCGTCGGTGATCGTCTCCGGCGGATACAGCGGCCCCGGGGCCGGCGGCAGATATGAGGTGAGCAGGTCGGCCACCTCGTCGACCTGGTCGCCCTTCGTCGCCGAGCACGGGATGATCGCCGCCCAGTCACCGAGTTGATCGATGGCGATGAGGTGCTCGGCGAGGCGCTGCTTGTCGACCAGGTCGCTCTTCGTCGCGATCGCAACCACCGGGGTCCGCTTCGCGCGGTGCAACTCGACCAGTTCCCGGGCGATGAACTGATCCCCCGGACCGACCCGCTGGTCGCTCGGCAGGGTGAACCCGACGACGTCCACGGTGAGCAGGGTCTCGCGGACCAGGTCGTTGAGCCGCTCCCCGAGGAGGGTGCGCGGCTTGTGCAGCCCGGGGGTGTCGACGAGGATCAACTGGCTGTGCTCCGTGGTGCGGATGCCCCGGATCGTGTGCCGCGTCGTCTGCGGTTTGCTCGACGTGATCGCGACCTTCGCCCCGACGAGGGCATTGGTCAACGTCGACTTGCCGGCGTTCGGGCGGCCCACGATGCACGCGAAACCCGCTGTGTACGAAGGCTGCTCACTCATCATCGACCCCGTCCCCGCTGAGGAACGGTCGCGGCGCGACACCCTCACCACTGCGACCCCGGGTGGCGAGGAAGGTCAGCAGCAACTGGCGCTGCAACTCGAACATCTCCTTCTCCTCCTCCGGCTCGTTGTGGTCGTAGCCGAGGAGATGGAGGATGCCGTGCGTTGTCAGCAGGAGGATCTCCTCCTCCAACGCGTGGCCCGCCCGGGCCGCCTGCTTGGCCGCCACCGTCGGGCACAGCACGACGTCGCCGAGCATGCCCGGATCCGGTTCCTCCCCCGGCTTGCCCGGGGTGAGTTCGTCCATCGGGAAGCTCATCACATCGGTCGGTCCCGGCAGATCCATCCACTGCACATGCAGCGTCTCCATCGCCCCCTCGTCGACGAGCCGGATGCACAACTCACTCTGCGGGTGGACGTTGAGTTCCTGCAGCACATACCGCGCGATCTCGACCAGTTCGAACTCGTCGATCGCCGTATCCGTCTCGTTGAGGACCTCGATGCTCATGCGCCCCATCCTGCCCCGCGCCCACCAATGCTCATGCGCCCCATCCTGCCCCGAACGGCACCGCGAGCGGGCACCTCATGCCGGATCCATCCCCTCACGCGGCCGGGACCGCTCCGGACGGCGCCGGTCTCCTCGCGCCTCACGCTGCCCCGCCTGCCGGGCATCCCAGGAGCCGTAGGCGTCGACGATCGCACCGACGAGTCGGTGCCGGACGACGTCGTGGGCGGTGAGTTCACTGAAATGCACGTCCTCGATCCCGTCGAGGATCTCGCGGACGACCTTGAGGCCGCTGCGGACCCCGCCGGGCAGGTCGACCTGGGTGACATCGCCGGTGACGACCATCTTGGAGCCGAACCCGAGCCTGGTGAGGAACATCTTCATCTGCTCCGGCGAGGTGTTCTGTGCCTCGTCGAGGATGATGAACGCGTCGTTGATCGTGTTGTGCGTGAGGAGCAAGTCCTCGGTCACGTAGAGGCTGTCTGCCGCCGCGACCTGGATGCACATCGTCTCGGCCTCCCCCGCGGGCTCGATCGAGTGGATGTAGCGCTGCGGCCGCCCACCTCCGGTGGCGTCATAGGCCGCACGCTTGCGACGCAGCCCGAACGGGACCATACCCTCCGGCAGGCGGATGTCCAGGACGTAGGAGTCGAGTCGGTGCTCGACCGGGCGGTTCGCCGCCCGGCCGGCCCGCATCTTCGCGGCCGAGCGGGTCCGGGCGTAGGCCACACCCCCGAGCGATCGCACCAGGAACACAACATCATCACGCAAGCGAGGCGACGTCGTCCTGTACTGGATCCGGCACGTCCGGCCGGCCTGGACCACCGGTCCCCCGTCCGCATCAAGGAGGCCCTGGAGCACCGCATACCGGATCCAAGGAGCATTGAACTTGAGCGAGTCGGGGATGAACTTCGTCCCTGACGTTGTGCCCGCAAGATCGAGCTCCCGCAGAACTGCGGTCAGCGGATTTGCCACGATCACGCCGCCACGGCCGCCGCCATGCCGACGCAGCGAGTAGTCGTACCGACCCGTATGGACCGGCTCGACGCCAAGTGAGTCCAGCGTGAGCTGTAGCGACCTGATCAACTCAGGATCCGCGCTCGAGAACGACGGTGTGGTCTTGGTGGTGAGGCATCCGTCCCCCAGGAGGAGACCGAGCGCATAGGGATGGAGCGGGACCGGGCGTTCCACGAACTCCACGGGTGCCACCAACGGCAGCTCATAGCGATGGGTGTGGAATCTGCGCAGCGAACCCAGCATCTCGTCGGTGCGCAGCGTGCGCCAACGACCCCGACGCTTGTCGTCCTTGGTCCGGACCGTCCACAGGTGCTCCCCGCAGGCGAGCGTCGAGGCGCCGTCCTGGGCGGTCACCCGATAGACGGGACGGATGCCTTGCGGATGGACCCCGATCACCGCGGTGGGCAGGCCGTCGGAACCGATGACGAGGTCACCCACCGTCAGGTCGCCGAACCGTCGCCATCCCGTGGGGGTGAGCACCTGGGTGTCCAGCGGCTGGGCACGGCCACGCATATATGCCAACGGCGCCACCTCGATCGTGCCGGCCGCCATCAGCCGAGGGATCGACTCCGGGTCGACCATGTCGTGCAGCGCGTCGTAGAGCGGGCGCAGGTACGGGTCGATCTTGTCGGTCAGCGTGCCGGGCAGGAACCCGAGCCGTTCCCCGGCCTCTACCGCCGGGCGGGTGAGCAGGATCCGGTTGACCTCCTTGGCCTGCAGCGCGGCGACCGCCTTGGCCATGGCGAGATAGGTCTTGCCGGTGCCGGCCGGGCCGATCCCGAAGACGATCGTGTTGGTGTCGATCGCGTCGACGTACTGCTTCTGCCCCAACGTCTTCGGCCGGATGGTGCGGCCCCGGTTGGAGACGATGTTCTGGGTGAGCACCTCGGCCGGCCGCTCCCGGGCCTGGCTGCGCAGCATCCCCACGGAGCGTTCCACCGCGTCCCGGTTGATCGGCTGACCGGACGCGACGATCTCCAACAACTCGTCGACGAGTCGGGCGGCGAGCGCGATGTCCGCACTGGGACCGCTGAAGTGCACCTCGTTGCCGCGGGCATGGACCACCAGTCGGGGGAATGCGCGCTCGATCGTGCGGAGCATCTCGTCCTGCGGCCCGAGGAGGCTGACCATGGGAACCTCGGGTGGGATGACGACGGTGTGGGTGGGGGTATGCCGGGCCGGCACCGGGGGGGTCGGTTCAGTCATCGTCCTCGCAGTCTAGGTCGTGAGCGCAGCGGGCACGACCGGGAATGGTTCACCCGGGCGGCCAGCGCAGCTGCCGGCCGCCGAGCAGGTGGTAGTGGGTGTGGAAGACGACCTGTCCACCGTCCGCGCCGGTGTTCGTCACGAGCCGGTAGCCGTGGTCGAGCCCGACCTCGCGGGCCGCCTCGTCGGCGAGGGTGATGATCGCGTCGGTGCCGCCCTGGGCTGCGGTCTCGGCCGCGTTCGCGGCATGCCGACGCGGAATGACGAGGATGTGCGTCGGCGCCTTCGGGGAACGGTCCACGAACGCGACCGCATGGTCGTTGGAGGCGACGATCTCCGCCGGGACCTCACCGGCGACGATCTGACAGAACAGACAGTGAGGTTTGCTGGTCATACTCCCAGTCAACACGCGTTCACGGCGTCTGTGTCAACCACCGGGTGGGCTGTCGCGTCCATAAGACGTGACAATGGCATCCATGGCCGGACCGCGCGCCCTGAGCGCCGCTGATGCGGGAGTGCAGGACCTCTACGCGACCCACTGGCATGCCCTCGTCCGGCTCGCCTACCTCCTCGTCCAGGACAGCACTCTCGCCGAGGACCTGGCCCAGGATGCGCTCATCTCGGTGCATCAACGCTGGGGCCGGTTGCGGGACAGTGAGGCGGCGATCGGGTATGTGCGGCGCACCGTCGTCAACTCCGCCCGGTCCGCCTTGCGGCACCGGGCCGTGGTCGAGAAGCACGCGCGCCGCACCGGGGCCGAGGAGTCCGTGGTCAGCGCCGAACAGAGCGTCATGGTCCGCCTCGAGCACGAGGCGATGCTGCGTGCCTTCGACCAGCTCTCGGAGAAGCAGCGCGAGGTGCTCGTGCTGCGCTACTACGGCGACCTGTCCGAGGCCCAGATCGCCGATGCCCTCGACATCTCCCGCGGTGCGGTCAAGACGCACGCCCACCGGGGGCTGGCCCGACTGCGTGACCTGCTCGCTCCCGAACCCCCGCGCCCGCCCTCCCCGACCGCACCGACCTCCCTGCCCGACCCGGAAGGCGGCCACTGACATGCGACCCGATGATCTGACCCGTGAACGACACCGCCGCGACGATCTGGAGACCCGGCTGCGCGCCGCCCTCGACGAGCGTGCCTCCGGCATCGCTCCCGAATACCGCCTGGACACGATTCTCGAACAGGCCCGCGCGACCTCCCCGGCCTCTCGCACTGCCGTCCGCTGGACGCTCGGACTCGTTGCCGCTGCAGCGGTGATCGCCTTGGCGCTGCTCGTGCCGAACCTCCTCGGCGGAGCACCGAACGCCGGACCGCTCACCCCGGGTGGGCCGGCCACGACCGGCGACCAGGTGAGCGCTCCGAGCCCGTCCGCGCCGCATACCCCCGAACCGACCGGACCGACCACCCCGGCCGACCCGAGCGACCCGACGCAGGCACCGACCCAGGGTCCGCTCGCGGCGCTGCCGGTCTACTTCCCGGCGCACATCGGTGACGCGCTGCGCGACGCCCGCCTCTATCGCGAGTGGGTCAACGTCGAGGGTGTCGGCCCGGACGCCTCCACGACCGAGCGGCTCACGGCGGCGTTGCGGGTCGCCCTTGCCGGCGAGGCACCGCATACCGACGGCTATCTGCAGTTCTGGGGCGATGTCGACCTCGTCGACGCGCAGGTCGCCCCCGAGCGGATCACCGTGACCCTGTCCGCGTCCGGCCCGGGCAGTGTCAGCGGCGAGGAGGCCCGGATCGCCGTGCAGCAGCTCGTGTGGACCGCCCAGGCGGCCGTCGGACAGGGCACCATCCCGGTCCGTTTCGTCCTCGCGGACGGCTCCGAGCGGCTCCTCGGGCACCTGCCGGTCGACCGGGACTACAACCGGCCCGCGACGACGGATCTGTACTACGAGGACCTGGCGCCGATCTGGATCACCAGCCCGACCCGGTATCAGGCGCTGCCCGGACCGGACATCACGGTCAGCGGTGAGGCGACCGTCTTCGAGGGCACCGTCCAGTGGGAGCTCATCGACGACGAGACCGGTGCGGTGCTCGACTCCGGCCACAGCCAGGCGAGCGTCGGCGCGCCCGGACGGGGCACGTACACGATCCCGCTGACCGGACTCGCCGACGGCCGGTACCGGATCCGGGTGTTCGAGCTGAGCATGAAGGACGGCGTGGAGGTCAACGCCGAGACGAGCATGCCGTTCTTCGTCGGCCCGGCCGGACCGCTCCCGACCGAGCCGTGATCCGGGCCCTGGTCAGGGTCGTTCTCACAGCCACCGGCTCCGGGCGCTGAGCACGGCCAGGGCAGCCGGACCGGCGGAGGAACTGCGCAGCACGGTATGCCCGAGCCGGACCACCTGCGCCCCCACCTGGCGCAGAGCGTCCAGCTCGTCGGGCGTGATGCCTCCCTCGGGGCCGACGACGACGAGGATGTCCCCCGTGTGCGGCAGTTCGGCGCGAGCAAGCGGTTCGTTCGCCTCCTCGTGGAGCACGAACGTCGCCGCGGCCGCCTCGGCCCGGCTGAGCAGGGCGCGCAGGTCGGCGACCGGCTCGACCACCGGGAACCGGGCGCGGCGGGACTGCTTGCTCGCCGCATACACCCGATCGACCCACTTGCGGTGGGACTTGGCGCCGCGCTCCCCGCGCCACTGGACGATGCTGCGGGCCGCCTGCCACGGGATGACGGCGTCGACGCCGAGTTCGGTGGCCGCCTCGATCGCCTGATCGTCCCGGTCGCCCTTCGCGAGCGCCTGGACGAGGACGAGGCGTGGTGCCGGCTCCGGCTCGTCGGTGACCTGCTCGACCTCGAGGGTCAGGCTGGCCCGGTCGCCGGAGCGCACGAGTGCGTGGACCCGGCGGCCGTGACCGTCGACGAGGTCGACCCGCTCGCCCGCGCCGATCCGGCGCACTGTCGCCGCATGGCGCCCCTCGGGGCCGTCGAGGACGAGAGTGGTCCCGACCTCGGCGCCGGCCAGGACTGCGGTATCGAGGACGAACACGGGCGAGGTCATGACAGCGATCGTGTCACGTCAGCGCTGATCGCGGGGCCGCGCCCACCGTCGCCCCGGCCCCGCGGAGGTTCGACCCCGCCGCTGCGCACGCGGATGTTCGACCCCGCCGCCGATCCTCGCACCCGCCGCGGAACCTCGGCCACGACGCTGCAATTGCCGCGGCGCCCCACGAACAACCGCGACGGGCACCGAACCACCGCGGCACCGACGAACTACCGCGGCGGGTGGGGGGTCAGGATGGTGGGGTTGGAGGGGCGGCGCGGCGCGAAGGCCCCACCCCGCGCGGATGTTCGACCCCGCCGCTGAACCTCGCGCCCGCCGCGGAACCTCGGCCGTGGCGCTGCAATTGCCGCGACGCCCCACGAACAACCACGACGGGCACCGACCAACCCCGACACCGACGAACAACCGCGGCGGGTGGGGTGTCAGCGGGGGCCGCGCGAGACTGGTCGGAGGGGATTCGAATCGGCGAGTGGGGGCCAGTGGGGGCGGCGCGATGGGTGGTGGGGTCAGCGGGTCTTGAAGGCGTCGCGGAGTTTGCCGAACAGGCCGGTGTCGGCGGGGGCGAGCTTGCCGGTCGGGCGCTCCTCCCCGCGGGCGGCGGCGAGTTGCCGGAGCAGGTCCTCCTGGGTCTGGTCCAGGCGGGTCGGGGTGCGCACGTCGATGTGGACGATGATGTCGCCGCGACCGGTGCCGCGCAGATGCGTGACGCCGAGTCCGCGCAGGGTGGTCGTCTCGCCCGGTTGGGTGCCGGCCCTGAGGTCGAGGTCCTGGATGCCGTCGAAGGTCTCCAGCGTCAGGGTCGCCCCGAGGGCAGCCGCCGTCATCGGCACCGTGATCGTCGCGTGCAGGTCGTCACCGCGGCGGGTGTAGATGTCGTGCGGACGGACCCGCACCTCGACGTAGAGGTCACCGGGGTGCCCGCCGCCGGGCCCGATCTCCCCCTCGCCCTGGAGTTGGATCCGGGTGCCGGTGTCGACCCCGGCGGGGACCCGGAAGCGCATCGTGCGCCGCTGCCGGACCCGGCCGTCGCCGCTGCAGTCGTAGCAGGGGTGGGTGATGATGTCGCCGAATCCGTGGCACGCCTGGCACGGGCGGGTCGTCATGACCTGACCGAGGAAGCTGCGCTGCACGTGCTGGGTCTCCCCGCGCCCGCCGCAGATGTCGCAGGTCCGCCGGCCGGTCCCCTGCTGGGCACCGTCGCCGTTGCACGTCGCGCACAGCACGGCGGTGTCGATGACGAGGTCCTCCTCACCGCCGAAGACGGCCGTCTCCAGGTCGATGTCCTGGCGGACCAGTCCGTCCTGGCCGCGCTGGCGCCGCGGTCGGGGACCACGCCCCGCTCCGGCCCCGGCACCGGCGCCGAAGAAGGCGTCCATGATGTCGCTGAAGGAGAAGCCCTGGCCGAAGCCGGGGGCGCCGGAGGCATACGGGTCGGCCCCCATGTCGAAGGCGCGACGCTTCTCCGGGTCGGAGAGGACGTCATAGGCCTGGGAGACCTTCTTGAACTGTTCCTCGGCCTCCGGACCGGGGTTGACGTCCGGGTGGAGTTTGCGGGCAGCCCGCCGGTAGGCGCGCTTGATGTCCTCGGCGCTCGCGTCCCGGGACACCCCGAGATCGGCGTAGTAGTCGTTCAACAACAGTCCTTGTCTGATCGGTGCTGGCTGCTCGGCGAAGGTCCGGTCAGTCGGCGAGGATTCTGCTCACGTAGGTGGCCACGGCCCGCACGGCAGCCATGGTGCTGGGGTAGTCCATCCGGGTCGGCCCGACGACCCCGAGTCCGCCGACGAGCTCCGACCCGGGACCGTACCCCGAGGTGACCATCGACGTCGACTGCAACTCGGTGAAGGGGTTCTCGTGACCGATGCGGACGGCGACCGGCGGGCCGCTGTCCCCGGCGGCGAGCTCCCCGGCCGTGCTGAGGAGTTTGAGGAGGATGACGTGCTGCTCGAGCGCCTCGAGCACGTCGTGCAACTGGGCGGGGAAGTCGGTGCCCGACCGGGCCAGGTGGGCGGTGCCGGCCATGACGACCCGCTCCTCCCGCTCCGGGACGAGGGCGTCGTCGAGGGCCGCTGTGATGGCCCGCACGACATCCCGGTCGGACGGCTCGAACGCCGAGGGCAGCGCGTCCAGGGCCGCGGCCGCCTCGGCGAGCCGCTGCCCGACGGTCACCTCGTTGATCCGGGTGCGGATCGCCGCGAGGAGCCGTTCGCCGTTCTCCCCGTCGAGGTCGACGCCGGCGTCGACGACCCGCTGCTCGACCCGTCCGGTGTTGACGATGAGGACGACCATGACCCGGGCTCCGCCGATCGGCACGAGCTCGAGATGGCGCACCGTCGAGCGGGAGATCGACGGGTACTGCATCACCGCGACCTGCCGGGTCAGCGTCGAGAGCAGCCGCACCGTCCGGTCCACGACGTCATCGAGATCGACCGCCGTGTCGAGGAACCGGGCGATCGCGGCACGCTCGGCCGCCGACATCGGCTTGATCGTCGAGAGGCGGTCGACGAAGAGTCGATATCCGGCGTCGGTCGGGATGCGGCCGGCCGAGGTGTGCGGGGCGACGATGAGCCCGGCCTCCTCGAGGGCGGCCATGTCGTTGCGAACGGTAGCGGCCGACACCCCGAGTTGGTGCCGCTCCAGGAGCGCCTTGCTGCCGACCGGCTCGGAGGTCTGGACGTAGTCCTGGACGATGGCGCGCAGCACGGCCAGGCGGCGGTCATCGCTCATCGTCTCCTCCTCTCGCTCGTGGACAACTCCGGCGTGGCGGGCTGGCACTCGCCCGTTCCGAGTGCCAATCTTACTGCGTGGATCGATATGGCACCGACGTGCTCTCCGGCGACTGGCGTCGCGGCAACCGACCGACCTCGACGCCGCACCCGGCCGACCCCGGACTCGTCGTCGAGGAGATCGAGACCGGTTGGTGCGGCGCGGTGGTCCGCACCGAGAAGAGCGGCGGGGTCCATGTCGTCGTGCTCGAGGACCGGCACGGCCGCACCCGCACCTTCCCCCTCGGGCCCGGGTTCCTCATCGACGGCGCCCCCGTGATCCTCACTCCCCCGGTCGTGGCGACCCGCCCGGCGCCACCCACCCGCACTGCGAGCGGCTCGCTGGCCGTCCCCGGTGCCAAGGCTCGGGTGGCCCGCGGGTCACGCATCCTCGTCGAGGGCAGGCACGACGCCGAACTCGTCGAGAAGGTCTGGGGTGATGACCTGCGGATCGAGGGCGTCGTCGTCGAGATGCTCGACGGCGTCGACGACCTCGCCGCCGCGATCACCGACTTCGCCCCCGAGCCGGGCCGCCGACTCGGGATCCTCGTCGACCATCTCGTGCCCGGGACCAAGGAGTGGCGGATCGTGCAGGAGGCGAGGTCACTGCGCAGGTATGCGCCGCATACCCTCATCCTCGGCCACCCCTTTGTCGACGTCTGGCAGTCGGTCCGTCCGGAGCGGCTCGGTCTGTCCGCCTGGCCGGACATCCCCCGAGGCACCCCGTGGAAGGAGGGCATCTGCGCACACCTGGGCTGGCCGCACGCCACGGTCGCCGACACCGCCCGGGCCTGGCGGCGAATCCTCGCCTCCGTGCGCACGTATGCTGATCTCGAACCGACACTGCTGGCCGGTGTCGAGGAACTCATCGACTTCGTCACCGCACCGGGGACCTGAAAGGACACCTGACCATGAGCAGCACCCCTGACGAACCTGTCTCCGGAGCACCCGCCCCGGGCGAACCGCCCTATCCGACCGAGCCGCCCGCCCCGGCCGAACCGCCCTACCCGGCCGAGCCCGCCTGGGCGTCGGCACCACCACCGCCCCCGCCCCCGGCCGACCAGCCGCCGGTGAGTCCTCCGCCGCCGGCGGGTGGCGCATACGGAGCACCGCAGATGCCGTACCAGCAGTCGGCCTATCCTGCCGCCGCCGGGGCACCGCTGTCGCCCAACGACGAGAAGACGTGGTCGCTCGCGGCCCACCTGCTCTGCCTCGTCGGCGGATTCGTCGCTCCGCTCATCATCTGGCTCGTGTTCAAGGGTCGCGGACCGTTCCTGGAGCACCACGCCAAGGAGGCCCTGAACTTCCAGATCACCGTGATGATCGCCTGGGTCGTGACCATCATCACGGCGTTCATCCTCATCGGGTTCGTCCTCATGCTCGTCGTGCTCCCGTGGATGATCGTCATGCCGATCATCGCGGCGGTGAAGGCTTCGAGCGGGGAGTGGTACCGCTATCCGCTGACGATCCGCTTCGTCAACTGAGTGCGTTTCCGACGTCACCGCCAGGGGCGGGTCAGGTTCACCCCTGGCCCGCCCCTGGTGCTGTCCCTGAACTCCCGCCGGATCGGAATTCGGCGGCCCCGCCCTGCGGTTGACTGGTGGTGAAAGGACATCCGCCACGACGAAGGAGCAGTGCGATGAGCCAGTTCGACCAGAGCCCCCCGACCTACCCCACCCCGCCGCCCACGGGCTACCAGCCCCACCCGACCGTCCACCCGACCATGAGCAGCGAGGACCGCAACCTCGGCACGATCGCGCACATCACCCCGCTCGTGCTCATGCTCGCCAGCGGCGGACTTGCCGGCTTCCTCGGCTCGCTCGTGGTCTACCTCTACGCCAAGGACCGCGGCCCGGTGGCCCGGCAGTACGCCGCTACCGCGCTCAACGTCCAGATCATGGTGGCGATCGCCTCGGCGGCCTCCTACGTGCTGATGTTCGTGCTCGTCGGCTTCCTCACGCTGCCGATCGTCCTCGTCGTCGGCATCATCGCCCACGTCCTCGGTGCCCTCAAGGCCAACAAGGGTGAGCGTTTCGAGCCGCCGCTGACGCCGACGTTCGTCAACTGAGTCGAGCCGGTGCCTGAGTCGGGCCCTCGGGCTCGCCAAGGCGCCGCTTCGGCACCCGCTCAGGCCAGCACGATCCGACGCACCACCGCATCGGCGAGCAGCCGCCCTCGCAGCGACAGCACGAT
>DUPF01000169.1 GCA_012838445.1 Intrasporangiaceae bacterium | reverse complement strand
TGACGGCCTGCGCGCCGTCCTCCGTGGATCCGACGACCTCGATCTCCTCGCGGGCGGTGAGCAGTGCCTCGAGTCCGGCCCGCACGACCGGGTGGTCGTCGACGACGAGGACCCGCACCGTCATGTCCAGCGGACCTCGGGTCGGAGCGGGACCGCTGCGGTCACCGTCGTGCCGGCACCGGGGGCGGAGTCGATCGTCAAGGTCCCGCCGCGCTCCTGGACCCGAGCCCGGCTAGCCGCCAACCCGTAGCCACCCTGCGCCGGACTGACCCGCACCCGCTGCTCCGGGTCGAAGCCAACGCCGTCGTCGCTGACCTGGAGTTGGACCATGTCGTCAGTTCCATTGAGGGAGAGCGTGGCTCGTGACGCCTGAGCGTGCTGACGGACATTGGCCAGGGCTCCCTGGGCGATCCGCAGCAGCGCGACCTCGACCCCGGTCGGCAGCGGCGGCAGCGGCCCGTCGACCAGCACGGTGGCCGCGATCCCGGTCTGCTCGGTCAGCGCGGTCGTCAACCGCCGCAGCGCGGCCGGCAGCCCCGCGTCCTCAAGGTCGGTCGGGGCCAGGGCGCCGACGACCCGCCGCGACTCGGTCAGGCCGGCATGTGCGGTCGTCTCGATCTGCTCGACGGTGGCCCGCAACGCGGCCTCGTCCTGCGCCCGCCCGGCGCGGGCGAGCAGCACGATCGAGGAGAACTCCTGGGCCAGGGTGTCGTGGATGTCCCGTGACAGTCGGGTCCGTTCCGCGAGCGCCCCCGCCTCCCGCTGCGCAGCGGCCAGTTCGGCGTGCAACTCCTCGGTCTCGGCCTGGGCGGCGATGACCGAGTCGAGCAGCCGCTGCCGCTCGACCGCGTCCCGGACGAGTTGGATCTGCCCGCGCGAGACCGCGATCGCGAACACCGCACCGATCGACGGCCCGAGCACCTCGGGCAGGCTCGGCATCCCGTGCGCCAGCCACGGCGCACCGATCACGACGGCGAGGACGATGCTGCTGTATGCGATGGCCCCGGTCAGGGGGAGGAAGTGCCCCGCGAGCAGCCACAGTGAGAACGCGATCCACACGTTCTCCGGTGACAGGATCACGAGCACGATCCAGATCCCCGTCAACGCGAGCAGCCACCAGGGCGAGGTCCACCTGCGGAACACACCCACCGCATACCACCCGAGGAAGGCGGCACAGGTGAGGGTGAGCAGCCGGACATCGGCTCCGGCGGTGGCGCTGCGGATCAGACCGACGAGCGTCAGCGCCACGACGAGCACGTGCTGCAGGAGGGTCAGGGTGCGCCAGGCGCGGGGCATGGTTCGACGCTACTGCACTGGCTGGGCGGGGGATCGGGGCACGCGGGCGGGCCACCAGATCCGGTCGCCGATGATGCCGACGAGGGCCGGGACCATGATGGTGCGCACGACGAAGGTGTCGATGATGACGCCCAGGCCGACGATGAGTCCGATCTGTCCGAGGGTGACCAGCGGCAGCACGGACAGGGCGGCGAACACCCCGGCGAGGACGACCCCGGCGCTCGTGATGACGGCGCCGGTCGCGCCGACCGCCCGAATCAGGCCGGTGCGGGTGCCGTGATCGCGCGCCTCGGTCGCGGCCCGGTGCATGAGGAAGATCGTGTAGTCGATCCCGAGCGCGACGAGGAACAGGAACGCGAGCAGCGGCACCGCGAGGTCGAGGGCCGGCCAGCCGAGGAGTCGGGTGCCGATGAGGGTGCCGGCGCCGATCGCGCTCAACGAGCTGAGGGTATTCACGGCGAGCAGCACGACCGGGGCGACGAGGGAACGCAGCAGGGCGAGCAGGACGAGGGCGGTGACGATGAGGATGAGCGGGGCGACGAGACGCAGGTCGCGCACGGTGCCGGTCCGCGCGTCGAGGTCCTCGGCCTGGGCGCCACCGACGAGGGCGTCCGGGTCGACGGCGTGCGCTGCGTCGCGCACCGCGGTGAGCGCGTCCCGAGCGGCCGCGGTGCCCGGGTCCGCGGTGGTCACCGCGTGCAGCACGACGTGGCCCGCTCCGGAGGGGTCGGCCGGTGGGGTGGCGTCGGCCGCGGTGACGTCCGCGACGTCGGGCAGTTCTCCCACGGCGGCGCTCATCGCCGACGAGTGCGCCATCGTGGTGACGATCGTCAACGGTTGGGCGGCACCGGCGGGGAAGTGCTCGGCGAGGGTCTCCAACCCCTGCGCCGACTCGGACTGGGTGCGGAACTGCTCGCTGACCTGGAGTCCGAGCGGTTGCCCGATGAGGCTGGCGGCGAGCACGGCAAGGGCGGCGACCGAGGTCACGAGGACCGGGACCGGGCGGCGCAGCACCCACCGGGCCACCGTCCCGAACACCGACCGCTGCGGGTCGAATGCCTGGCCGGGGCGGGGGATGAAGGGCCAGAAGACACCCCGACCGGTCACCGCCAGAGCTGCCGGCAGGACGAGGAGGACGAACGCGAGCACGATGAGCAGGCCTGCGGCAGCAGCGATCCCGAGTCCACGGGTGGACGGGATGGTGGCCAGGACGAGGGTGCCCAGGGCGAGGACGACGGTGAGGTTGCTCGCGAGGATCGGGGCCCGACTACCGCGCAGTGCGGTGGTCAGTGCCCGGCGATGGTCGCTCTCGCGGCGCAGCTCCTCGCGATAGCGGGAGATGAGCAGGAGGGCATAGTTCGTGCCCGCTCCGAAGACGAGGACACTGACGATCCCGGCGTCGAAGCTCAGCTCGAACTCCCGGGCGAGCAGGGCGACGACCCCGGCTGCGACCTGGTCTGCGAGGCCGACGATGAGCAGCGGGATGAGCCACAGGATCGGGGACCGGTAGGTGATGAGGAGCAGCACCGCGACGACGGCGATGGTGGCGAGCAGGAGCCGCAGGTCGGCGCCGTCGAAGCTCGCGGACACATCGGCACCGAATGCGGGTCCTCCGGTGACCTGGACATCGAGTCCGGTCAGGTTCGGCGCGTGATCCCGCACGACGTCTCGGACCTGGTCGACGACCTCCCGGTTGCCCTGGAAGTCGGCCACCGCGACGACCGGCACGGAGAGCATCGCCGCGCGCCCGTCCTCGGAGGGAATGGCCGGGGAGGCCGCCGTGTCGGGGGCGGCGGGCAGGTGGGCGCCGAGGTCGGTCAGGCCCGCGAGGTCCGTGGGGCTGAGCGCTGTCCCGTCCGCACGGGTGGCGACGACGAGGAGCGCTGGGACGTCCCCGCCGGGTAGGGCGGCGATCGCCTCGGCCGCCCGCGCTGATTCGGCGGACGTCGGCAGCGAGGTGGCGTGCGGCGGTGTCTCGATGCCGCGCAGTCCGCCGATGAGGGTCAACCCGACGAGCAGGCCGACGATGAGCGCAACCCACGAGCCGCGCCGGGTTGTGGCGCGGCTCAGCGGGATTCGCGGGACGTGCCGATGCATCAGCGACCCTGGAGTGCGGCAGCCTGCTCGGTAGCGGCTTCGCCGGTCGTCGGCTCCAGGGCGAACGCGGCGGGCGACTGATCGAGGGTCCGCACGGCCCGGGTGAGCGCGAGGAACAGCAGCACGAACGCCGCGGTGAGCGTCATGTGCCCGAGGCCGGAGACGCCGGCGATGGCGGGACTGTTCGCGACCTCCCGACCGAGGACCTGCAGGCTGCCCTTGACGAGCATGCCGCCGGTGGTCAGGACGAGCCCGGCCTGCCACACCCAGACCGCCCAGCGCATCCGCCGGTCCTGGGTCAGGGCCGGCAGGGCGAGAACGAGGGCGAGCAGGAGCAGGAGGACGAGGGTTCCGAGGGTGAGGGTGTGCGTGTGGACGACGGCGAGCTGGGTGCCGCCGGCGACGTCGTTGGCCTTGGTGAACTCGCGGTAGAACAGGCCGCTCGCCAGACCGATCGCGGTCCAGGCGGCAGCGAGGCGGACGAGCAGGGTGGGCATCCGGGTGGGCATGCTGACTCCTTGTGTCGAAGGGGATTGGGGCTTATCTTCGACGTTAGGCAGCCAGGGGGTATGCGGTCCTCCCCCGCGCATCAACCCTTCGGTTGATCTGTGCTCACCGGTGCCGGCGCCGGAACCGCCCGTGTCCGGCCGCCGCACCCGTTGACGGATGGTTGTGGGCCCGCTTCTCGCGCAGAAACGGGCCCACAACCATCCCTCGACGGGCGTGGGGTGTCAGTCGGTGCGGTCGTGGCCCTCCCGCCACAGCCGGCTCGGCCACCACGTCCAGCGCCCGATGTCGACGGAGAACGCCGGGACGAGGAGGGAGCGCACGATGAGGGTGTCGAGGAGGACACCGAAGGCGACGATGAACGCGATCTGGGCGAGGAAGACGAGCGGGATGACGATCAGTGCCCCGAAGGTCGCGGCGAGCACGATCCCGGCCGAGGTGATCACCCCACCGGTGACCGACAGCGCCGTGAGCACACCCTTGCGGGTCCCGTGCCGTTCGCTCTCCTCGCGGGCCCGGGTCATCAGGAAGATCGAATAGTCGATGCCGAGGGCGATGAGGAAGACGAACCCGTAGAGCACGGTCGTCGGATCACCGCCGGGGAAGCGGAACAGGTGGTTGAACGCGAGCGCCGCCAGACCCATCGTCGCCGCGAAGGAGAGCACGTTGGCGACCATGAGGAACAGCGGCGCCATGAGTGCCCGCAGCAGCACGATGAGGATGAGGAAGACGACGAGGAGGATGACCGGGGCGACGACGAGCAGGTCCCGGTCGGCGGCGATCCGGGTGTCGAGCCGTTGCGCGGTCTCCCCACCGATGAGGATCTGCGGCGAGACCTCCCGCAGGTCCTCGCGGACTCGTTCCACGATGTCCTGCGCCTCGGGTGAGTCGGCAGCCGATTGGAGCGTCGCCTGGACGATGACCCGACCGTCGATCTCGGTGGGCGGTGCGTCGGGGGCGAGTCCGGCATACGGCTCGGTGACCCCCTCCTCCTCGCTGAGGCGGGCGAGCACGGCCTCCTGCTCCGCACTCGGCGTCAGGACGACGATCGGTGAGCCGGATCCGGCGTCGAAGTGCTCGGCGAGCAGTTCCTGACCGGAGACGGAGTCGACCTTGGTGAGGAACACATCCGACTGGGCGATCCCGTGCGCCCGCAGTTGCGGGACGAAGGCCGCGCCGATGACCAGTCCGGCCACGACCGTGACCCAGACGCGGCGGGGATGCCGCCCCACCATCTGCGCGACCCGTTGCCACCCGAAGCGGTTCGCGAGCCAGTTCTCATCCGGCACGGCGTCGACGTGCGGAATCGACGGCCAGAAGATCCACCGGCGTCCGAGCACGAGGAGGGCCGGCAGGAAGGTCGTCGCCGCGAGGTAGGCGCCGCTGATCCCGAGGGCCGCGACCGGGCCGAGTCCGCTGGTGCCCTTCAGATCGGCGAGGAGCAGGGCGAGCAGCCCGAGGGCGACGGTGGCCGCGCTCGCGGAGATCGGCTCGATCGTCGCGCGCCACGCCTTCTTCAGGGCGACCCACGTCGAGTCCTCGTGATGCAACTCCTCCTTGTAACGGCTGACCATGAGCAGCGCATAGTCGGTCGCCGCGCCGACGACGAGGATCGACAGGATGCCCTGACTCTGGCCGCTGATCGTGATCCAGCCGTTGGAGACGACCCAGTGCACGACATAGCCGGCCCCGGCCAGCCCGAACACGGCCGTGAGCAGCACCGCGAACGGCAGGATCGGGCTGCGGTAGACGATGAGCAGGATGACGAGGACGACGGCGAGGGCGACGCCGAGGAGGAGTCCGTCGATGCCGCCGAAGGCGAGGACGAGGTCGTTGATATAGCCGGCCGGGCCGGTGACGTATGCGGTCAGCCCCTCGGCGCGCAGCTGCGCCTCCGCGAGCTCCCGCACTCCGTCGACGATCTGGGCGAGGGGCCGTTCCTCGCCCTCGAGGGTCTCGGAGACGTCGTCGGCCTTGAGCGGCAGGATGATCATGGCCGCCTGTCCGTCCTCGCTCGGGAGGACCGGAATCGGGGCGTCGGGCGGTGCGGCGAGGTAGTCGCCGATGGTCTTCTCGCAGCACAGTTGGGCTTGCTCCCCGGGCAGATCCTGCGCGAAGGCCTGCAGGGTGGCCTGGTCCTCCTCGCTCAGTCCACCCTCGCGGGCGGCGACAAGGATGAGCGGCAGGGCCGAGTCCTCCTGGAACTCCTCCAGGGCCGCGGCGACGACGGTGGACTCGGCATCCTCCGGCAGGAAGGAGGCCGCGTCGTTCTCCTGCAGTTGCGACAGTCCACCGATCGACATCCCGCCGATCCCGCCGATCGCGAACCACACGAGGATGAGAGCGATCGCGGCCAGCAGGATCCGCCGGGGGGTGCGCACCTGACTCGCGTGCCGAGCCCGGTGGTGGTCGGGGCCGCCCCGTCGAGGTTCGGGGGAATGGCCGTGACCGTTCGTCCCGGTGGGTTCAGATCCGCGCGGCATGGCTGTCCTTCGCTACAGTTGGAACTGGAGTTATCTCACAAGATTGCTAAGTCGGTGAAGTAAGTTACCAGTGTCGAGAGGTCCGACGCCACCCGCACGGTGCGTGAGCTCGTGCCGGAGTGGCAGATGTCGGCGACCCTGGACCGACTCCAGCGCCTCCTCGACGCGGGCTCGGCAGCCCCGGTCGCGGTGGCCCGCCGGGCCCGGTTGAGCCCCTCCGAACTGCACGCGCTGCGCCACCTCTCCCGGGCGCCGATGGGACCGGCCGACCTGGCCCGGGTCCTCGGTGTGACGACCGCCGCCTCCTCCGGCGTGGTCGACCGGCTCGTCGCGAACGGTCACGCCGAGCGCCGTCCGCACCCCGGGGACCGGCGTCGGACCGAGGTGCACCTCACCGACTCGGGACGGGCCGAGGTGGTGGCGCACCTGGCGCCGATGTTCGCCGCACTCGCCAGACTCGACGCCTCCCTCACCGACGCCGAGCGGAAGGTCGTCGACCGCTACCTCGACGGGGCGATCGGGGCGCTACGGTCCCTGCTCTGAGCCGCCCGGCACCGGAAGGGGCGCGCCCGAGCCGCTCCACGCATACAGCCTGCATTCAGTGCAGATTTGCACTGTGTGCAGATATGCACTTACGCTGGCTGTGTGACCGACCCTCAGCCGGAGCCCCTCGGCCGCCGTGAACTCAACAAGGCTCGCACCCGTGAGGCCGTCGTGACCGCGCTGCGGGACCTGCTCGCGGAGCAGCCCGTGCACAAGGTGACCGTCGACCAGGTCGCCGACGCGGCCGGCATCTCGCGACGGACCTTCTTCAACTACTACGCGGGGATCCCCGCCGTCGTCTCCGAGGTCATCGGCACCCACGCCGCGCACGTCGCCGGTGTCATCGGCGACTTCAGCCCGAGCGCCTCCCCACTGCAGCGGCTGCGCGAACTCGTCGCCACCGTCGGGATCCCGACCGACCTCATCGAATGGCTCGCCCTCCTCAATCTGCACGGCTTCGAGGACGACGAGGGCGCCGCGGCGTTCATCCGGACGGTCTGGGCCGAGAAGGGCGCCTGGCTCGAGGAGACCCTCATCGACCGGCTCCCGGACGGCGTCGACGGCACCTATGTGGCCACCCTCGCGACGACGATCATGAACTGCTTCGCCGCCGCTGAACGCGCCTGGGTCACCCGCCGTCGCCCCGGGGCCCCCGTCGATGCCCGGGCCATCGCTGACTTCCACGACGAGCTCGACCGGGCCCTGTCGTATGCGCAGAGCGGCTGGGCCGCACCCGTCACCGGATCCACCGCCGCGAAAGGACGCTGACCGTGGCTGTTCTCCTGCACCGACTCGGACGCTGGTGCGCCCGTCGACCCTGGGCCGTCATCGGGGTCTGGGTGGCGCTGTTCGCCCTGACCATCAGCGGCATGGCCGCCTTCGCCAAGCCGCTGAGCAACGAATTCAGCATCCCCGGAAGCCGATTCGAGCAGGTGCTCGCCACCTTGAAGACCGAGGTCCCCGAGGCCGGCGGGATCGGCGGCACCGTCGTCTTCCGCAGCTCCGCGGACGGGTCGACGCCCTTCACCGACACCCAACGTGACGCGATCCGCGACGCCGTTGAGCGCTGGAACGACATCGACACGGTCCGCGCGATCGACCCCTTCGTCGCACAGGAGCACATCGACGGCAGCGCGGCGCAACTCGACGCCGCCAGGGCCGAACTCGCCAACGGACAGGCCGAACTGGACTCCGGCGCAGCCGAACTGGCCGCCGGACGAGCCGAGCTCGAGGCCGGTCAGGGGCAGCTCGACGGAGCCAAGTCCCTCGGGTTGGTGACCCCGGAGCAGGCGGCCGAGGCCCAGGCCGAGATCGACGCCGGGATGGCCCAGATCGAGGCCGGTGAGGCCGAGCTGGAGGCCGGCCGTGCCGAACTGGCTGCCGGGGAAGCGGCCGTCGCCGCCGGCGAACGCGTCGCTGCGCTCTCGGAGGGTATGCGTCTGGTCACCGAGTCCGACACGGTCGCCATGGCCCAGATCATGGTCGACACCGACGGATTCATCCCGCCCGAGACGATGACCGCCATCAAGGACGTCGCCGCCGACCTCAACGATGCGGGCGTGCCGACGCTGCTGTCCAAGGAACTCACCGAAGACCTGTCCAGCCTCTTCGGGACCTCCGAGATCATCGGCCTCGTCGTCGCCGCGATCGTCCTGATCGTCATGCTCGGCACCCTCGTCGCCGCGGGTCTGCCGCTGGTTATGGCACTCGTCGGCGTCGGGGTCGGCCTCACCGGTGCGATGGCCCTGTCCAGTGTCGTTGAGATGCAGTCGGTCACCCCGGCGCTCGCGCTCATGCTCGGTCTCGCCGTCGGGATCGACTACTCCCTCTTCCTCATCAACCGGCACCGGCAGCAGCTGCTGCACGGGATGCCGGTGCGCGACTCGATCGCGTTGGCGGTCGGCACCTCCGGCAACGCCGTCACGTTCGCGGGTCTGACCGTGATCATCGCGCTGGTGGCGTTGAGCGTCACCGGGATCCCGTTCCTCGGCGTCATGGGTATGGTCGCGGCCGCAACCGTCGCGATCGCCGTCCTCGTCGCGATCACGCTCACCCCGGCCGCCCTGTCCCTCATGGGTATGCGGGTCCTGCCCAAGCGCAAACGTGCGGCCCTGTCCCGGGGCGAGTACGACGCCGAGGCGGCGGACCGGCGCGAGTCCGACACCAAGCGCGGCTGGGCGGCGTTCGTCGCCCGGCGACCGTGGGTGATGATCGTCGCCGTCGTGGCCATCGTCGCCGGTCTGGGCTACCCGGTCGGGCAACTCCGTCTCGGCCTGCCGGACGGGGCGTCCGAGCCGCCGGCCAGCAGCGCATACCAGGCCTATGACGTGGTCCGCACCGAGTTCGGTGCCGGTGCCAGCGGACCGGTTGTCGTCGTCGCCGAACTCGATGCCGCGATCCCGGCCGGTGACGAGACGGCGTTGCTGACCAAGCAGGCCGACATCGGCGAGGAGTTCGCGAACATCCGCGGTGTCGAGCATGTCGTGCCCGTCGGGGTCAGCGCCGACCGGGGCGTGCTCGCCTATCAGGTGCAACCGAGCACCGGACCGGCGGATCCGGCGACCGAGCAGCTCGTCGAGAACATGACGATCATCGCCAAACGGATCGGGCGCGACCACGACGCGACGATCGGCCTGACCGGACTGACCGTGGCGAACATCGACATCTCCGAGCAGCTCGCCGCCGCGCTGCCGCTCTATCTCGTTGTTGTCGTGGGGCTTTCACTCATCCTGTTGCTGCTCGTGTTCCGGTCGGTCGTCATCCCGCTCCTGGCCACCGGCGGGTTCCTGCTCAGCATCGTGGCCGCGTTCGGGGCGATCGTCGCGGTCTATCAACTCGGGCACCTGTCCGCGATCTTCGGCGTCAACGAACCGGGGCCGATCATCTCGTTCCTGCCGATCCTCATCATCGGCATCCTCTTCGGCCTGGCGATGGACTATCAGGTGTTCCTTGTCTCCGCGATGCGTGAGGAGCATGTCCACGGCCGCGATGCCCGCACGGCTGTCATCACCGGCTTCAACCACAGCGCCCGCGTCGTCACCGCTGCCGCGATCATCATGGTGTCGGTGTTCGGCGGGTTCGTCTGGGCGCACCTGGCGATGGTCCGCCCGATCGGTCTGGCGCTCGCGGTCGGGGTCCTCGTCGACGCCTTCGTGGTGCGGATGACGCTCACCCCGGCGGTCATGGCGCTCCTCGGCGAACGCGCCTGGTGGCTGCCGCGCTGGCTGGACCGGATCCTGCCCGACGTCGACGTCGAGGGTGCCAAACTCGAGCGCTCCCTCGGCACCGCCGAGCCCCCGCCCGTGCCGACCCCGGACCCAGACCCGGCTCCCGCGCCTGACGTTTCCCGCCACAAGCGGGAAACGGTAACCTCACCCCACTAAAGAACCGTGGTGAAGTTCCCCTTTGTCGCTTGTGGCGGGAAAGGGGGACGGGCCCGCAGCGGTCGGATCAGGGGGAGATCCAGGCCCGCAGGTGCTGGGCGGTGAGCGTGTCGGAGTCGGCGACCATCTCGGCCGGCGCACCCTGGAAGACGAGCTCACCACCGTCGTGCCCGGCGCCCGGACCGATGTCGATGATGTGGTCGGCCTGGGCGATCACGGCGAGATTGTGTTCGATGACGATGACGGTGTGACCGGCGTCGACGAGCCCGTGCAGCATGGTCACGAGCCGTTCGGTGTCGGCCAGGTGCAGCCCGGAGGTCGGCTCATCGAGGATGTATGTGCTGGCCCCCTCGGTCATCGACGCCGCCAGTTTGAGCCGTTGCCGCTCCCCGCCGGAGAGTGTCGTCAGCGGCTGTCCGAGCGTGAGATAGGGCAGGCCCACGTCGAGCAGCCGTCGCAGGATGGTGGCGGCGGGGCCGGTGGTGAACACTTCGGCGGCCTCGCCGACCGACATCCGCAGCACCTCGTCGATATTGCGGCCGTGGAGCGTGTATTCGAGGACCTCGGCCCGGAATCGCCGACCCTCGCACTCCTCACACGTCGTCGCGACGGTCTCCATGAAGCCCAACTCGGTGAACACCTGCCCGACACCGTTGCAGGTGGGGCAGGCTCCCTCCGAGTTCGCTGAGAACAGAGCGGGTTTGACACCGTTAGCCTTGGCGAAGGCCTTGCGGATCGGGTCGAGCAGCCCGGAGTAGGTCGCCGGGTTGGACCGCCTCGACCCCTTGATCGGGCTCTGGTCGACGACGAGCACCCCGTCCCGCTTGGCGAGGGAGCCGTGGATGAGGGAGGACTTGCCCGAGCCGGCCACCCCGGTGACGACGGTGAGCACCCCCGTGGGGATGTCGACGTCGATGTCCTTGAGGTTGTGCAGGTTCGCGCCCCGGATCGGCAGCACCCCGGTCGGGGTGCGGACCTCCTCCCGCAGCGTCATCCGCTGGCCGAGGTACTCACCCGTGATCGTCCCGGAGGATCGCAGGCCGCCCAGGTCCCCCGCATACACGATCTCGCCGCCGGCCGATCCGGCTCCCGGGCCGATGTCGATGATGTGGTCGGCGTGGGCGATGACCTCGGGTTTGTGCTCGACGACGAGGACGGTGTTGCCCTTGTCCCGGAGCTGACGGAGCAGGTCATTCATCCGCTCGATGTCGTGCGGGTGCAGCCCGACGGTCGGTTCGTCGAAGACATAGGTGATGTCGGTCAGCGCCGAGCCGAGGTGGCGCACCATCTTGACCCGCTGGGCCTCCCCGCCGGAGAGCGAGCCGGAGTCACGGTCGACGGACAGGTATCCCAGCCCGATGTCGACGAAGCCTTCGAGCATCTCCATCAGGTTGGTAACGAGAGGTCGGACCTCTTCATCCTCAACGGTTTTCACCCAGTCGATCAGATCAGTGATCTGCATGGCACAGACCTCTGGGAGGGTATGCCCGGCCACCTTCGCCTCGCGCGCCGCCTTGGTGAGCCGGGTGCCTCCGCAGTCCGGGCAGTCGGTGAAGGTCGCGATCTTCTCGGCGTAGGCGCGGATGTGTGGCTGCTTGGCCTCGGCGGCCTTGTCGACGAAGGCCTGACGGACCTTGGCCTCCAGACCCATATAGGTCGTGTTCATCCCCATGAACCGACCCTTGATCGGCTCCTGGTGCCAGAACCAGTCCCACTCCGCCGTCGTGTAGTCCTTGAGCTTCTTGTCCGGATCGAGCTTGTCGGACTCGGCATAGAACCGCCACCACCAGGACCCGACCGCGAAACTCGGGGCGAGGATCGCACCCTCGTTGAGGGAGAGGTCCACATCGACGACCTGGCTCTGGTCGATCGCGGCGGCCTTGCCGCGTCCCTCGCACATCGGGCACATGCCCCCGGTGACGTGGAACTCCTTGCGCTGCGGCTTGCCGCCCTTGCTGTTGACGGTGACGGCACCCTTGCCGCTCACCGTCGGGACATTGAACGAAAACGCTTGGGAGGAGCCGACATACGGTTCGGACAGCCTGGAGAACAAGGTCCGCAGGAGGGCGCCGACGTCGGTGACCGTGCCCACCGTGGAGCGGGCGTTGGCGCTCATCCGATCCTGCGAGACGATGATCGCCGCGGTGATGCCGTTGAGGCTGTCCACCTCTGGGCGGGCCAGGGTCGGCATGAAGGTCTGGATGAAGCTCGAGTACGTCTCGTTGATCAGGCGTTGACTCTCGGCGGCGATCGTGTCGAAGACGAGGCTCGACTTCCCTGACCCGGAGACGCCGGTGAAGACGGTCAGGCGGCGTTTGGGGATGTCGACGTCGACGCCCTTGAGGTTGTTGACGTGGGCGCCGCGGACCGTGATGATCTCGTGGGCGTCCGGGGTGGGCGGGGTGGCGGGGGGCATTGGATCATCGTCCCACCCGTCAACGGTTGCGGATTGGGTGTCGGGCTCAGTCGGGGAGGTACCCGATGGAGACGATGGCGGTGGCTGGGTCGCCCGGTTCGACCAGCACGGTCCGGATCCACCGCTGGTCCTGCGGGTCCGCGCTGCTGCAGTGCCTCGTCTCTGGCGTCACGGCAGCCTCGGGGCCCAGTCGTGCCTGGTCCGTTGTGATCAGCGTGACCGCGGGCTGGCCTCGGTCGTCACACAACCGGAGGGCCTCGTCCGTTGCCGCTGTGAAGGTGACGCGGTAGTGCTCGGCGAATCCGGCAGCCAGGTCGGTGACGGCCTCGAAGGTGACGTCACCGGCCCCGGCCGGCAGTTCGAGTCCACCGCGAGCCAGTGCTTCATCGGCGTCTGTGACCTGGGCGTTCGTCGGTCCGGTATGCGTCGGCATCGGCTCGGGATCGGGGGAACCGGAGCACCCGGTCAGGGCGACGGCCGCTGCAGCGATGGTCACCCATCGGAGATTGTTGGCGAGTGACCGGGTCCGCCGATACGGCTCAGGTGCGGTCCGCTCAGCCGTCATGGGCGGGCCGGAACCCGGCGCGTTCGGCTGCCCCTGCATCGATGAACCACTCGTGGGGCTCGGCGTCGTAGCCGGGCTGGCCGGGCAGCACATACGTGTTGGAGTCGTGCCAGGCCTTGACCGGATGACCGAACGGCATGACCCCACCGGCGATCGGGGCGGCCGAGCCGACCCCATGCCCGCCGTCGCGGACTTCCTCGATGGTGGACTCCCGCAGATTCGTCTCCGTCGAGCCACCGCCCGGCATCCCGGAGTCCACCTGGCCCTCACCGATGTGACCGTCCTCGGCGGTCCAGTCCCCGCGCTGACGGAGCTCCTCACCGGCTGCCACGTCGTGCTGCGCCGGGTCGTGCTCCTGGGCGAACTCCTCCTCGCGGCGGCGACGGTCCTCGTCGCTCTCCTCCACCGCGTCACTGCCGGTGTTGTCGACGTCGCTGCCGGCGTCGTCGTCCTCGCGGTCCGCGTCTGCGCGGTCGATCGTGGTCGCCGCGGTGTTCCCGCCCTCGGTCTCGACGGGGCCGGGGTCGGACTCTGCGGTCGGGGTGATCTCCTCGCCGCGGGCGGCGCGCTCGACCTCGGTCTCGACGTCACCCTCCGCGGGCGTGCGCTCGCCTGCCGGCTCGTCGTCGCCGGTGAAGAAGTCCTTGACCTTGTCGAAGAACCCCTCCCGCTCGGTTGCCGGCTGGTCGTGCTCGTGTCGGTTGTGCTCAGTCACGATCTTCTCCCTCGTTGTCCCCCGTGCAGGGCTGCTCGGTGGCGCCCGGCTCGGGCTGATGAATAGTTGTCACGCTAACGATGTGCGGCTCACTTCGGGAGGTGTTCACCCGTCTGAGCGCCGGGAGGGTCCGCCACCGTCCCCACCCGCCGCCATTTCTTCGCGATCGCGAAGATGTGGCAGGGGTTATCCACATAGTGGGCGGCACCGGGTGCGCGGTGGTCGTTGTCGGGTTAGCCTCAGGTGGCGGAGTCGTTCGGCTCCGGTTCAACCTCATCAGGGCAGGCAGGGCCTTATGACGTATCGATGTGGCGTCCGCATGCGCGGACGGGTGGGACGTGGTGCGACCGCGTTCGTGGCCGCAGTGGTGTTGGCGGGGTGTGGCGGGTCGACCGATCCGACACCGACAACACCGGCACCAACGTCCCCGACGGTGACAGGGACTCCGGAGCCGAGCGAGGAGCCGACCGAGTCCCCGGAGCCAACCGAAACCGGTGACCCGGTCGGGTTGCCGCCGTTGCCGGAGGCGGCGAAGGAGAACACCCCGGAAGGTGCGGAGGCGTTCATTCGCTACTACTTCGACGT
>DUPF01000168.1 GCA_012838445.1 Intrasporangiaceae bacterium | reverse complement strand
GGTCCGGGTCGCGGCGGGGGGTCCCGTGGGGGTCGCCCGGAGGGCCGGGCCCGGGGCGGGGCCCCGAGCCGGGTCGAGGTCATCACCACCCTCGAACGGGAGGGTCTGCTCCCGGCGATCACCTTCATCTTCAGCCGGGTCGGGTGTGAGGCAGCAGTGGGGCAACTCCTGGCCGCCGGGGTGCGGCTCATCCCCGAGCAGCAGGGGATGCGGATCCGCCGCACCGTCGAGGAACGGATCGCGGCACTGGACGACGAGGACCTCAGCGTCCTCGGGTACTGGGACTTCGTCGAGGGGCTCAGCCGGGGGTTCGCCGCGCACCACGCCGGGATGCTGCCGCTGTTCCGGGAGATCGTCGAGGAGTTGTTCACCACTGCCTCGATCCGGGCCGTCTTCGCCACCGAGACCCTCGCGCTGGGGATCAACATGCCCGCCAAGACGGTCGTCATCGAGAAGTTGACGAAGTTCAACGGCGAGACCCACGCTGAACTCACCCCGGCGGAGTACACCCAACTCACCGGCCGGGCCGGCCGCCGGGGGATCGACATCGAAGGGCATGCCGTCGTCCTCTGGCAGCGGGGACTCGACCCGCTGGCGGTCGGCGGTCTGGCGGCCACCCGCACCTATCCGTTGCGGTCCAGCTTCCGGCCGACGTACAACATGGCGGTCAATCTCGTCGCGACCGTCGGCCGGGAGACCGCTGCGGAGATTCTCGAGACGTCCTTCGCCCAGTTCCAGGCGGACCGGGCCGTCGTGGGTCTGGCGACGACCGCGCGCCGGAACCAGGAGGCTCTGGACGCCTACGCGGAGGCGATGCAGTGCCACCTCGGTGACTTCGCCTCGTATGCATCACTCCGGCACCGGATCAACCGGGCCCAGAAGGAGGGCAGCAAGGCCCGCTCGGCGTCGTTGCGGGCGGCCGCCGAGGTGAGCCTGACCGAGTTGCGGATCGGGGACGTCTTCCGGATCCCGGCCGGACGCCGGGCCGGCTGGGCGGTGGTCGTCGCCCCGGCCCGCAGTTATCGGGGCCAGACGGATCTGCCCACGGTCGTCACCGAGGACCGTCAGGTCCGGCGGCTCACCCTGGTCGACGTGCCCCGGCCGATCGAGGCGGTCACCTCGATCCGGGTGCCGAGGAACTTCAATCCCAAGAACCCGAAGGCCCGCCGCGACCTGGCCACCTCGCTGCGGATCGCCGTGCCCCACGAGCCGCCGCCGAAGCAGCGCGCGGTCGAGGCAGCCGGGGGAGAGGACGCCCGGATCGAGGATCTGCGGCGGCAACTCAAGGCCCACCCGTGCCACCAGTGTCCCGACCGTGAGGAGCACGCCCGGTGGGCCGAGCGGTGGTGGCGGCTGAAGCGGGAGAACACCGCGGTCCAGCGCAAGATCGCCAGCCGAACGACGTCCGTGGCCCGCACCTTCGAACGGATCTGCGACGTCCTGGCCGACCTCGGTTATCTCGATGAGGACGGCACGGCGACCACGGATCTGGGTGAGAAGCTGCGGCGGCTCTACACGGAGAAGGACCTGCTCGCGGCGCAGAGTCTGCGCACCGGGACGTGGGCCCGTCTCGACGTGCCCTCCCTGGCCGCGGTCGTCAGTTCCCTGGTCCACGAGCCGCGCCACGACGATGCCGATCCCGCACCGCGGATGCCGAACGACGAAGTGGCCGAGGCGATCCGGACCATGGACCACCTGTGGCGGGAGATCAACGACCGCGAGGCTGAGCAGGCGCTCCCGGAGACCGGACCCCCGGACGGCGGGATGGCGTGGATGGTGCACCGGTGGGCGAGTGGGCAGTCCCTCGACGTCGTCCTGCGCGGGCAGGAGATGGCCGCCGGTGACTTCGTGCGACGGTGCAAACAACTGGTCGACCTGCTCGACCAGATCGCCGACGCAGCACCGACCCCGCAGCTGCGCGAGACCGCCCGCAAGGCGGTCCGCGCCGTGCTGCGGGGCGTGGTGGCGGCGGATCGGCTCGACTGACCCCCCTTCGGTGCCGCGACGGTCGGCTCTCAACCGTGAGAAGGGTCTCAGCCCAACTCGATACCGCTGGCGGCGGCAACACCGTCGGGGTACCACTCGATCTCGATCTCGAGTTCGGTCTTGGTGCCACGGGCCTTGTCCTGCGTGACGGCCTCGACATCGACGGTGACCTGCTCCGGGATCTGCAGGGTCGTCGAGTCGGCGCCTGCGGTCAGGGCGACCTCGCCGCCGCGGATGCGACCGGCGATGCCTTCGAGGAAGTCGGCCAGTTCGTCACGGGTCATGCCCTGGGACGACTTCAGCAGTCGGGTCTTCGGTGCCATGGGGTTCACCTCCTTCATCGGCTCACCCCATTGTCTCAACTCCCCGGCCTGCCTGACAGGTCCCCGGTCACACCGCCTGACCATCGACACCGCCGCCATAACGTCGCAATCGCGAAGTTGTGGCGGCGGCATCGGGGAGTGGGTGGCGTTCGGCAGCGTCGTCAGGCGACGGTGGGCCGCAGATGCCGGGTGATGACCGGGTGCCACGGTTGGGGTGGTACGTCATCCTTGACCATGGCGACCCCGGCGCCGTACTTGCTCATCCGGACCGGTCGGGCACCCAGGCGATGGAGAAGCGTCAGGATCGGGTCCCGATCGCCTGGGGTCTTGACCTCCAACAGGATCGAGTCCGGCAGGGTCGCGACGGTCCGGTCGGCGTCGCCGCATCGGAGGTGGACGTCCGCGGTGATCCGGACCGGACGGTAGGCACCGACGAACGTCGTCCGGTCGTAGGTCGTGCGCAGTGTCGGTTGAAGTCGAGCAGCGATTCGGGCCGCGTCGTCGAGGCCGTAGTCGGCGAGCACCTCGGTGACGAAGTCGCGAGCAGCCCGGTCGAGTCGATCCGGTGGGCCGACGTGATCGATCCGCACCTTCTCGGTGCGTCCCCGCAACCCCTTGACCTTGACTTCCAGGACCGACAGTTCCGAGTCGACGTAGGTGCGGGTCCGGACCTTGAACCGGCGACGACGACCCTGCCGGTGGTTCCGCAAGGTCAGCAGATCCGGGGTGTCGAAATAGATTGAGTCGTATGCGAACTGGCGCCTCCCGTTGATCGTGAGCACCCGCAGGCGGCCGGCCAGGGCAGCGATGAGTTCCGCCATCTGGGTCGGTGCGACGATGAACTTCGTATCGACCCGGTCCTGCAGTTCGGCCGAGGCGAGCACTTCCTCGAGGGAGACCTCAGGGAGTCCGTCGACCGCTCGGGACAGGTGCGCTGGACGGGTTGCGGGGTGCGACGGGGCGCTGCGCAGACTCACCGCGCCCCGATCCGATCGGCGCGGGTGCCGACAGCCTTCGTGCTCAGGGGCGGTCCATCGGTGCGACGACGGACCTTGGCCAGGACCGTGGTCACGTCCTGGACGAAGTCGACCTGTTCGATCTCGACGTCGAGCACCTCGGCGTCGAGACGGAACGCCAGCTCCTCCCGCACCAGTGCCGCTGAGGGGATCGCCCGGTCGAGGACGACCCGCTGCTCCTTGGCCGCACGGGGCAGGGCATCACGGTCGAGGACCGCCATGATCGTCAGCAGGAGCACGTCGGCGGCAATGACGACCGGCAGATCCGATGACCCCAGGGCGTGGACCAGACCCAGCACGAGTGCGACGAAGTAGTACGCGACCTCGCCCTGACTCAACTGGGTGGAACGCAGTCGGATGATCGACAGGATGCCGAACAGCCCGAAGGCCAGGCCCATCCCGACCTCCGCAGAGGCCAGCAGGGCGACGGCGGCGAAGACACCGACGTTGAGGGCGACGAACGCCAGGGCCAGATCGGCCTTGCCGTGCCTGCGGAAGTAGATTCCGTAGGCGAGCACGACGATCACGATGAGGTCGAGTCCGATGCCGACCCCGAGGTGTGCCAGATCCATGATGAGAGTCCTTCCGTGATGGACGAGTTCCGGTGTCACCCATCAGCGTTGGGGACCCGGATGAGACCACCGTGAGGCGAAGATGAGAGAACTCTCATCGCGAGGGGCGCTGTGCCTGGCTTGCTCGGGACCGAAGATGAAGACATGCCAGTCCCGTGGTGGAAGCGACCGTGGTTGGCCATCGGAGCCATCGTCGCTGTGTTGAGTGTCATCGTGGCGCTCATCCTCAGTCACGTCGGCCAGGACGTGCCGGACCTCGGGGAGCGGGTCGTTGTGCCTACCTCGACGGCGTCCCTCCCGGCCACGCCGTCGATCACCCCCGGGGATGAGCCGGCTCCCCGGGCGAGCACCCCGCAGCCCACCCCGTCGCAGATCACGCCCAAACGCCCCGCCAAGGACGTGCCACCGGCGTTCGACGATGACGATGATGAGGGCGATGACGACGGGGAGAGTGACGACGGATGGGACAGCGACGACGGATGGGACAGTGACGACGAGGACGAGATGGACCATGACTGAGTCGCGGCGCTCACTGCGCTTCACGATCACGGTGTGGGTCACGACCTTGACCGCACTCGGACTGATCGCCACCGGCGTCGTCACCGCGATCGTCGGCACGAGTGCGATCCGGATCCGTATCGACGAATCCCTCGCCCGCGAGATCGGGGAGTTCCGGGAACTGGCGTCCCGTCATGACGGATCCGATGTCGAGGGGCTGCTCCGGCAAGCGATGGAGGAGAACGTCCCCGACGAGCACGAGACCTTCATCGGCTTCCTCCCGGATGTCACCCTCGTGCCCGCTGAGGGCGCCTCGACCCTCGCAGACGATGCCGCGTTCCGTCGCCATGTGCTCGGCCACACCGATCCTGCCTACTCCAGCTACACCGTGGCCGAGGTCGGTGAGGTGCGTCTGGCGATCATGCCGGTGGACGGGGTCGACGAACACGGACAGCCGGAGCGCGTCCATTTCGTCGTCGCCTACTTCGTCGCCAAGGAACTGTCCGAGATGCAGGAGGTCGTGTGGGTGTATGTCGCCACCGGCCTGCTCGCTCTCATCGTCGTCGCGGCTGCCGCGTGGCTGATCTCCTCAGCCGTCCTGGCACCCCTGCGGGCCCTGCGCGACACCTCGAACCGGATCTCCGGGTCCGACATCTCCGAACGTATCGCCGTCACCGGCAGCGACGAAGTGGCGCAACTGACAACGACAGTCAACTCGATGCTCGATCGGCTCCAGGAGGCGCTGGATTCCCAGCGGAACATGCTCGATGACGTCGGTCACGAATTGCGCACCCCGATCACCGTGCTCCGTGGACACCTGGAACTCCTGGATTCTGCAGACCCGGCCGAGGTTGCCGCCACCCGCAGCCTGGCGCTCGACGAGGTGGACCGGATGAGCGGGCTCGTCGGCGATCTCATCACCCTCGCCAAGTATCGGCGTCCCGACTTCCTGACCTGCCACCGCGTGAACCTGGCCGACATCGTCACCGACGTCATCGATCGTGCCCAGGTGGTGGCGAGCGGACATACCTTCACGGCCGGCGTGCTGAACGACACGTGGGTCCTGGCCGATCGGCACCGACTCGTCCAGGCCGTCATGCAGCTCATCGACAACGCAGTGGCCGTCAGCTGTGCCGAGTCCCGGATCAGCATCGGTTGCGATCGGATCGGCGCCACGGCACGGATCTGGGTCAGGGATGCCGGTCCGGGCATCCGACCCGCCGACCGAGACCGGATCTTCGAGCGCAACACCCGGGCCACGAGCGCCTACGAGGGCACTGGGCTCGGCCTGGCGATCGTCTCCGCGATCGCCACGGCGCACCGGGGCAGGGCGTACGTCGCGGAATCGGATGCGACGGGCACGACGATGATGATCGAACTGCCGGCGCTGGCGGAGACGGGAGTCGCTCATGCGGGTGCTGCTCGCCGAGGATGAGTCCCGCATCGTCTCGTTCGTCCAGAAGGGACTGTCGGCCGAGGGAATCGCGGTGACGGTCGCGACCGACGGAGCCGCGGCACTCGCCCTCGCCCTCTCCGAGGACTTCGACGTCATGGTCCTCGACATCGGGCTGCCCGTCCTGGACGGCTTCACCGTGTTGGCCCGCCTGCGCGCGACGGGTTCGGAACTGCCCGTGATCGTGCTCACGGCTCGGGACAGCGCCCAGGACACCATCCGGGGCCTGACCGGGGGCGCCGACGACTATGTCGCCAAACCGTTCAGTTTCGGGGAACTCCTTGCCCGCATCCGGTTGCGGGCCCGTCCGGATCCGGGGAGCAGCGCCGGTCCCGGAGAGCTGCACATCACCGCCGGAGAGCTGCGCCTGGACCTGGCGCGCCGTCAGGTGGCCTTCGGCGACGCCATCCACGACCTCTCGGCCCGCGAGTTCGCGCTGCTCCGGGTGCTGGCCGAACACCACCGGCAGGTCCTCTCCCGCACTCAACTGCTCGAGCACGTCTGGGATATGGATTTCGATCCGGGTTCCAACGTCGTCGATGTCTACATCCGCTATTTGCGGCAGAAGCTCGGCGCCCAGGCGATCGAGACGGTCCGCGGGATGGGGTACCGGCTGGTCACCTGATCGCGGGTCAGCCGAGCCGCAGTGCCGTGAGCAGCCGCCGGACCGGGGACTCCAGCCCGAACGTCGTCACCAGATCGTCGAGCAGGGCCGGGTCGGCGATCTCGGTCGGGAGGGCATAGTCCTGCGGGGGCAGCGGCACATCGTCGGCGACGGCGACGACCCGCGGTGCGACGTCCAGGTAGTCCGCAGCCGCCTCGAGATTGATCCGACGGGCACCCTTGATCCGCGGATCCCCGGCGTCGACGGCGGCGCGCAGCGCGGCAAGCGACCCGAACTCGCCGATCAGGGCCGCAGCGGTCTTGTCACCGATCCCCTTGACTCCCGGCAACCCGTCACTGGTGTCCCCCCGCAGGACGGACATCTCGAGATAGTCGCGGCCGGTGCGCACCGCATACCTCTCCAGCAGGTATGCCTCGGTCGCCACATCCGGGTCCCGCACCCCACCCTTGCCCGTGTAGAGCACCCGGACGGTCCGCGCATCGTCGACGAGTTGGAGCAGATCCCGGTCGCCGGTGACGATGTCGACCGCCATCGCCCCGCCGTGCCGGTGTGCCAGGGTGCCGATGACGTCGTCGGCCTCGTACCCGGGCGCGCCGACGCGGGCGATCCCGACGGCAGCGAGCAGGTCGCGGATGACCGGCACCTGCGGGGTGAGCGCCTCCGGACTCTCCTCGACGGTGTCACTGCCCTCGATGAGCCGGTGCGTCTTGTAGCTCGGGATCAGGTCGACCCGCCACTGCGGACGCCAGTCGTCGTCCCAGGCGGCGACGAGGTGGGTGGGGGAGTGGGTCGTGACGAGGGTGGCGATCATGTCGGTGAAGCCACGCACCGCGTTCGTCGGGGTGCCGGACGGGCTGCGGCCCTGTTCGGGGACACCGAAGAACGCCCGGAAGTACAGCGATGCCGAGTCGAGGAGCAGGAGACGGTCCACGAGCCAAGCCTGCCACGAGGTGCCGGCCGACCTGGGGCTAGGCTGACAGCGTGGAATCGACCGATCGCCGGATCGTCGACCTGCTCCGAAAGGACGGCCGACTCAGCTACACGGACCTCGGCAAGCAACTGGGTCTGTCGACGTCGGCTGCCCACCAGCGGGTGCGACGGCTCGAGGAGCGGGGGGTCATCACCGGCTACACGGCGCGCATCGACGCCGCCAAGGTCGGCCTGCCGATCACGGCGTTCATCTCGGTCACCCCGGTCGACCCGGCCGCACCGGACGACGTCCCCGAGCGGCTGCACGAACTGCCCGAGATCGAGGCCTGCTACTCGGTCGCCGGCGACGAGAACTACATCCTCAAGGTGCGGGTCTCCAGCCCCGGGCACCTCGAGGACCTCATCGCCCGGATCCGGGCCGCCGCGGCAGTCTCGACCCGCACCACGATCGTGCTGTCCACCCCCTGGGAATGAACCCCTGAGCCGGTCGGCCCCGCCAAGGGAAGCGGTCGCGTCAGCCGTCGCGTGAGCGTCCGATGGGGGCAAAACCGGCCCGGGTCGCGGTCGCCAGATCCTCCGGGGCCAGTTCGATCTCGAAGCCTCGTTTGCCGCCGGAGACGAAGATCGTGTCGAAGTCGCGCGCCGAGGAGTCGATGACGGTCGGCAGCGCCCGGCGCTGTCCGATCGGGGAGATCCCGCCCACCACATACCCACTCGACCGCTGGGCGGCGGCCGGGTCGGCCATGGCGACCTTCTTGACCTTGAGGGCGGCCGCGACCGCCTTCAGGTCCAGCGATCCGGACACCGGGACGACCCCGACCGCCAAACCTGCGCCGGTGTCGACGAGGAGGGTCTTGAAGATCCGTTCGGCCGGCACACCGGTGGCGGCAGCGGCCTCCAGGCCGTAGGAGTCGACCGCCGGATCATGGTCATAGGTATGCGTCCGGAACGGCAGTCTCAGCCGCGTCAGGGCCGCGGTGGCCGGGGTGCTCACCCGAGCGAGGCTACCCGGCTGGACTCCGCGGAGGCGAGGGCTGCGGCATGGGCCGCGTCGATGTCGGTGTTGTCCCGCCACCACTGCTGACCGGACTCGGGCAGGGTGTAGATCGGGTCGTAGTAGACGTACTCGCGGGAGAGGGCTTCCTCGTCGCCGACCTCGATCGAGGTCCGGTAGTGCTTGCGCCAGAACGACATTCCCTTGTCGGTGTCGTAGGACTCGACCTGGTGCACCCACCGTTTGCCGACGAAGGGGACGTCACAGACGATCCGGGGTGTGGCGAACCCGGGCAGGTAGCCCATGATCGCGTGCTGCAGCTCCTGGGCCTCGCGCAGTGAGAGCCGCCAGTGCTCCGAGAACGGGATCATGTCGCACATGTAGAAGTAGTAGGGCGTGATCATCGCCTCGTCCTGGAGGGCGAAGCACAGGTCGAGCAGCTGCTCGGGGGTGTCGTTGATGCCGCGCATGAGGACACCCTGGTTGCGCACGTTGCGCAGGCCGGCGTCGAGCATCGTCGTGGTCGCCTTCGCGACGAGCGGGGTCACCGACTGGACGTTGTTGACGTGGGTGTGGATCGCGACGGAGACGCCGCGCCGGCGGGCCTTCTCGGAGACCCGGGCGATGCCCTCGACGACATCCGGTTGCAGCCAGTGCTGCGGCAGCCCCATGAGCGCCTTGGTGGCCAGCCGGATGTCCCGAATGGTGTCGACCTCGAGGAGTTTGTCGAGGAAGGCCTCGAGGTTCTTCCACGGCATGTTCGCCACGTCGCCGCCGGAGACGACGACGTCACGCACGCCCGGGGTGCGTTGCAGGTAGTCGAGCATGGCCGCATACCGATCGACCGGCTTGCCCTGGAGTTTGAGTTTGGCGACCTGCGGGGTGGAGTTGCCGACGAGGTCCATCCGGGTGCAGTGGCCGCAGTACTGCGGGCAGGTCGGCAGCATCTCGGCCAGGACCTTGGTCGGGTAGCGGTGGGTGAGCCCCTCGACGGCCCACATGTCGTGCTCGTGGAGGCTGTCGCGGGTGGCGAACGGGTGGCTCGGCCAGTCGGTGCGACGGTCGGAGAACACCGGCAGCATGTATGCGCGGATCGGGTCCGCGTAGAACGCATCGGTGAACTCGGCTCCGGCTGCGGGAGGACGGCCGTCGGCCCACGTCATCTCGGAGACCATCGTGTTCATCATCTGCGGCGGGACGAGCATCGACATCGTCGCCCGCTCCTGCTGGTCCTTCTCGAGGTCGGCGTAGAACCGGTCCTCGAGCAGGTCGCCCATGAGAGCCTTGAGCTGCTTGATGTTGCGGACGCAGTTGACCCGCTGCCATTGGGCGTCGTTCCACTGCTCCGCGGTCACCTCCCGCCACCCGGGGAAGCGGGTCCAGTCGGGTTCGATCAGTTCACGGCGGGCATACACATAGGGCTGCTCAAGAGCGGTCATAGGTGGCAGGATAGTGGAGAATCTGACAGTTCGCACCGGCAACACCCAAAGATCTTCAACCATGTCTCGATCAGAACGGGAGTATTTGCGTGAACCCTGAGTCCCCGGTCGGTCTGCACCGCGTCCTCGAACCGCTCGACGCGGACGGCGCACCGACGAGCCTGCCCCAAGCCGCCACCCGTCTGGACGCCGACGCCCGGATCTGGCCGGGGGAGGTGCGCATCGACTTCGAGACCCTCAACCTCGATGCCGCCTCCTACCGGCAACTGCACGACAAGCACGGTGGTGACGGGTCGGCGATCCGGGCCGAGGTGCTCGACATCGTCGCCGAGCGCGGCAAGATGCAGAACCCGGTGACCAAGTCCGGTGGGATGCTCATCGGCACCGTGGCCGAGGTCGGCGCCGAGTCCACCCTGGGTCTGCGGGTGGGGGACAAGGTCGCCACCCTCGTCTCGCTCAGTCTGACGCCGTTGCAGATCACCGACGGACTGGCCGACTGGGACGGGCTGGGGGAGCGGGTGCCCGCCCGGGGGCACGCGATCCTCTTCTCGCGGTCGATCGCGGCCCGCCTGCCCGATGACCTGGAGCCGGAACTGGCGCTCATGGTCATGGATGTCTGCGGGGCGCCGGCGCTGGTCGCCCGGGTCGTCGGCGAGTTCGTCTCCTCCCGGGGTCTGGCGCCGACGGTGTGCGTGCTCGGTGGCGCGGGCAAGTCCGGCTCGCTCGCCCTGGCCGCGGCCCGGCAGGCCGGTGCCGGGCGACGGATCGCGGTCGTCCCCACCGCCCAGGAGGCGGGGATGCTCGCCGGGACCGACCTCGCCGAGGAGATCGTCATCGCGGACGCGCGCTCCCCGCTCGGACTGTCGAGCGCGGTCGAGGGGGCCGGTGGTCCGGCCGACGTGACCGTCGTCTGCGTCGATGTGCCCGGCTGTGAACAGCCCGCGATCCTGGCCACCGCGGAGGGCGGTACGATCATCTTCTTCTCGATGGCGACGAGCTTCGCCGCGGCCGCGCTCGGGGCCGAGGGGTTGGCCGCCGATGTGCGCATGCTCGTCGGCAACGGCTACGTCCCCGGTCACGCGGAGTATGCGTTGGATCTGCTCCGCGGGACCCCTTCAGTGCGCACCCTGTTCGAGAAGCGTCTTCGTTCCCACTAGGTTGGTGGCGTGACGAGCCTCTACCTCAGCGCCACTGACGCACGCTCCGGCAAATCTGCCGTCGCTCTCGGCATCCTCGACCAACTCGCCCGTCGGCACGGCCGGATCGGGGTGTTCCGACCGATCGCGGCTCCCGATGACGAGCTCGTGCAACTCCTGCTCCGCCAACTCACCGTCCTCGGGATGGAGGATCTCGGTCAGGACCCGGCCGGCGCGATCGGGGTGACCTACGAGGAGGTGCACGCCGGTGTCGAGGCGGCGATGAACCGGATCGTGGACCGCTTCCATGCCGTTGCCGCCCAGTTCGACACCGTCCTGATCATCGGTTCGGACTTCGCCGACGTGACGGCCCCGAGTGAGTTCGCGTTCAACGCCAAGGTGGCCGCCAACCTCGGGGCGCCGATGCTCCTCGTCATCCCCGGTGAGGAGCGGGACCCGCAGGCGACGAGCACGGCCGCCCGCCTGGCCATCACCGCTGCTCGGGACCAGCACGCCACCGTCGTCGGGGTCGTCGCCAACCAGGTGCCCGACGAGCGCGTCGAGGCGACCCGGGAGGCGCTGAGCGCCACCGTCACCGACACCACGGTGTGCGTCGTCCCGGATGTGCCGTTGCTGCGCGCCCCGACGATGCAGGACTACCTCGACGCGACCGGCGGCCGACTCATCCACGGTGACGAGAGCCTGCTCGAGCGGGAATGTCACGGCATCGTCGTCGCCGCGATGACGATGCCGCACGTCCTCGACCGGCTCATCGAGGGCGGAGTCGTCGTCGTCCCCGGGGATCGGGAGGCGATCGTCATCGGCACCCTCCTGGCGCACCGGTCGACGACGTTCCCGGCACTGTCGGGCATCATCCTCAACGGTGGGTTCGAGCTCAGCCCGCAGGTCTCACGGCTCATCGACGGTGTCGATGTCAGCCTGCCGATCGTGTCGGTCGCGACGGGGACGATGGACACCGCCTCCCGCCTGCTGCACACCTCCGGGCGGATCACGCCGACCTCGCAGCGCAAGATCGATGCCGCGATCGCGGCCGTCGAGGGTGTCATCGACGCCGGCGCGCTCTTCGCCGACGACGATCGCCCGAACCACGAGCGGGTCGTGACGCCGTTGATGTTCGAGCACGACCTGGTCGACACCGCCCGGTCGGTGCAGGCCCACATCGTCCTGCCCGAGGGCACCGAGCCGCGGATCCTCGAGGCCGCCGAGATCGTCCAGGAACGGGGCATCGCCCGGCTCACCCTGCTCGGCGAGCCGGATGCGGTCCAGGCGGTGGCCCGGGACCGGGGCATCGACCTGAGTGGGATCGAGATCGTCGACCCGCAGACCAGCGACTGGCGTGACGGGTTCGCCGACGAGTACGCCCGACTGCGGGCGCACAAGGGCATGACGGTCGAGGCGGCGGCCGACATCGTCACCGACCGCTCCTACTTCGGCACGCTCATGGTCCACCAGGGACTCGCGGACGGGATGGTCTCCGGCACGGTGACGACGACGGCGGCGACGGTCCGCCCGGCGCTGGAGATCGTGCGCACCTCCCCGGGTGTCTCGGTCGTCTCGAGCGTGTTCTTCATGTGCCTCGCGGACCGGGTCCTCGTCTACGGCGACTGCGCGATCAACCCGGTCCCGAACGAGACCCAGTTGGCGGACATCGCGATCTCCTCGGCCCGCACCGCGACCCAGTTCGGCATCGAGCCGCGGGTCGCGATGCTGTCCTACTCGACCGGGGCCTCCGGCACCGGCGCGGACGTCGAGAAGGTGCGGGCCGCGACCGAGATCGTCATGGAGCGGGCCCCGGAGCTGCTCATCGAGGGACCGATCCAGTACGACGCGGCGGTCGACCCGGCCGTCGCCGCGACCAAACTCAAGGACAGCCCGGTCGCCGGATCCGCGACCGTGCTGATCTTCCCGGACCTCAACACCGGCAACAACACCTACAAGGCGGTGCAACGGTCGGCGTCGGCGGTCGCGATCGGTCCGATCCTGCAGGGGCTCGGCAAACCGGTCAACGACCTGTCCCGAGGGGCGTTGGTGCGCGACATCGTCAACACGATCGCCATCACCGCGATCCAGGCGGGGGTGCGCTGATGAGCAGCCTCGTCCTCGTCATCAATGCGGGCTCGTCCTCACTGAAGTACCAACTCATCGACCCGGACAGTGAGCAGGTGCACGCCAAGGGTCTGATCGAGCGGATCGGTGAGGCGGACAGCGACATCGCCGACCACGGCGCCGCGCTGGTCCGCGCGCTGGAGGAGATGGGCGATCGGCTCGACCCGGCCGCACTGCTGGCGGTCGGGCACCGGGTCGCGCACGGCGGCGCCCTGTTCGACGGACCGACGGTGATCGATGGGACGGTCTGGGCCGCGATCAGCGAGTTGGCGCCGCTGGCGCCGCTGCATAATCCGGCGCACCTGCTCGGCATCGAGGCGACGACCCGGCTGTTCCCGCAGGTGCCGCAGGTCGCGGTCTTCGACACCGCCTTCCACCAGACGATGCCACCGGAGGCCTATACGTATGCGGTCCCGCGCCTGTGGCGGGAGACCTACCTCGTGCGTCGCTACGGGTTCCACGGCACCTCGGTCGCCTATGTCGCCGAGCGTGCCGCCGCGCTGCTGGACCGGGCACCGGAGGAGGCGAACCTCGTCGTCCTGCATCTCGGCAACGGGTGCAGCGCGACCGCGGTCGAGGGCGGGCGCAGCGTCGACACCTCGATGGGGCTGACCCCGCTCGAGGGGCTCGTCATGGGCACGCGGTCCGGTGACCTCGACCCGTCGACGGCGGCCTATCTGTCGCGGGTGGCCTCGATGGATGCCCCGGCGATCGACCGGGCCCTGAACAAGGAGAGTGGACTGCTCGCCCTCGCCGGTGCGAACGACATGCGCACCGTCGTCGATCGTGCCCAGAGCGGGGTCCCCGAGGCGCAATTGGCGTTGGACGTCATGCTGCACCGGCTGATCAAGTACGTCGGCGCCTACGCCGCCGTCCTCGGCCGGGTGGACGCGATCGTCCTCACCGGCGGCATCGGGGAGCACGCCGTGCGGGTCCGGTCCCTCCTGGCCGAGCGGCTGGGCCTGCTCGGTGTCGAGCTGGACCCCCAGTCCAACACCGAGGGCACCGGCGAGCGGTTCGTCACCACAGCGCAGAGCCGCACCGCGATGCTCGTCATCCCGACGAACGAGGAGCTCGAGATCGCCATCCAGTCCGCCGAACTCGTGCGTGGCTAGTCGGCGCCACCCACTGAACGGCGCAAGATTTCCGAGACTGGCCCGCAATCTCCGGAAATCCTGCCGTGGCTGATAGGTTTCTGTGCGTGAGTTCCCGCCGCATCCTCGACCTCGACCCTGCCGTCGTCCGTCGGGCCCGCAGCCTGGCCCGCAAGGCCGGACGACCCGTGGTCGACCTCGCCCGCAACCACACGACCGTCAGCGTGGAACGGGCCACGCTACGCCTGGCCGGCCTGGCCGGCGCCGACCACGACAACGTCCCGTGGGTCAACCACCTGGTCGACGCCGTCCGGGACAGTGTCGGTCTCGAGCACGGCGTGACGATGCCGGTGTGGGACGCCCTGGTCCGGGACGCAGCCCCGGACCTGCTCACGCTGGCGCAGAAGTCGGCGGCCGGGGGAGTGGACTTCCGGATCCCGGAGAAGGGCGCGGCGACCCGGGCCCGCAAGGCCAGTCGCTCCGCCGTGGCGCGGGGGATCCGCACCATCGACTCCCAGCGCCGACAGCGGGACCGCCTGATCAAACGCCACGGCGATCCGGCGCGCACGCCCTGGATCTACCTCATCGTCGCCACCGGTGACATCTACGAGGACATCCCGCAGGCACAGGAGGCCGCCCGCGAGGGCGCCGACGTCATCGCCGTCATCCGCTCCACCGGACAGTCGCTGCTCGACTTCGTTCCCGAGGGCGCCACCCGGGAGGGCTACGCCGGGACCTACGCCACCCAGGAGAACTTCCGGCTCATGCGGGCCGCGCTGGACGAGACGAGCAGGGAACTCGGCCGCTACATCCGGTTGACGAACTACGCCAGCGGACTGTGCATGCCCGAGATTGCCACCCTCGCGGGTCTGGAACGGCTCGACATGATGCTCAACGACAGCATGTACGGCATCCTCTTCCGGGACATCAACCCGATCCGGACCTTCGTCGACCAACGCTTCTCACGGCAGATCCACGCCCGCGCCGGGATCATCATCAATACCGGGGAGGACAACTACCTGACGACCGCCGACGCGGTCGAGGCGGCGCATACCGTCACCGTCAGTCAGTTGCTCAACGAGTACTTCGCCAAGGAGGCCGGCCTCGAGGACTGGCAACTCGGCCTCGGGCACGCCTTCGAGATCGACCCGGCCGTTCCGGACAGTTTCCGCCTCGAGCTCGCCCACGCCCTGCTCGCCCGGCAGCTCTTCCCGAAGGCGCCGCTGAAGTGGATGCCGCCGACCAAGCACATGACCGGGGACGTGTTCCGCGGCTACCTGCTCGACGGGTTCTTCAACCTCGTCGGCGCCATGACCGGCCAGGGGATCCTGCTCGTCGGGATGATGACCGAGGCGGTCGTCACCCCGTGGCTGTCCGACCGGGACCTCGCCCTGCAGAACGTCCGCTACGTCATGGACGCCGCAGGAGGGCTCGTCGAGGACTTCCACCCGCCCCGCGACGGCTTCATCCAGAACCGGGCCCGACAGGTCCTGGGCGAGGCGATCGGGCTGCTCGAGACGATCCTCGAGGACACCGAGCACGGTCCGCCGCTGCTCGCGGCGATCGCCGACGGCACCTTCGGGGCGATGCGCCGGCCCGCGACCAAGGGCAAGGGGCTGGACGGGGTGTTCCAGCGCGCCGACGGATACGACAACCCGGCCATCACGCTGCTCGAGACGGGAGAGACCAAATGAGTGCGGTGCGCGCCCACGAGGCCCGGCGGCGGCGGAAGAACCCACTCCCCGGTGAGGTCAGCCTCAAGGACGCTGCAGCCGAGGTGGTCAGCCCGATCGTGCGCCCCTATGGCGACACCACCGGGGACGGGATGGTGCAGGTGTCCTTCACCCTGCCGTTGCAGCACGACAAGCGGGCCGAGGGCGCCGCGGTCCGGCTCGCGCACGCCATGGGGATGGAGCCGGCGCTGCTGGTCCATGCCAAGCCGATCGGCCCGAACTACACCTTCTTCATCCTCTACGGCCCGGTCAACCATCTCGTCGACATCCGCGAGATCGAGCTGGTCGAGCGGGAGTTCGAGCTGCTCAGCTCCCGGGAGGTCAACCAGGCGATCAAGAAGCGGCTCGGGCGCAAACTCGTCGTCGTCGGGGCCTGCATCGGCACCGACGCCCACACGGTCGGCATCGACGCGATCCTCAACATCAAGGGTTTCGCGGGGGAGAAGGGCCTCGAGTACTACCGCGAGATCAACGTGCACAACCTCGGTGCCCAGGTACTCATTCCGGATCTGGTCGCTGCGGCCCGTGAGGTCCGCGCGGACGCGGTCCTGGTCTCCCAGGTGGTCACCCAGAAGGACGCCCACATCCACAACACGACGGCGATGTCGGCGGCGTTCCGGGAGGCATTCCCGGCCGGTGAGGTCCCGCACCTGATCGTCGGGGGACCGCGTTTCGAGGAGAAGGCGGCCGCCTCCCTCGGCGTGGACCGGATCTTCGGTCGCGGCACCACCCCCGGTGAGGTCGCCTCCTATCTCGTCCACGCCCTCGTCCAACCCACCGTCCCGACCAGCGCCCGCCGCACCACCAAGAGCAAGGAATGACCACGCCATGAGCAACGACCACCTCGTCGGCATGACGGTTGTGCACCGTCGTTACGTGCCCTACAGCGACGCGCACTACGCCGGCAACCTCGTCGACGGCGCCTACAGCCTGGCCGCCTTCGGGGACGTCGCCACCGAGATGTCGATCCGCACCGACGGCAACGAGGGTCTGTTCGCGAGCTACTCCGATGTCCAGTTCAAGGGTCCGGTCCGGGCCGGGGACTGCATCGAGATCGAGGCCCGGATCGTGCGCGCCGGCCGACGCAGCCGCGAGATGGAGTTCGAGGTCCGGGTCGTGGCCCGGGGCAACCCCGAGCGCGGCGCCTCGGCCGCGGACGTCATCGACCCGCCCCTGGTGGTCACAACCGCCCGCGGCGTCGTCGTCGTGCCCTGAGTTCGACTCGGGACGGCACATGCCGGACCGGTCCAGGCAGCCGACTGACGTAGGCTGACGCGGTGCCCCTGCTGATCCGTCTGCTCCTTGCTGCCGGTGCCGGGGGTGTCCTCTACACGGCCTTCCCGACGCTCGACCTCTGGTTCCTCGCACCGGTCGGGATCGCGCTGCTCACCGCCGCCTGCGCCGGGGCCGGGCCGGCCATCGGGGCCCTCCTCGGCTTCGTCGCCGGCATGGTCTTCTTCGTCCCGACCCTGGAGTGGTCCGGGATCTACGTCGGGATGCTGCCGTGGATCGCTTTGTCGGTCCTGCAGTCCCTCTACATCGCCGTTCTCGGTCTTCTCCTCACGCTGACCCGCCACCCGGTGCTGATGACGCCGCTGGCCTGGGTGGTCAGCGAACTGCTCCGCTCCACAACGCCGTTCGGTGGGTTCCCGTGGGTGCGGATCGCGTTCAGCCAGGCGGACAGCCCGCTCGCGACGTGGGCCTCGGTCGCGGGCGCCCCGGGGGTCACCTTCGCCGTCGCGGTCGTCGGTGCCAGTCTGTATGCGGTGGCTCGCCTGATCCGCGACCTGCGCCTGCGTGAGCATCCGGCCGCCGCCGCCACAACTTCGCAAGCGCGAAGAAATGGCGGGAATGGGAGCGGGGGCGTGGGCTGGGTGGCGACGGCGGCGACCCTCGGCGCCGCGAGTGTCATGGTCGCCGGAGGGTTCCTCATCCCGCGCCCGAGCGACGGGACACCGGTGCCGATCGCGATGATCCAGGGCAACGTGCCCCGCCCCGGTCTGGACTTCAACGCCGAACGCCGCGCGGTGCTCGACAACCACGTCCGGGGCACGGAACTCGCCGCCGCCGAGGTGGGGGAGGTGCGCCCGGACGACCTCAGCCTGGTCATCTGGCCGGAGAACTCCTCCGACATCGACCCGTTCCGCAACGCCGACGCAGCCGCCGTCATCCAGGAGGCCGTCACCGCGGCGAACGCCCCGATCCTCGTCGGGGCCGTCGTCGAGCGCAGCCGCACCACCGTCGCCAACGTCGCCCCACTCTTCCGGCCCGGGGGACCGACGACCGAGGCCGAGGTCGAACAGTACGTCAAACAGCACCCGGTCCCGTTCGCGGAGTACATCCCCTACCGGAACTTCTTCCGGATGCTCTCCAGCAAGGTCGACCTCGTCCCGCGCGATTTCGTCGCCGGGGACGAACCGGTCGTCTTCGACCTGGAGGCGGCGAGCACCGCATACACCGCCGTCCCGACGATCTGCTTCGAGGTCGCCTATGACGGGCTGATGCGGGACGTCCTGGCCGCCGCCGAGGACCGTCCGTCCATCCTCGTCGTCCAGACGAACAACGCGACGTTCGGGTACTCGGCCGAGGCCGAGCAGCAGTTCGCGATCAGCCGGATCCGGGCCATCGAGCACGGCCGTTCCGTCGCGCACGTCTCGACGGTCGGCGTCAGCGGATTCATCGCCCCGGACGGGTCGACGACGGAGGTGACCGGCCTGTTCACCGCCCGTCAACTCATCGACACTCCTGTCGTGCGCACCGGGGTGACGATCAGCGACCGGCTGGGGCGACTGCCGGAGATCCTCGCCTCCGCGGGTGTCCTCCTGCTCCTGGGCAGGCATGCGATCCGACGTCGACGTCGGGGTATCGTGCTGGCACCCGCCCGCCGTCCTGAAGAGAGTGCCCGTGAGCAGATCTGAGTCCCGCCCGCCGATCGGCCGGGTCGCGATTCTCATCCCGACCTACAACGAGCGCGATGCCCTGCCCCGGATCCTCGACCAGGTCCGCGTCGAGGTTCCGCAGGCCCACATCTTCGTCATCGACGACAACAGCCCGGACGGCACCGGCGCCATCGCCGATGAGTATGCGGCCCGCGACTCCGCGATCACCGTCCTGCATCGTGCGGGGAAGGAAGGTCTGGGTCGGGCGTATCTGCACGGCTTCGAGGTGGCGCTGGAGCAGGGATACGACGTCCTCGTCGAGATGGACGCCGACGGATCCCACCAGCCGAAGCACCTGCCAACCATCCTGGCCGCACTCGCGGACGCGGACGTCGTCATCGGGAGCCGGTGGGTGCGTGGGGGAGCGGTGGAGAACTGGCCGCTGAGCCGCAAACTCCTGTCGGTCGGCGGCAACCTGTACACCAAGGTGATGCTCGGGATGCCGGTCAACGACGCGACAGCCGGCTACCGCGCCTACCGGGCGAGTGCGTTGCGGGCGATCGGGCTGGCCCAGGTCGCCTCGCAGGGCTACTGCTTCCAGGTCGACCTGACGCAGCGGGCGGTGCGGGCCGGGTTGACGGTGCGGGAGGTGCCGATCACGTTCGTCGAGCGTGACCTGGGTGACTCGAAGATGAGCCCGGACATCGCCAAGGAGTCGATGCGCCGGATCACGCAGTGGGGGCTGGCGCACCGGATGGGTCAGGTTCAGGACGTTCTGCTCGGCCGGGAACACTGGCACCGCCTCTGAGCGCTGGACCTGGTATGAGCCCCACCTCGCCGCGCGCCCGCAGCACCCTGCGGCGTCTGCTCTCCGTCCTGGTCCTCGCCCTGCCGTTGCTCGAGATCCTCGGCATCATCGGGGTGAACCGGCTGATCGGGGGGTGGGCGACGTTCGGGCTGCTCGTCCTCGCCTTCGTCGTCGGCGCCGCGATCGTCAAACGCGAGGGGCTCCGCTCCTGGCGGGTGCTCAGCGAGGCCACCCGGACCGGGCAGATGCCGAGCCGGGAGCTCGCGGACGCCGGACTGGTCCTCGTCGGGGGACTGCTCATCCTCGTCCCCGGGTTCCTCACCGACCTCATCGGCCTGGTGCTCATCGTCCCGGTGACCCGGCCCCTGGCCCGGGCCGGTCTCGGATATCTGGTCGCCCGGCAGGTGGGGTTCATCCCCGGGTCCGGCGGCCGACCGCAGCCGTTCGACCCGGCCGCGGGCCCGACATGGAACAGCCCCGGGCGACCGACAACCGATCAACCCGGGGCTGGCACGACGGTGCAGGGCACCGTCATCGACGATTAGGACGTCTCAGGCGGTCCGCTTCTTCGGCTTCTCGCCGCGCGAGGTGCGCAGCAGTTCGAGACGCTCCTCGAGGAGCTCCTCCAACTCGGGGATGGAGCGGCGCTCGAGCAGCATGTCCCAGTGGGTGCGGGCCGGCTTGACCGGCTTGAGCTCCGGCGGCGCACCGCCCTGGAGCAGGGCGTCGTCGCCGCAGCGGCACTCCCACGTCGGCGGGATCTCTGCCTCGACCGAGAAGGGCAACTCGATCTTGTGGCCGTTCTTGCAGATGTATGTGGTGATCTGACGCTCGCTGGGAACGACGTTCTCTTCGCTCTCCATGCTGAAGGCACCGAGCCGGGTGCCGCGCAGGGCTCGCTCTGCCATGACTACTCTCCCTCTGGGTCTGGGGTTCCTGTGGGACAACGTCGACCGTGGGGTGGTTGTTCCGGACGGGTCGGCGCCCTCTGCTGCTGTGCGAGGCGCGTGTCCACCTAAAACCTCTAAGTTACCGGTCAGGTAACCCTCCTGTCACATCCGGTTCTCCGGATGGACCGGGTTCGGGAGTGGCTGAAGCTCCGGTGCTGCGGGTCAGCTCACCACCCGATCGCCCTTCGGAGGGCTCTTGACGAGGATCGCGAGGATGAAGCCGACCGCGAGGACGACGACGACGCCGAGGATGCCCCAGTACTGGGCCGACTCCTCAGTGCCGGCCGTGACGCGCATGCCGATGGCGATCGCCAGACCGAACATCAGGGGGGACAGGAAGCTGACCACCCGGCCGGTCGTCGCATACAGACCGAACATCTCACCGCTCATCCCTTCCGGGATGAGGCGGGCGAGGAAGGAGCGGGCGGCCGACTGGGCCGGGCCGACGAAGACGGTCAGCGCCAGGCCGAGCACCCAGAACATCGCGGTGCCGTGCTTGTCCATCAGCCCGTTGGTGATGAGGTAGTGCGCCCCGAAGAAGATCGCCAGGCCCAGGATCACGAGTGAGCCCAGCGAGATGATGATGACCTGCTTCGGGCCGAGCCGGTCGTCGACGAGCCCGAAGCCCATCGTGGCCAGTCCGGCGACGACGTTGGCGACGACCCCGAAGATGACGACCTCGGTGAAGGAGAAGCCGAACGTCCCGGCGGCGAGGACCCCACCGAAGGCGAAGACCCCGGCCAGCCCGTCGCGGAACAGGGCGGCGGCCGCGAGGAAGTAGAGGGTGTTGCGGGCCGAGTGCCACAGTCCGCGGATGGAGGCGAACAGTGCCTTGTAGGAGCCGATGATGCCCAACGACGGCGGCTGGTGCTCCGGTTTGCGGTCCTTGAGCTTGACGAAGATCGGGATGGTGAACAGCAGCGTCCACACCCCGCACATGATCATCGACTTGCGGACCTCGTCGGCACCGAAGCCGGACCCGAGGACTCCGATGATGACGAGCAGGATGGTGATCCCGCCGAGGTAGCCCATACCCCAGCCGAACCCGGACACCCGGCCGACGTTCTGCGGGGTCGAGACCTGATCGATGGCGGCGTAGTAGTTGACGTTGGCGATCTCGGCGACGACGTTGCCCACCCCGAGGAGGACGGCTCCGAGGAGGAAGTACTCCGGGGCGGGCGCGACGAAGTACATCGCGGCACAGATCAGGGCGAGCAGCCAGGTCTGCCACCGCAGGTGGAACATCCGTTTGCCGGTGCGGTCGGATCCCTGACCGAGCACGGGGGCGAGCAGCGCGATGAACAGACCGGCAAGGCCGGTGGTCCAGGCGAGCTTCATCGTCACCACGTCGTTGGGACCGAAGGCCTCGGAGGTGAGGTAGACGGCGAAGACGAAGGTGGTGATCACCGTGGCGAAGGGCTGGGTGCCCCAGTCCCACAGCGCCCACGCGAACACCTTGCTCCGGGAGGCCTTGTCGGAGGCCAGCGCGCCGGCGGTCGGGATAGCGGGGGTGATGTGCGGGTCGTTGATCGTCACGCGGGCAATGTACCGCCCCAACCGTCACGTCGGGCTCATTGGCCGGTCAGTGTGTTGACCGGGCGACAGGATTTCACCGGCCCCTCATCCCCTGGTTGCCTGCGCCGCACCGAGGTCCACCGCAGCCGGTCCTATCCGGCGAACTCCCAGTGCCACGGCTCGGGCTTTCGCCCGTCGGCAGCAGCCCAACTCGGATGGAACCAGCCGTAGGCGGGAGCGTTCTGGCGCATCCACCGGTGCTCGATGGTTCCGAAACTGTTGATCCCACCGCACAGGTCGAGTGCCCGCCCCAACCCGTGGTTGCTGTATCCGGGCGTCGCGGCCCAGAAACCACGCGAGGCCTTGACCGCGACCTGCTGTGCGAAAGAGCGGTAGGAGTCGGTCACGCAGATCGGTCGGCCGAAGTCCTCGGTGAACTTCTTGCTCAGCGCGTTGAACGCGGCGGCGGCTCGGGGAATGGCATACTCCCCGGGGGCCATCCACAGCGGGCAGAGTGCGCTTGCCGGCAATTGCCCGTTGGGGTAGATGCCGTTGTCGTTGCTGCACGGTTTGTCCAGGTCGGGCAGGTCGATGTTGCGTTCAATCAGGGCGTCGAGGATCGCCTGACCGCGCTGCCTGGCCTCGGGCGACGAGACACCCAGCAGCATGGCTGCCAGTGGTCCGGCGTTCTGGAGGAGGTCGGTCTGGTCTGCCTGAGCCTTGGTGACGGCGTCCTCGTGGGCCTTGACCGCCTGCTCGGCCTCTGCGGTGGCCTCAGCGGCGTTCTGAGCCGCGACTTCGGCAGCATCGACGTTGGCCTCGGCTCGGGCAGCTACTTCTTCTTGACGCTTCGCGAGGTGCCGGATGTCCTGGAAGAGGCGGGCCCGTTCATCGGTCAGATAGGTGAGGTCACCGACCGGGTTGCCGGCATTGGCCGGGTCCTTCATCAACGCATCGAAGATGTGCATGATCTCTGCCGTTGACCCGCCTTCGCTGTAGGCGCTAAACGCCCAGTCTCGAAGTTGCTGGTGCTTCTCCCGCAGCTGTTCGGCCAGTGCATCGGCAGTTGCGCGGGAGGTCTCGGCCAGCGTTGTCGCATCTCGTAGCGCCTGGTCCGCAGCAGCCTTGGCCTCCAGAGCCGCGTTGGCCTTCTCCGTCAGCTCGTCGAGCTGTTTCAGGAGCGCAGCAAGTTCGGCATTACCAGCGCTCAGTTCGGCCAGGAGCGCATCGGCCTGCGCGATCTGGGCATCGAGGTCAGCTCTGCTGAGCGGCGGGGGCTCACCTGCGGCCTTGGCTGCGGTGCTGCCGCCCTTCCACGGGTTGGTCGGCTCCTGGTATGTGGGCGAGGTCGTCGGCGAGGGTGAGCCGGACGGGCTGGGGGTGGCCGTCGGCGACGACACCGGCGGTGTTGTCTCAACTGGCTCGGACGGGCTGGGCTCAGGCTCGGGCTCAGGTTCGCTTGGCTCCGGGTCACTCGGAGCCGGTTCGCTCGGTTCAGATGGTGTGGGTTGGGGCTGGCTCGGGTCTGGTGTGGTGGGTGACGGGCTGGTGACGGGCGACGGCGGGGTGCTCGGCTCCAATGGCGCCGTCGTCGTGGCCGATGGCGTCGCGGTGACCGTGTCAAGAGGATCTGCGATGGCAACCGGAGCCGCCACGGCGAGCGCAAGACTCATCGCGGCGGCGGGGGCGAAGCGGCGGATCTTCACGTTCCTTCAGGCGGTGTCGACGAAGCAACAGGGCGGCGGGCACGTTCGTGACCGCCACCTCGACATTACCCCGCAGGAACAGACTTTGGTGCAAGTCTGAGAAGAACAACACCTTTGGCGGAGTCCTCCAAACGGCCAATTTCGGTGAAACCCAGGGTTGCGTGGAACGCCAGGGAGGCGTCGTTGGCCGGTCGGGTGTTGACCTCGGCCACGAGGGGCCGGTCGGGATAGCGGGAGGCGAGTCCCGCATACACAGCTCGGGCCAGGCCCGTTCCGCGGGCTGCGGGGTCGATGACGATCCGGTCGACATAGTGGAACGCCGGCTCGTGGTCGCTGAACCAGCGGTAGTTCTCCGAGTCGTAGTCGCTGCCCTCGACGAACGTGATGACGAACCCGGCCTGGTCCCGGCCGGTGGTCTCGATGATCTCGACCGCAGCGGCCCGTTCGGTCAGGTATGCGAGCCGCGCCTGATCGAGCGGGGCCAGGAAGTGCACATCGGCGAGGTTCCACGCGAGGATGCGGGGGGTGTCGGCGGTGGTCGCGGGGCGCAGGATCACCGCCTCAGTGTGGCATCCACAGCGCAGGGCGCTTCCGGGTGTGTCATCCACAGGGCGGCGGATCGCTCTGGTGGGCGGTGCGCCGGCCCGGACACGCTGGGGTCATGGCACAGAACAGAGCAGCAGCGGCGCAGTCGGCTCCGGCCATTCCTGCGGGGCCGGTCAACTCGGTCGTCCTCGTCGGTCGGGTCAGCGCGGAGCCGGAGGTGCGCGAGTTGCCCAGTGGTGATGAGTTGGTGACGTTCCGACTCATCGTCGGCAGAGCGCCGCGGCGGGCCGGCGGGGGAGTGGGGGAGCGGACCACGGTCGATGTCATCGACATCGCCTGCTGGAACGCTCGGGCGCGGCGCGCGGCCCGGACGCTGGCCCCGGAGACGGTCGTGCGGGTCGAGGGTGCGTTGCGGCGCCGGTTCTTCCGGACCGGCGGGGGAGCGGCGAGCAGGTACGAGGTCGAGGCGGCCTCGGTGCGGCGGGAGCCGAGCCGCTGAGCGGGACGCTCCGGCCCGTGCGTCGGGGTTCAGGCCGGCGGGCTGAGCAGGATCCAGTAGTGCGTGGGGCCGCGCTGACCGGTGTACCCGCTCCACCGGGTGCCATCTGAACTCACCGAGGACAAGGCTCGACGGACCCGCTCGTTCTCCGGCTCGACGATGACGACGCTCTCGGCGGCGAACGGGAACTCCATCTCGACCGAGTGTTCGACCGAGTTGATGGGGAAGCTGTCGAAGAGGAACTTGTTGCCGTCGACGGCATCAGGATCGTGGCGTGAGGCGCCCTCGTAGATCACGAACTGCGTCCCGGCGGCGTCGAGCGGTTCGCAGTCTGCGGCCCGGACCTGCTCCCAGGTCGACTCTGCCGTCAGGGGAGTCTGGCACTGCCGCAACTCGTAGGTGACCGCGTCGAAGGCCATGAACCGCTGGTAGATCATGACGATCAGGATCCCCATGAGGATGATGCCGATCGGGATCACCCACGGGTTCCCCGGCTTGCGACCGTGGACGATCCAGTCGGACTTGTCCGTCGCGCCGGTGCGTATACCCATGAGGTTCACCGACCTCGTCGACGGGGCGGCTCGTTCGGCGGCCATTCGCCGTCGTCGGAGCCGTCGTCGCGGGCGTAGAGGAGCTCTTGGAGTTGGACGTGGACCCGCTCGACGTTGGGGACGTCGTGCAGCACCATGCCCTGTTGTTGGGTGGCGTCGGAGACGACGAGGGTCCCGCATCCGAGGAGGCGGTCGATCAGGTCACGCTCCATGGCGATGTCGTTGATGCGGTGCAGGGGGATGTCCCGGCCCCGGCGGGTGATGATGCCGTGCCGGTGACTGACCCGGCGATCGGTCACGGTGTAGCGCTCGGTGGCCCAGCGCAGGAGCGGCACGATGACGAGCCAGACCGACAGCGCGAGCACGACCGCGCCGGCGATCCACATGGTCATGACATAGCCGGACTTGCCGCGCATGAACCACCAGAGCGCCGTCAGCGCCGCCACCATCACGATCGCCGCGACCACGGCCAGCAGCAGCGCCTTGACGTGTGTGCGCAGGCTGAGAATGATCTGCTCACCCTCGGTGAGCTGGTTCGCGCGCAGACCCATGGTCAGGAGCCTAACGCGCCGACCCCACATCGTGCCCGTGTCGGTGTACTGCAACACCTCACACCGTCAGAGTGCGAGTGGTACCGTAACCTAGTACCACTCCGAAGGAGGTCCGTCATGTCGATCACCGCGAGCGAGGCTCGCAAACAGCTCTTCCCGTTGATCGAACAGGTCAATAACGACCGCATCGCCGTCGAGATCACCTCCCGACGAGGAAACGCGGTCCTCATCTCGGCCGAGGAGTTCGCGGCCCTGGAGGAAACCGCATATCTGCTCCGCGTGCCCGCCAATGCCAAGCGTCTGCTCGAGAGCCTGCAACAGGCCCGCTCCGGGGACCTTCACGAACGCGAACTCGCCGAGTGAGACTCGTCTTCACGACGAACGGCCGGGAGGACTACACGTACTGGCTCCAGGCCGACCGGAAGGTTCTGATCCGGATCAACCGGCTCATCAATGAGACGCTGCGGGATCCAACCGCGGGCATCGGGAAGCCGGAACCATTGCGGCACATGTTCGCCGGGGCATGGTCACGCCGCATCACCGACGAGCACCGTTTGGTGTATCTGGTGGACGGTGACGATCTGGTGATCCTGCAGGTCCGCTTCCACTACACGTGACCCTCGGCTGAACGCCGATAATCGACATTATGTCAATCTCCTGATCAGGCCACGCTCCCCTCGACACGGCATGCTGATGCCATGAGATCCTCGCCCGCGCCGGTCTGGATCGTCGCCGGTGCCCCCGGCGCCGGCAAGACCACTGTCGCCGACCTGCTCCGGACTGGCCTCGATCCGCGCCCTGCACTTCTTGACAAGGACGTCCTGTTCGCCGGGTTCGTCACCGAGGTCCAGGACGCTCACGGCCGGTCCCGCGGTGAGCGCGAAGGCCCGTGGTACGACGAGCACGTCAAGATCCACGAGTACACCGGCATGACCCGAGCCGCTGCCCAGATCCGCGCCTCCGGCTGCCCGGTCATGTTGGTCGCGCCCTTCACGACCCAGATCCGCGACCCGGATCGGTGGTATGCGTGGATCGCCGACCTCGGCGGCCCTCCGGTGGAACTGGTGTGGGTCAGCCTCGCTCCGGATCTGTTGCGGCGGCGCCTCGAAGAACGCGGCTCCCCCCTCGACACCGGCAAGCTCGCCGACTGGGAGACCTTCGTGGAGCGGATGCAGCCGACCACACCTCCCCCGGTGCCACACCACCGGATCGATACCTCCGGGAGTATGGACGCGGTGCGCCGCCAGATCTCGGCGCTGACCAGCCCGGCCCGCGACACCGACACCTGTCGTTGACGGATGGTTTCGGTCACGGTTTCGCGTCGGAAGCGGTCCCGGAACCATCCGTCGACGGGGTGCGTCAGCGTCGTCGGAACCCCTGTCGCAGGGTGCGCAGCCGGCGCGGGACGGCCTCACGCCAGCCGCTGACCCAGGCGATCGGGTCGATCCCGTCCTCGATGTCGTCATCGTCGTCGAGCAGGTTGAGGTCGTCGTCGTCCATGGCGAGGAGCCGCTCGACCTCGGACATCCCCGGATCCGCCTCGGCATAGAGCAGACGGGCCCCTTCGAGCATCTCCTTCATCGCCCGGTAGGCGTAGTGCGCGTCGTTGAGGAACGAACTGGCGACATTCGGCTTGAGCCGCCCCTCGCGCATCAGGGCCTCGACCCGGCGCCGGGCCTGCTTCTTGTCGACCTGGACCCGTTCGCGCTCCTCCTCCAACCAGAGGACGCTGCGGTCCTCCGGGTCGGCGTTGGCCAGGTCGTTCAACTCGATGAGGATGCGCGCCAGCTCGATCCGCAGGTCGTTGTACAACGCCGTCACCGCCCCGCGGTCCCGCCGGGTGTAGGCGGAGGTGTTGCGGCGCATCCGCTTGACCTCCTTGACTGCGCGGACCATGTACTCGGCGGCCTCGCGCAACTCATAGAGCCGCTGGCGGATCTCCCCCGGGATGTCCCCCTCGGGCCGGTAGTTGACGTACTCGAGGATCGCCCCGTAGAGCACCTTGATCCGCTGTTCGTAGGTCTGGTCGAAGTCCAGGTCGAAGATCTCCCGGGCGCCGGTGACGTACTCCCCCACGTCCTCGGCGGCGTACAACTGGTGCCGGTGCAGGTTCAGCCCGTGGACGATGAGCTCGGTCGCGTTGGCGAACAGGTGTTCGACCTCCTTGGCGACGGCGGCTCGCAGCGTCACCGGGAAGGCCGCGACGGCCACGGTCAGGTAGCGCGGCTTGCTCACCTCCGGTTCGGTGGCCGGGACGACCCGCTCCAGCAGGGTGATGAGCGGACCGACCAGTGGGCTGATGATCAGCACGCCGATGATGTTGAAAAGGGTATGGAACACGGCCAGTTGCAATGCGAAGTCGTCGGGCGCGATGCCCACGAGATCGCTGAACCACGTGACGGCCATCTTCAACGGGATGATGAAGACCAACGCGACCGTCGCGGCGGAGACGTTGAAGATGACGTGCGCCAGCGCCAGGCGTCGCCCCTGATAGTTCGCCGTCATCGACCCCAGGACGGCCGTGACGGTGGTGCCGACGTTGGCGCCGATCGACAGCGCCAGGGCGTTCTCGTAGGTGAGCTGGCCGGCCGCCAACGCGGTGATGACGAGGACCATCGTCGCGTGGCTCGACTGCAGGATGGCCGTCGCGATGAACCCGATGAGGGTGTACAGGAGCAGCCCGCCCACGCCGCCCATCGCATACTCGGTCAGGTCGAACTGTTCACTGAAGGAGTCGAAGCCCTCCTTCATGTAGTGGATGCCGAGGAAGAAGAAGCCGACACCGACGAGGACGTACCCGGCGCCCCGCAACGGTTTGGATTTCTGGAACACCAGGATGATCGCCAGGGCGAGTATCGGCAGGGCGAAGGCGGCGATGTTGATCTTCAGGCCGAGTCCGGCGATGAGCCACGCCCCCGTCGACGACCCGAGGTTGGCTCCGGCGATGACCCCGATCCCGCCGGCGAGGGTCATCAGCCCGGCGGAGAGGAACGAGATGCTGATGACCGAGACCAGCGTCGAGGACTGCATCAGGGTCGAGGCCGTGGCGCCGAAGAGCACCGACCGGGACACCGACTTGGTGGCCCGGGAGAGCATCCGCTCCAGCACTCCCCCGCCGAAGAGGTTGAACCCTTCCTCGAGGGTGAGCATCCCGAAGAGGAAGATCGCGACACCACCGGCGATCTCCTGGAAGTTGGCGCTCGTGTAGAAACCGAGCGCCATCGCCACGAACACCGCCGGCAGCAGGATCCGGCGCACGTAGCGCTTCATCGGATCCTCACGGGAGCATCATCCCCCGGAGCATGAAGAAGAACATCCCTCCCATCACTGCCGAGACCGGCACCGTGATGACCCACGCGGAGATGATCTTCGTGACGTGGGTGCGCTTGACCAACTGACGTTTGAGGGCCTTCTTCAGGCGCCGCTGCTGGCCGGCGGTGATGACCGCGTCGCGACCCATCTCGTCGAGTCGTTCCAGGATCCGCCGCTTCTCCTCCGGCGGGGCGTTCTTGAACTCCCACATGACCCGCTCCACCTCGGCGAAGTGCGAGTCGCCGCGGTGGCTGTGCACGACGTCCTCGATGACCTGGCCCATCCGCTGCTCGAGGAACTCCCGCAGGAAGCCGACCCCGAAGATCCCGCCGAGGGCGACGTGCGTGGAACTGATCGGCAATCCGAGTTGGCTGGCGATGATGACCGTCAACGCGGCGGCCAGGGCCACGCAGAAGGCCCGGGACCGGTCCAACTCGGTGATCTCCGATCCGACGGTGCGGATCAGCTTCGGGCCGAAGAGGGCCAGCCCGATCGAGATCCCGAGCGCCCCGATGAGCAGCACCCACAACGGGATCCCGACCCGTTGTTGGGTCGCTCCCCCGTCACCGACGAGGACCTCGACAATGCCGGCCAGCGGTCCCACCGCGTTCGCGACGTCGTTGGCCCCGTGCGCGAAGGACAGCAGCGCTGCGGCGAAGATCAGCGGCACGGTGAACAGGTGATTGACCCCGTCCCGGTCCTGGGTCAGGTGCGGGGCCCGGCGTTGGATTCGGGGTCGGGTGATCAGGTAGGTGATGACGCCGGCCACCAGCCCGGCCCCCATCGCGACCGGCGTGCTGATCTTCACCGCGTTCTGCACGCCCTTCAACGCGAGATACGTCGTGAAGGTCCACGCCATCAGCGCCAGCAGGGCGGGCACGAACCGCACCGCGGCGGTCATCGGCTCGTCCTTCCACAGCACCCACCGCTCCAGGACGTAGAGCAGCCCCGCGGCGATCAACCCGCCCGCGATCGGCGAGATGATCCAGCTCGACGCGATGGCACCGAGCACCGGCCACTGGACGGCGGCCCACCCCGACGAGGCCACCCCGGCGCCCATGACGCCGCCGACGATCGCGTGGGTCGTCGAGACCGGGGCGCCGAGCCACGTCGCGACATTGAGCCAGATCGCTGCGGCCAGCAGCGCACCCATCATCACCCAGACGAAGACGCTGGGGTCGCCGATGTCGTTCGGATCGATGATGCCGCTCTTGACCGTGTTGACCACGTTCCCACCGGCGACCAGGGCACCGGCAGCCTCGAACACCGCTGCGATGACGATGGCGGTCGTCAGGGTCATCGCCATCGAGCCGACCGCCGGGCCGACATTGTTGGCGACGTCGTTGGCGCCGATGTTCATCGCCATGTAGGCACCGATGACAGCGGCAGCGATGAGGAGGTAGGCCCGATCCAGCGAGCCGAACTGCGAACCGGTGAACATGATGACGCCGGCGATGAAGAGGATCGCGGCTCCGAACCGAGCGACCTCGCCGCGGCTCAGACCGGCGGCGCGCTCGACCTCGCCGTACTCCTTGAGCTTCATCGTGACGCCTTCCTGGTTCGCTGCGGTCGGTGGGGACAGTGCCATTCCGGCGTCCGGTCGACCTGCTGCGGCCGCGGCAGGGTCCGGCCCGATCTGTGGACGCTATCGCATGGCCCCGGCTGCGCGGGGGTTGCGTGGGCATCACGGATGTCGCGAGGCAGGACGGGACCTGGCTCGTGCGGTGCCGGCAGCCCGATCTGCCCGTGAGTAGTCGTGCGGATGCCTCGAACCCACACAACCGGTGAGGATGGCGTCATGACGTGGCTTCAGCGCAACCGCAGCTATCTCATCGTCGCCGCAGTGTTCTGGATCCTGCCGACCGTGCTCGCCGGGATCGCCCATCTCACCCTCCCGCGGACCAACCGGGACGGACGCTGCACCGGCATCGGCTTCGGGTGCACCCTGGCCCCGGCCGACATGGCACTCTTCCTCTGGTACTTGGCCGCACCGATCCTCTTCGTCGCCGGGATCGTGGTCATGCTCATCATCGGGTTCGTGCGCCACCGACGCACCTGAGCGGCGCCGGAACACTCGTTCGCCTCGCGCCGGATGCCGCGCCAGGGTATACAGAAGCCATGAACGCAGTGCCCGGCAGTGCCGCCAAGCTGGACCTGGATCGGCTGCCCCCTCATGTTCGAGCCTGGGTGACGGCCGACCGCAACCAGGACCTGACGGTCATGAAGGAGCAGCTCTCCCCCTCGGTGGTCCTCATCTCCCCGCTCACCGACGCCTTCACCTTCGACGGACCGGACGAGGTGATGGCCGTCTTCGAATCGGCCTTCGAGCTGCTCTCCGACATCGAGATCGCGGGGGTGACCTGCGCCGATCAGGACTGGGTCATCTACGGCACGAACACCATCGGCGGGGAGAACCTCGAGGAGATCCAGTGGCTGCGCCTCGACGACGCGGGCCGGATCGAGCGGATCACGCTGTTCATCCGGCCGGCACCGGCAGCGATCACTCTCCTCTCCCGGATCGGACCACGGCTGAAGAAGCGTGGCGTCATGGGTGGCGCGGCCGCCTTCGCGTCGGGGGCCGCACGCCCGCTCGCGCTCGCGTTGCGGGTCACCGAGGGCCGGGTCATGCCCCGACTGCGCTGACCGGGCGCCGACACCGGTCGCTCCGGTTCAGTCGGGGCGCAGCCCCTGGTTCCACAACTCGCGGGTCTGGATGATCCAGAACAACCCGAAGAGGGTGATGAGGAGGACCTCGACGACGAGCAGGGCGTTGGTCCACTCCAGGACGTGGCCGACGACGGCCAGGGCGAGGGTGGCGAGCATGAGGACCGCGATTGCACGATAGATGGGGACATACCTTCCGCGGACCCGCCGCAGGCCGGGATGCTCGTCCACAGCCTCCTTGACGTGGCGGGCGTTCACCCACACGACCGCCACGATCGCCAGGAACATCGGGATGGCAGCAGCGTTGTGGGCCTGTGCGACGAAGGTCGAGCGGGACACATAGAACCAGACCGCTCCCCCCGCGGTCGCGCCGAACCCGACGGCCAGCCCGAGCAGGTCCCACCGGTCCAACCGGCGCAGTGAGCCGCTCTCCCGCACAGCGATGACCGCCGCGACGAGCACCGCGGCCACCCCGAGGACGAACAGCGCCTGCATGTTGTTCGCGATCGCGGGTCCGAAGTCCGCTCCGGCAGCGGGCACCGATCGGCACGGCCCGGCGTCCGGGGTCGGGATGAACGCCACCCCGGGAGCGAGGATCCCGGCGAGATTGAGGAGGATGTCCTCGCCCTTGGTGCTGCCCTTGAGCGCGATGAGGCAGATCCCCATCGTCACCAGGACTCCGACGAAGACGCCCCGCACGGGCGTGTGCCAGTAGGCCGAGATCGTCGCCTGCACACACGTGCGGCCCACCGCCTGCCATTCGATGAACAGCGAGCTGAAGAGCAGGACGACCAGCCCGACGAGCGCCAATCGCAGGTAGCGGTAGGTCTTGATCGCGGCCAGCGCCGGAGTCTGCTCCACCATCACCCCTCCCCACTCCGTCGCACCATCCGGATCTCGGCGAGGTCGTCCAGGCGTGCGTCGATCTTGACCGTCCCGTCCGGGACGAACCCGTTGCGTCGGTAGAACGAGCACGCCCGCGGGTTGTCGCGAGCCACCCACAACTGGGCTGGCCGGTCGCCCAGGATGACGTCGAGCAGCTGCTGGCCGACGCCGGTGCCGTAGTGCTCGGCGAGGATGTACAGCATGTAGAGCTGCTCGGTGCAGACCGCCGGGAACTGCTCGTCCTCCTCGGCCGGCCCGACCGTGGCCACACCGACGACCGCACCGCCGGGGTCCCGAGCGATGAGGGTGGTGAGCGGGTCGTCCGGGTTGCTCAGGGTGCGTGTCCAGCCGGCGATCCGCCGCTGTCGGGTCGCCTCGTCGTAGAAGGACTCCGGGAGCAGGTGCCCGTATGCCTCCCGCCACCCCTGGGTGTGCACCGTCGCGATCCCCACCGCGTCCTGCACCGTCGGGGTCTCGATCGTGAACGGGCGAGCCATCACCTCACGATAGGTGAGGACTCAGCCGGCTGTCGCGACAGCTCGCCGGATCGCGGTGACGGCGCGCATCAGGGCCGCGCTGCTGCGCGACCCCACCCCGGTCGCGTTGACGTAGGCATGGATGTGCCGTTCGTCGACATCGACCTCGACGCGGTTGCCGGCCGCGGCCATCTTGGCCGCCAGGGCCAGGCCCTCGTCACGCAGCGGGTCGAAGCCGGCGATTCCGACATAGGCCGGCCCGAGATCACTGAGGTCCTCCGCGAGCAGGGGTGAGGCATACGGATGGGTCCGCAGGTCCGGGTCGGGCAGGTACTGATCGGCATACCAGTCGAGTTGGGCCTTGGTCAGGAAGTACCCGAACTCGAACTTGATGTGCGACGGGTGCGCCCCGACGAAGTCGACCCACGGGAAGAACGCCACCTGCAGCAGCGGAGTCGGCAGCTCCTCGACCCCCTCGCGGCGCCGGTCCCGCACCTGCACGGCGGTCACGACCGCGAGGTTGCCGCCGGCACTGTCACCGCCGACGAGGATGCGGTCGGTCCCGATCCCCCAGGTGGGTGCCTGCCCGACGGCCCAGCGGTATGCGGTGAGCAGGTCCTCGGTCGCGGCCGGGAAGGGGTGCTCGGGTGCGAGTCGGTAGTCGACCGAAATGACGGTGATGTCGGCGTGCCGGCACAGGAAGCGGCACACCGAGTCGACGGTCTCCAGGCTGCCGATGGTGAATCCGCCGCCGTGGGCGTAGAGGAGCACCGCCGACCCGGGACCGTCGGGACGGGGGTCGTAGCGGCGGGCGCGCATCGGCCCGTGGTCGGTGGGGATGAGGAAGTCGGTGACCCGGCCGACGCGGGTGCGTCGCCCAAAGATCGCGGCCTCCTCCTCGACCTGGGCCCGGCCGGCGTCGATCGGGAGTTCCTCGAAGGACGGCCCGGGGAGTGCGTTCAGCAGCCGCAGCGCCGCCCCGACCTCGGGGTAGACGGTGCGGCCGTCGATCTGCTCCTGGGCTCCGGCGATCCGGCGCAGCACCGGGTCGGGCAGTGAGCCGAGCAGCCCCAGAACGCCTCGGGACACTGCAGCGATGAAGGTCATGCTGCAGTGTCCCAGAGGTTTCCCCTACAACAGGGTGGGAAGCGCTGCATCTGCCGCCCGTGCGGCGAGAGTGCTACGACGTCTGACGCTCCTGGAGCTTGGCCATGAAGTCCTTGCAGACTGCGGCCTCCTGGTTGGGCGCGCAGGCGATGGCCAACGAGTCGTCGCCGACGTTGTCCTGCGGCCCAAGGCCCATCGCTGCAGGGTACTTCTCCAGCGCTGCCAACCACTCGTCGGCTGTCTTGCAGGCGTCCAGCGTTTCGGTGATCAGCGGAACTGCCTTGCTCGGGTCGATCTCGTCCGCCGCTAGTCGCATACTCTCCAGGCACTCGGAGGCCTCCGTGGGATCTGGAGAGCCCGTGGTGTCGGGCGTTTCCGGGTTGTCGGACGTCCCACAACCCGACAGCGCAACGATGGCGGTCAGCGCCACTGCGAGGATCGATCTCATGGCAGCACTGTAATGGCCACCACGGGGCACCGCCCAAACCAGGCGTCCAGGGCGGAGCGCGAAATGGCACCGGGTTCGGTGGAACACCCACCCCCGAGGAGGTGAAAGGCCGGGGGCGGCGCTGGACCCAGCGCCGCCCCCGGCCTCCTCGTGGGGGAAGCGTTCTCCCGTGTCCCCCGACGCGACTACTTCGCAGCGTTGGTGTCGGTCTCCCGGATCGTCCGCGGCTCGCGGGCCTGCGCGCCCTCGGCGTCCAGGCCCGGGTGGGCGTCGGTGGAGCCGTCGGTGTTGGCCCGCACGGCGTCCTCGATGCGCTGCCCGATCGTCTCGTCGACGGACTTCCAGTACCAGATGGCCCGCTCGAGCACCGGCTCGGTCACGCCGGCGAGGGCACCGGAGACGGTCTCGACGAACCGGTCCCGGGCGGCGTCGTCGAAGACCTCCCGCACGAGGGTGCCCGCCTGACCGAAGTCGTCGTCGTCCTTGCGCAGCGTCTGGGCGGCGCGCAGCATCGCGCCGTCGGCCTCCCAGCCGTCCTCGGCAACGCCGTCGTTGTCGGCGTAGGGACGACCACCGGAGTTGGCCGCATACGTCGGCTCCCATCCGCTGTGCTCGTAGCGCATCTTCCCGCCGAAGGTGTAGACGTTCTTCTCGTTGATCGAGCGGTTGACCGGGAGCTGGTCGTGGTTGACGCCGATCCGGGCCCGCTGGGCGTCGCCGTAGGCGAAGACCCGGGCGAGCAGCATCCGGTCCGGGGAGAAGCCGATGCCCTCGACGATGTTGCTCGGGGCGAACGCGGCCTGGTCGATCTCGGCGAAGAAGTTCGCCGGGTTCTCGTTCAGGGTGAGCGTGCCGACCTCGATGAGCGGGTAGTCGTCGTGCGACCAGGTCTTGGTCAGGTCGAACGGGTTGAACCGGTAGTCCTTGGCCTCCTCGTAGGGCATCACCTGGATGCTGAGCTTCCAGCTCGGGAAGTCGCCGGCCTCGATCGCCTCGAACAGGTCGCGGCGGTGGAAGTCTGCGTCCTCACCGGCGATCCGCTCGGCGTCCGCGCCGGTCCAGCTCTCGACACCCTGGTTGCTGTGGAAGTGGAACTTGACCCAGAACTTCTCGCCGTCGGCGTTGTTGAACGAGTAGGTGTGCGAGCCGTAGCCGTTCATGTGCCGCCAGGACCGCGGCAGGCCCCGGTCACCCATGAGATAGGTGACCTGGTGCGCGGACTCGGGATTGAGCGTCCAGAAGTCCCACTGCATGTTGGCGTCGCGCAGCCCGTTGGCGCCCAGGCGCTGCTGGCTGCGGATGAAGTTCGGGAACTTCATCGGGTCGCGGAGGAAGAAGATCGGGGTGTTGTTGCCGACGAGGTCCCAGTTGCCCTCGCGGGTGTAGAACTTCAGCGCGAAGCCGCGCACGTCACGCCACGTGTCCGGGGAGCCGGCCTCACCGGCGACGGTGGAGAAACGCAGCAGCACGCGGGTCTTCTCGCCGGGGGCGAACACGGCCGCCTTGGTGTACTTCGAGACATCCCCGGTGACGACGAACTCGCCGAACGCACCGGCACCCTTGGCGTGCGGCTTGCGGTCCGGGATGTTCTCACGGTTGAAGTGCGCCAGGGTGGTGACGAGGTGGTGGTCGTGCAGCAGGATCGGGCCGTCCGGGCCGAGGGTCAGGCTATGCCGGTCCGAGGCGGCCTTGCCGCCGCCGACGGTGGTCGAGTGGCCGGCGTTGCCGGGGTTCGGCCCGACCGGCGCCGTCGCGTCCTTGGGGTCATTGGGCGTCGCGGGATAGGTGTGCTCACTCATGCACTGGTCCTCTCGTTCGGATGGGTCGCATCGCGGATACGCGAAGGGGACTGACAGGCATGGCGCCCACCGTCCCCGTTCCCTCTACCCTATGCCACCGTGCAGCGCGGCTCCAGGGACGATCCGCGGGGCGGGACGGCCGAGGAGACTAGGGTGTCCCCCGTGACCGACACCCTCGACTGCGGCTACTGGGACGCGGGACGGTGCCGGTCCTGTGCCCTCATCGAGACGCCCTATCCGGACCAGCTCCGCGCCAAGGATGCGGCGGCCCGCGCGAGCCTGCCGATGATCCCGACGCAGGCCTGGTCCGCCCCGCATCCGAGTGCCCCGGCCGGCTTCCGCAACAAGGCCAAACTCGTCATCGGCGGACGGCCCGGGGCGGTCACGCTCGGGATCCTCGACGGTCGGCAGCAGGGGGTCGACCTGCGCGACTGCCCGCTCCACGAGCCGGGGCTGCGCGCCGCGATCCGCACCGTCGCCGACCTCATCGACGAGATGGGTCTGGTCCCCTACGACATCCCGCGGCGCCGCGGCCAGATCAAGTATGCGTTGCTCACCCACTCCCCGAACGGTCACCTCATGGTGCGCTTCGTCGTGCGCAGCCACACCGACGTGGACCGGATCCGGGAGCATCTCGATCTGATCCGGGACGCACTGCCGGACGCGTTCGTCGTGTCCGTGAACATCCACCCGGAGCACAAGGCGGTCCTCGAGGGCGACGAGGAGGTCGTCCTCACCGGGGCCACGACGTTGCCGATGCCCGTCAATGACCTCACCCTCCACCTCGGGGTTCGCAGCTTCTTCCAGACCAACACCGCCGTCGCGGCCGCGCTCTACCGTCAGGCCCGCGACTGGATCGACCCGCTCGCCCCGAGCACGATCGCCGACCTGTTCTGCGGCGTGGGCGGGTTCGCGCACCACCTCAGCGCACCTGGGCGGCAGGTCACCGGCATCGAAATCTCGCCCGAGGCGGTCGCCGCCGCCGCCCTGACCCGCACCACTCCCCCGCCGACCTTCCACGTCGGCGATGCCACCGCATACCTGCGCAGCAACCCGGCCCCCGACCTCGTCGTCGTCAACCCACCCCGGCGCGGCATCACCTCCCTGGCCGACGAGCTCGAGATCAGCGGGACCAGCCATGTGCTCTACTCGAGCTGCCACGCCGCGAGCCTGGCCACCGACCTGGACGCGATGCCGTCGTTCCGGCCGGTCGCCGCCCGACTGTTCGACATGTTCCCCCAGACCCGGCACAGCGAGATCCTCGTCCTCCTCCAGCGGGACGGGCCGCGCGCCACAGACGCCGCCACAGACACCCAGGACCACACATGACCCACACCGACCTGTCCGGCCTCCTCATCGGGACCGCCACCGCCGCCGTCCAGATCGAGGGTGGTGACACCGGCAACCAGTGGCACGCCTTCGCCGAGCAGCCCGGCCGGATCGTCGACGGCTCCACCCCGACCCCCGCGACCGACCACTGGAACCGGTGGCGGGAGGATACCGACCTGATGGCCGAGCTCGGTCTGCAGGTCTACCGGCTCGGGATCGAATGGTCCCGCATCGAGCCGCAGCCCGACCGGATCGACGAGACGGCGGTCGCCCGCTACCGGGATGAGCTCACCGCCGTCCGCGCCGCCGGCATCCGGCCCCTCGTCACGCTGCACCACTTCAGCCACCCGATCTGGTTCGAGGAGCGCGGCGGCTGGGCCGGACCGGACGCCGCCGAGACCTTCGTCCGGCATGCCCGCCGCATGGTCGACCTGTTCGGGGACCTCGTCGACGAGTGGGTGACGATCAACGAACCGAACGTCTTCGCGACCGGCGGCTACCTCTTCGGTGAGTTCCCCCCGGGCCGGACCAACGCCTGGCCGCAGATCCGCACCGTGCTGTATGCGATGGCCCGGGGGCACTGTCTGGCCTACCGGGCGATCCACGAGGCGCAGCCGCACGCCCGCGTCGGGGTGGCGCACCACCTGCGCGGATTCGACCCGCTCAACCCCCGCAATCCGGTCCATCGGCTGCTCGCCCGCTCCAACGCATACCTGTTCCAGGGGGCGATCACCGAGGCGATGTTCGGGGGCCGCTTCCCCGCCGTCCTCGGTCCGCAACCGGCGGACGTGGACCCGGGCAGTCACTACGACTTCCTCGGGATCAACTACTACACCCGCACCGCCGTCAGCCGGATCGACGACGGCCGCTTCCCCGACGTCCCCGTCAACGACCTGGACTGGGAGATCCACCCGCGAGGGCTCATCGACGTCGCCCGGTGGCTGCACGACCGCTATCCGGGACCGATCTGGGTGACCGAGAACGGCACCGCCGACCGCGACGATGCGTTCCGGGCCCGCTTCATCGCCGACCACCTGAGCGTCATGGTGGACAGCGGACTGCCGTTCGAGCGCTACTACCACTGGTGCTTCGTCGACAACTGGGAGTGGGCGGAGGGGCACACCGCGAAGTTCGGGATCGTCGACCTCGACGTGGCGACCATGCAGCGGCGGGTGCGGCGCTCCGGGGAGTTCCTCTCCCGGGCCATCGCCGCCGGTGCCATCACCGAGGAGCTGCGGGCGGAGTTCCTCGCCGACAGTCGCTACCGGCGGGGCTGACCCGCCGCCCACTGTGGATCCGCCCGTGTCCGGCCCTCAGGGCCGGTCCACGACCCACCAGGCCGCATAGGGCGCCAACCACAGGTTCCCGTCCGCCTCCGCGCGGACCGGGTGGTCCCCGAGGGCATTCCACGGGTGGGTCATCCCGAGGTCGGCGAGGACCGCATACGAGAACGGACGCCACTGGTGGGTGACGTTGTAGACCGTGACCATCGGCCCGCTCGGATGGTTCCGCGTCGCGGCGAAGATCCCGTTGTCGGTGTCCTTGACGACGACCGAGGGTGCCTGGGCGTGCAACTCCGGCAGGGCGGCCCGCACCCGGGCCAGGTGCGCCAACCCCTGGAAGACCCGGCCCTCGGTGGTGCGCAGATCGTCCCGGCTCTCTGCCCAGGCCCAGTCCAGCCGGGGCCGGTGGATCCACCGGTTGTCGTCCTCGTGGCCCGGCTCCTGGTCCCAGTCCGGGTCGTTCGCGGTGCCGATCTCGTCCCCGGACCAGATGAGCGGGATCCCGCCCCAGCCGAAGATGATCGCGTGGGCGAGGAAGAACCTCCCGAGCGCGGCCGAATAGTCCTCGCCGCTCGCGCCCGGTAACCCGACGAGGGAGGCCGTCGTGCCGCTGGTGCGCATGTCCCCGGTCTGCGGGTTGACCTGGAAGACCAGTCCGTCCGCCCACGACCCCGGGAAGTCCCCGGCATACCACTGCGCGAGGAACCGGCGGTGGGCGAACCCGCTGATCCCTACCTCGGCCGCGTCCCGGTCATCGATCGCCCAACCGATGTCGTCGTGGCAGCGGACGTAGCAGATCCACGTCCCGCGCGGCGGGGTCGGCGGCAGCGCGGCCAGGGCGTGCCGGGCCAGGAACGTCTCCCCGCTGGCGAGCATCGACCAGATGTGCACCATGAGCGAGTTGTGGTATGCCAGGTCGGAGACCTTCCCGACATGCCGCCCCACCCCCAGATACGGGACCAGATCCTGCGGGCCGACGATCGCCTCGGCCTTGAACACGACCGCCGGGGCCGCAACCCGGGCCACCGTCCGCAGCACCTGGGTCAGGTCGTGCACCTCCGGCTCGTTCTGGCTCATCGTCCCGAGCCGCTTCCAGGTGAAGGCGATCGCGTCCAGGCGCAGCACCTCGACCCCGAGGTTGGCCAGGAACAGGACGATCTCGACGAACTCGGTGAGCACCTGCGGGTTGGCCCAGTTCAGATCCCACTGGAACTCGTTGAACGTCGTCCACACCCATCCGTCGAGGTCCTCGTCCCAGGTGAAGTTGCCCGGGGCGAAGTCCGGGAACACCTCCGGCAGGGTCTCCTCGAAGGCGTCCGGGATGCTCCGGTCCGGATAGACGTGGAAGTAGTCCCGGTAGCGCTCCTCCCCCGCCCGGGCCAGCTGCGCCCACTCATGCTCGCGGGCGACGTGGTTGAGGACGAGATCCATGACGAGCGAGATCCCATGGCCACGAAGGGTGGTCGCGAGTCGGCGCAGATCCTCGACCGTCCCGAGATCGGGGCGGATCTGCCGGTAGTCGGCGATCGCATACCCTCCGTCGTTGTCCCCGTCACGAGGTTTGAGCGCGGGCATCAGGTGCAGATAGGTCACCCCGAGCTCACGCAGATAGTCGACGGTGCCCGCGACATCCTCGAGGGTGCCCGCGAACCGTTCCGCATAGCAGGCGTAGCCGACCTGGTCGGGCTGCTGCAGCCAGTCCGGGGTCAGCGCCCGCCGGTGGTCCAGCAGGTGCAGATCGTCGGATCGGTCGAGGTATGCGCGGCTCGCCCGGTCCATCAGGTCGGCTGCGATGGACTCCGGGTCCCGATCCGGGTAGAGCCGCTCCAGCGGCTCGAGCAGATCCTCCCAATAGTGGTCGATCCGCACGAGCAGCGCCCGGCTGTGGTCACGCGTGCAGCCGGCCGCTCGAAGACGGGCCGCGGCCTGGCGTCGCACCTGTTCCGGCGCACGTCGCATCGGCGTCGTCAGTCCTCGTCGATGAAGAGCGACGGGTCCCCGGCGCCGCGGCGGTCCAGGACGGGGGTGCCGTCGGTGAAGTTGATGACCGTCGTCGGTTCCAGGCCGCACTCGCCCTCGATGACCGCGTCGACGAGGTGCCCGATCTCGTCGTTGACGATCCAGCCCTCCGCGAGCGGGTGATCGGCGCCGGGCAGCAGCAGCGTCGAGGACAGCAGCGGCTCACCCAACTCGGCGAGCAGCGCGGAGACGACCTTGTGGTCCGGCAGGCGTACCCCGACGGTCTTCTTCTTGGCGTGCAGCAGCCGGCGCGGCACCTCCTTGGTCGCCGGGAGGATGAACGTGTAGGGCCCCGGCGTCGCCGCCTTGATCGCCCGGAACACCCGGTTGTCGATGAGGACGAACTGGCCGAGCTGGGCGAACGACGAGCACACGAGGGTGTAGTGGTGCCGCGCGTCGAGCTGACGGATGCTCGCGATCCGGTCCTTGCCCTCCTGATTGCCGAGGGCGCAACCCAACGCATACCCACTGTCGGTCGGGTAGGCGATCAACCCGCCGTCCCGCACGATCTGGACCGCCTGGGAGATCAGGCGGGGTTGCGGGTCGACCGGATGGATGTCGAGATAACGCGCCACCGGCCATTCACCCGACCCGCATCGTCACGGGAGTGCCGAGCTGGATCGTGCGCGAGACCGTGCACAGCCGGTCGCGCGACATCTGGACCGCCTTGGGCAACATCTCGCGGGCGAGGTCACCGTCGTCCCCCTCGGCGAAGCGGACGGTGAAGGTGACCTCGAGGTCGGTCATGTGGTTGCCGTCCTCGTCGGTGCGGGACTTCTCACCCTCGGCGGCGACCTCGAACTCGATCGGCTCGGCGCGGCGGCTGGTGATCGTGTCGACGTCGACGGCCGAGCAGCCGGCGATCGCGGCGAGGAGCAACTCGACCGGGGTGAAGTCCTCGGTGTCGCCGCCGCTCATCCGGATCGTGCCGCCGCGCACGTTGACCGCCTCGTAGGCGCCGGCGGCGGTGCGGGTCAGTGACACCCGGCGGGGGCCCGGTCCGGTGCCGCCGGTGGGTTCGTCGCTGTCGTGGATCGGTGCCTGGTCGGTCGTGGCCATACAGGCACCCTAGAACACGGCGCGCCGGCTCACGCGGTGGCCCGCTTGGGCACCCGCCAGGTGTGCACCGGCTCGTTCGTGTGCATGTTCTCGACGTAGAGCTCGAGCATCTTGCGCAGCGCGCGGGCCCGGTCCAGCCCCTGCGACTCGAGGGCCTCGACGGTGTCCGACTGCCACGTCGCGCCGTTGGCTCCGGCCGTGGCCCGGCCCTCGATGACGGTGAGGTATCGGTCGATGACCGCACCGGAGACCCCCCACGCCTGCAACCCTTCGTGCGCCATCGGCAGCAGGTGCCGCAGCACGAGCTCGTCGGCGCCGACCTCACCGAAACCGGGCCAGTAGACCCGGGCCTCGATCCCGCGCCGGGCGCACTCGCGGAAGTTGTGCTCGGCGGCGGCGAAACTCATCTGGCTCCACACCGGACGGTCGTCATTGGCCAGCCGCCGGGCCAGCCCGTAGTAGAAGGCGGCGTTGGACATGATGTCGCGCAGCGTCGGTCCGGCCGGCAGCACGCGGTTCTCGACCCGCAGATGCGGTTTGCCGCCGACGGTGTCGTAGATCGGCCGGTTCCAGCGGTAGATCGTGCCGTTGTGCAGCCGCAGCTCGGCCAGCTCCGGGGCCGCCCCGGAGTCGAGGATCGCGACCGGGTCCTCGTCGGAGGTCTCGGCGAGCAGCGCCGGGAAGTAGCGGACGTTCTCCTCGAACAGGTCGAAGATCGAGGTGATCCACCGTTCCCCGAACCACACCCGGGGCCGCACCCCCTGGTTGCGCAACTCGATCGGTCGGGTGTCCGTGGCCTGCTTGAACAACTCGATCCTGGTCTCGGCGTGCAGGCGTCGACCGAAGAAGAACGGGGAGTTCGCCGCCATCGCCAGTTGTGGTCCGCTCACGGCCTGGGCGGCGTTCCAGTAGTTCGCGAACTCGTTCGGGGCGACCTGGATGTGCAGTTGGACCGATGTGCATGCCGACTCGGGGGCGATCGAGTCCGAGTAGGTGGCCAGCCGCTCCCCCGTCGGCCCGTCGATGTCGAGGAAGATGTCCTCACCGCGGGCGAAGAAGATCGAGTCGTTCAATGCGGTGTAGCGGTTGTTGTCGCTGATCCAGTCCCCGGCGAAGTGCTCCGGCATGATCGTCGGCAGGATCCCGATCGAGACGATCTTGGCGCCGACCTCCTGGGCGCGGGCGTCGGCCTGGGTCAGCGAGGCCCGCAGCTCGGTCTCCAACCCGAGCGCCTCGTCGCCGGGCAACGGTCGGGGTGCGACGTTGAGCTCGATGTTGTACTGCGCCAGCTCGGTCTGGTAGTCGGGGTTGGCGATGTGCTCGAGGACGGCGGCGTTGCCGAACTTCGGTTGCCAGGCCGCATCGACGAGGTTGAGCTCGATCTCCAGCCCGGTCAGCGGCTTGTCGAACTCGAACTGGCTCGTGGCGAGCATCTGCTCGAAGACATCGAGATTCTGGCGCACCTTCTCCCGGTACCGCTGCCGCTCCTCCCGGGTGTAGCTCTGCGCGCTGACTTCTGCACCCATGACCTGATCCAACCAGAGTGCGCCTGCTCAGGGGCCTGATTCGGGACGTGATGCGCGAGCTTGTCAACTTGTCTGTGTAAACGGGTTGGCCTTTGGGGGGTTTACAGGTGGGGGTTGATGCGCTCGGGGTAGACCATGGCGAGTTCGCCGAGGGCGGCTTTCCAGCCTTGGACGAGGCCGCCT
>DUPF01000167.1 GCA_012838445.1 Intrasporangiaceae bacterium | reverse complement strand
GGCCTTCGTCACGGCGTAGCCCCGACGGGATTCGAACCCGCGCTACCGCCTTGAGAGGGCGGCGTGCTAGGCCACTACACAACGGGGCCGTGACACGGGGAGAAACCTTACCTGCAGGAGGGGGATTCTTCCCAATCAACATCGCGATCGACCACGCGGGGAGCGTCACGATGTCTGGCTGGGGTACCAGGACTCGAACCTAGAACGAGTGAACCAGAATCACTTGTGTTGCCAATTACACCATACCCCAAGGGGTATCCCCGCCCCTTCGTCTGCGCTGGCGCGCCTGACGTGCAGGCCTTCCAGTCCGCTCCGCGCGGGCGGTGAACCGAGGGACGATACTACCCGTCACCCGTGGACTACCCAAATCGACGGGGTGGGTCGCCTCCGACGCTTCAGTTCACGTGACCAACGTCGCCGGGACGATCCGGAACGGGAACGGCTGTTCGAGGACAAGTTCTTCGTCCGCCACGACATCGGCCACCTCGACATACGAACCGCCGCGCAGTGCCCACGCGATGATCCGAGGTTCCTCCGGGTCGATCACCCAGTAGTGCGGGCACCCGGCCGCCTCATAGCGCGACCTCTTCAGACCCAGATCGAACCGGCGGGTACTCGGCGAGAGGATCTCGATCGCCAACAGGGGTGGCTCGGGAAGGTCTTTGGAGGTGTATGCCTCGCGCGGCGCGACCACGATGTCCGGTTGGGTCACGGTGTCATCTGCCAACGCGACGTCGAAGGGCGCCGCCAGCATCTCCAAACCTTCGGGGAGGACGCGAAGCAGTGCCCCGATGAGCCTCATCTGCGCGCGTTGGTGCTCCCTCGACGGGGCCGGTGACACGACGAGGACCCCGTCAATGAGTTCGTAGCGGTGCCCGTCGTCGGGGATCGCTTCGAGGTCGGCCCGCGTCAACGGCCGACTCCTCGGCAGTGTTGTCACAACAGCCATCGTCCCTCACTCCCCAGGCGATGTCACGATCGAGCATGCCGCCCAGTCAGCGACAGCACCTGGCTCAGGCGAGGACGTTATCCACACCTGACCCCAAGCAGTCCCGGGCGCTCAGAGCGAGGCGCGCAGCCGGCGCAACCGGTTCATCGTCGAGTGTTTGCCGAGGATCTCCATCGACTCGAACAGCGGCGGACTGATCCGGGCCCCGGAGACCGCGGCCCGCAGCGGCCCGAACGCGAACCGGGCCTTGATCCCGAGTCCGTCGACGACGGCCGCGCGCAGCGCCGCCTCGATCCCGGCGGCATTCCAGTCGCTCTCCGATCCGAGCACGCCGTACCCGGCGTCACTGATCGGCTCCAGCGCCGCGATCGCCGCGTCGAGCACCTCGCCGGCATTGTCCGCGAGTCCGGCCCGAGCGTCCTCGTCGACCTCGAGCGCGTCGTCGGCGACGAAGAACGGCGCGACCAGCGGGGCGGCCTCCTTGAGCGTCCCGATCCGGGTCTGGATCAACTCGGCGACCTCCTTGAGCCGGCCCAGTTCACCGAGTGAGGGGTTGCCGGAGAGCACCCCGGCCTCCTCGAGGAACGGCAGCAGCCGAGCGGTGAAGTCGCCGAGCTCCAGCTCCCGCAGATAGACCCCGTTGAGCCACAGCAGCTTCTTCATGTCGAAGATCGGCCCGACCGGGTTGATCTTGGACCAGTCGAAGCGGTCGGCGAACTCACCGAAGGAGAACACCTCGCGCTCACTTCCGTCGGCCTCGATCATCGGCGGATAGGCAAGCAGGGCAAGGAAGTTCACCAACGCCTCGGGCAGATAGCCCTCCTCCTGGAACCAGGTGAGCCGGGCGGCGGGGTTCTTGCGTTTGGAGATCTTGGACTTGTCCTGGTTGCGCAGCAGCGGCATGTGCGCATACTGCGGCGGCTCCAGCCCGAGCATCCGGTAGAGCAGCAGGTGCTTCGGTGTCGAGGAGATCCACTCCTCCCCGCGCACGACATGGGTGATGCCCATCTCGTGGTCGTCGACGACGACGGCGAGGTGATACGTCGGGAAGCCGTCGGCCTTGAGGATGACCTGGTCGTCCGGGTAGGGCGCGCTGACCTGGCCGCGGATCAGGTCCGGGAAGGTCAGTTCGACATCGGTGGGCACCTTCATCCGCACCACGGGTGTCTCGGAGAACCCGCCGAGTTCGGCGCGCTCCTCGCGACTCTTGCCGAGGCAGAGCCGGTCGTACCCGGTGGCCTGCTTGAGTTTCTGCTGCCGTTCGCGCATCTCCTGCAGCCGCTGTGGCGTGCAGTAGCAGTAGTAGGCATCGGCCTGCTCGAGGAGCCGCTCGACATAGGGCCGGTAGGTCTCGAGGCGCTCGCTCTGGCGGTACGGCGCATACGGCCCGCCGACGTCGGGCCCCTCGTCCCAGGTCAGGCCGAGCCAGTGCAGGGTGTCGAAGACCTGCTGTTCACTGTCGGCCCGGAAGCGGGCCCGGTCGGTGTCCTCGATCCGCAGGATGAACCGGCCACCCTGCTGTCGGGCGAAGGCCAGGTTGAACAGCGACATGTACGCGGTCCCGACGTGAGGGTCTCCGGTCGGGGACGGCGCGACGCGCAGGCGGGGTCCGGTGGCAGCAGGCGAGGTCGTCATAGTGAGCCGATTCTAGGCCGCTCGCCCCGACCTGCGCGGCACCCCCGTCTGCGCACCGCTGCGGAGGGAGTATGCAGTGCTCGCCTCGGCAGCAGAACGCACCTAGGGCGCGACGAAGGGGTTGGCCAGCACCCCGAGGTCCTCGATCTCGACCTCGACCCGCTGGCCGGCGACGACCGGTCCGACGCCGGCGGGCGTCCCGGTGAGGATGACGTCCCCGGGCAGGAGGGTGAAGGCGCGCGACGCATACGAGATGAGTTCGGCGACCCCGAAGACGAGGTCGGCGGTCGTGCCGTCCTGGACCACGTCGCCGTCGCGGCGGGTGACGAGGGACAGGTCCGCCGGGTCGAGGTCGGTCTCGATCCACGGCCCGAGCGGGCAGAACGTGTCGAATCCCTTGGCGCGGGCCCACTGTCCGTCGCTGCGCTGCAGGTCGCGGGCGGTGACGTCGTTGGCGCAGGTGTAGCCGAAGATGACCTTCGCGGCGTCCTCGGGCTCGACGTCCTTGCACATCCGCCCGATGACGACGGCGAGTTCCCCCTCGTAGTGCACCTCGCCGGTCTGCTCGGGGATGACGACCGGGTCGCCGGGCCCCACGACGGCGGTGTTGGGGATGAGGAACATCAGCGGCTCGGCCGGGACCTGCCCGCCCATCTCGGCCGCGTGGTCGGCGTAGTTCTTCCCGATGCCGATGACCTTGCTGCGCGGGATGACCGGCGCGAGCAGTCGGACGTCCTCGACGAGGTGGGTCGTCCCGGTCAGTTCGATCTTCGTGTAGAGCGGGTCGCCGGTGATCTCGGCGATCTTCTCCCCCGCTCCGTCGACGAGGCCGTAGGCGGGGTCGTCCCCGGTGGTGAATCTCGCAATCCGCATGGGTCAAATGTATGCGTCGCGCACCGGATGCCGTCAGCCCGCCACCTACGCTGGTCGGGTGCGCGGGTCGGAGCAGTGGGAGCGGGCTGTGTGGGAGGGGTATGCCCGTGCGCACCAGATCCGCGCCGATGCCCTGACCTCCGCTCACCGGGAGCGACGGGTGCAGGGTCGGGCCCACCCGGTCGCGGACTTCCTCTTCGTCTACTACAACCACTCCCCCGCGAAGCTGCGGCGCTGGCACCCGGGTCCGGGGGTGCGACTGCTCGATGCCGCGGACTCCCCGCAGGCCGGGTGGCGGCACTACCGGACGCTCGAGGACGGAACGGTCGAGTTCGATGTGGATTCCTTTGTCGAGCAACGTGGTTCGACGGTCCGCTTCGTCCGCGACCTGCTCGACGCGACCCTGTCCCGGCCGCCGTTCACGGGCTGCTTCGGACTGCACGAGTGGGCGATGGTCTACCGCCTCGACCAGGACGAGGTGCGGCACGACCGGTGGCCGCTGCGGCTCGGCAGCGAGGGCACCGACCAGGTCGTCGAGGCCCATCAGATCCGGTGCTCGCACTTCGACGCGTTCCGCTTCTTCACCCCGGAGGCGGTGTCCCGCAACACGATCGCCCCGACGCGTGACACCCAGCTCACGTTCGAGCAGCCGGGCTGCCTGCACGCCGGGATGGACGTCTACAAATGGTGCTTCAAGCTCGCCCCGGCCGTCCCCGGGGACCTGACCCTCGACGCCTTCGAGCTCGCCGCCGAGATCCGCACCCTCGACATGCAGGCCTCCCCCTACGACCTGACGGACCTCGGCCTGGAGCCGATCCGGATCGAGACCCCCGAGGGGAAGCGTCAGTACGCCGAGGCGCAACGAGGATTGACCGGCCGTGCCAACGCCCTGCGCCGCCGGCTGCTGGAGATCTGCGAGATGCTGGACCGGGAACCGTCGCGAAAACCCAGGTGACTCAGGCAAGCCCGCACCCTACCCTCGGTGAGGCTCACCGCCGGGGTGAGCACCGCATACCAAGGAAGGACCATGGAGCACCTCAGCGAGAAGCTCATCAACTGGGCTTCGATCCTCGATCCGGGCACCCGCGCCCAGGCGGAACTGACGGCGACGATGCCGTTCATCCACCCGCACCTGGCGCTCATGCCCGACGCGCACCTCGGCAAGGGGGCGACCGTCGGATCGGTCATCCCCACGCTCGGCGCGATCATGCCGGCCGCCGTCGGCGTCGACATCGGCTGCGGCATGGTCGCCGTGCGCACCCAGTTCGTCGCCGCCGACCTGCCCGAGGACCGCTCCACCGTCCGCAAGGCGATCGCCCGGGCCGTCCCGCTCTCAGCGGGTGCCCGCAACCGGTCGATCACCCGGGAGCACACCCAGGAGCGGCTCAGCGAGTTGCGTGACCGGGCCGACGACGCCGGCTTCGATCCCGGCTCGTATGTGCGGGTCTGGGACCTCCAGCTCGGCACCCTGGGCTCGGGGAACCACTTCCTCGAGGTGACACTCGACGAGGCGGACCGGGTGTGGCTGTTCCTGCACTCCGGGTCGCGTGGGGTGGGCAACAAGATCGCCCAGCACCACATCGGGGTCGCCCAGCAGGTGTGCATCGACGCCGGTGTCGACCTCCCGGACCGGGACCTGGCCTACCTGAGCGAAGGAAGCGTGGAGTTCGACGCCTACATCCGGCAGATGCAGTGGGCGCAGCACTACGCGCTGCTCAACCGCGAGGAGATGATGGACCGGATGGTCGCCTGCCTCCAGGACTGGGTGGGCACCGAGGTGCAGCGGCTCGAGGAGATCAACTGCCACCACAACTACACCGAGCCGGAGGAGCACTACGGCGAACTGGTGTGGCTGTCCCGCAAGGGCGCGATCTCGGCGCGGGCCGGCGAGCCGGGTCTGATCCCGGGATCGATGGGCACGGCGTCGTATGTCGTTGCGGGTCTTGGGAATCCGGTGGCGCTGATGTCCGCCCCGCACGGGGCGGGTCGGGTCTACTCCCGGAACAAGGCGCGCAAGACGTTCACCGTCGAGCAGCTCGCCGAGGCGATGGCCGGGATCGAGTACGAGCACTCCGCGGCGTTCCTCGACGAGATCCCGGCGGCGTACAAGGACATCGACCAGGTCATGGCCGACGCGGCCGACCTCGTGCAGATCCGGCACACGCTGCGCCAGATCGTCAACGTCAAGGGGACCTGACCGGATCGGCCGCGCATGGCTGCATCACCACTGCATCATCTATGATGCAGCCATGCGCACCACGGTAGACCTGCCCCCTGCGGTGGACCGTCGTGTCCGGGAGCTCGCCGAGCAACGTGGCGTCTCCCTCTCGCGCATGGTCGCCGAGCTCACCGCCCGGGGCTTGGCCCAACTGGATACGACCGTCGAGATCGAACTCCATGAGAGCAGTGGTTTCCCGATGCTGCGGATCGGTCGTCGGGTCACCGCCGCGGAGGTGGCCGACCTCATCGACGAGGACCGCGCGTGACGACCTTCCTCCTCGACGCCAACGCGCTGATCGCGGCGTCGGTGGTCGAGCACGAGCACCACGTGCGCGCGAATACCTGGCTCGCGGAGATCACGTCCTTCGCCGTGTCCCCGATCCCCGAGGGCGCCCTGATCCGGTTCCTGCTCCGCATGGGCGAGTCCGCACAGACCGCGCACGCGCTGGTCACGACGATCGGCGCCGACCCGCGAGCGGAGTTCTGGGCCGACGATGTCAGTTTTCGAGAGGTGCCCCTGGACGGTGTCCGCGGGCATCGCCAGGTCACCGATGCCTATCTGGCGGCGCTGGCGCAACGCCATGGCGGGCTGCTGGCCACGTTCGACGAGGGACTGGCCGAGCTTCGACCACGATCGACCTTCCTCATCCCACCCGTCTGATCCCACTCGCCTGATCCCATGCGTCCGATCGCCGCCCCACCACGCCTCCGGTCCGGGCAGTCCGCTGCGGTCGGAACGGACCGTTCACCGAGTTGTGACCCGGAGTGCGAGAGCGTTTCCGCACTTCCGGTTAGGCTGGGGGGTGATTGCTGCAGCAACCACCCCACCGCAGCGGTGGCTGCTGTGCCCGTTTGACCAGCCGCACGTCGAAAGGGTGACCGGTGACCCCGCACTCCAACCCCCTGAACTCCATCGAGGCGCCATCGACCGACGCCACGCGCCTCGGCCCGGATCACGAGGCGACCCATTTCCTCGCCAAGGGTGCTGTGGAGCAGCCGCGCAAGACCGTGGACGCCTTCGTCGAGATCTTCCTGCGCAAACTCAACATGGGTCAGGGCGTCATGCTCTCCCGCTCGACGGTCAACGACCAGTACCTCGCCCTGGCCAAGACGGTCCGCGACTACATGATGGCCGACTGGCTCGAGACCGGCTCCCGCCGACGGGCCGACAAGACGAAGGTCATCGGCTACCTCTCCGCCGAGTACCTCCTCGGCCGACAACTCGACAACGCACTCCTGGCGACCGAACTGGAGAAGATCGCCCGCGAGGCGCTCGACCAGTGCGGGATCGACATCGGCAGCTTGCGCTCCCAGGAGGTCGAGCCGGGACTCGGCAACGGGGGCCTCGGACGTCTCGCGGCCTGCTTCGTCGACTCCCTGGCCACGATGGACGTCCCGTGCGTCGGCTACGGGATCCGCTACGAGTACGGCATCTTCAAGCAGACCTTCGTCGACAACCGGCAGGTCGAGCTCCCGGACTCCTGGCTGAGCCTGGGCAACCCGTGGGAGTTCCCGCACCCGGAGCGAGCCGTCCAGGTCGACTTCGGCGGACGGACCGAGCGCTACACCGACGACACCGGCCGGGAACGGACCCGCTGGGTGCCGGACTGGAACGTCCAGGGCATTCCCTACCACTACATGGTTCCGGGATACCGCAACGAAGTCGTGAACACGTTGCGGCTGTGGAGCGCCCGAGCGACCCACGACTTCGACCTGCAGATCTTCAACGCCGGCGACTACGCCCAGGCCGTCCGGGCCCAGACCTTCGCCGAGAACATCTCCAAGGTCCTCTACCCCGAGGACTCCACCCCCCAGGGCCGCGAACTGCGCCTCCAGCAGCAGTACTTCTTCGTCGCCTGCTCACTGCACGACTACATCGAGCACACGATGGAGCCGGGGTTCGATGTGCGCGACCTGCCCAACCGGGTCTCCTTCCAGCTCAACGACACCCACCCGGTCATCGCCATCCCCGAGCTCATGCGCATCCTCGTCGACCTCAAGGGCCTGGACTGGGATGAGGCGTGGGACATCACCAGCCGGTGCTTCGCATACACCTGTCACACCCTCCTGCCCGAGGCCCTCGAGGTGTGGCCGACGGCGCTGCTCGAGCGTCTCCTGCCGCGGCACCTGGAGATCATCTACCGGATCAACGAGGACTTCCTCACCCAGGTCCGCGAGCAGTTCCCCGACGACGAACTGCTGCTGCGGCGCATGTCGATCGTCGCCGACCACCCGGAGCGGGCGGTGCGGATGGCCTACCTGGCCACCGTCGCGGCCACGAAGGTCAACGGCGTCGCCGAGTTGCAGTCCCAGCTGTTGCGCGACAAGGTGCTGCCGGACTTCTCCCGGATGTGGCCCGAGAAGTTCACCAACGTCACCAACGGCGTCACCCCTCGCCGCTTCATCCGGCAGGCCAACCCCAAACTGAGCGGACTCATCACCGAAGCACTCGGCGGCGAGGAGTGGGTCACCGACCTGGATCGGTTGCGCGGCCTCGAGCCCTTCGCCGATGATCCGGCCTTCCGGGCCCGCTTCCGGGATGTCAAGCGCAAGAACAAGATTCGGCTCATCAAGGCGTTGAAGGTGCGCGACGGCATCGAGTTGCCCGAGGACGCGATGCTCGACGTCATGGTCAAGCGGCTGCACGAGTACAAGCGGCAGACGCTCAAGCTGCTCCACGTCGTCTCGCTCTACGAAGGTGTCCTCTCCGGCCGGATCGACCCGGACCAGCTCGTCCCCCGCACCTTCGTCTTCGGCGCCAAGGCGGCACCCGGCTACTACATGGCCAAGGAGATAATGTTCCTGATCAACTCGGTCGCCGAGACGATCAACGCCGATGATCGGGTCCAGGACAAACTGACCGTCGCCTTCCCGGCCAACTACAACGTCACCTTCGCCGAGGTGCTCATCCCCGCGGCCGACCTGTCCGAGCAGATCTCACTCGCCGGCAAGGAGGCCTCCGGCACGGGCAACATGAAGTTCGCCCTCAACGGGGCGCTGACGATCGGCACCGACGACGGCGCGAACGTCGAGATCCGGAAACTCGTCGGGGACGACAACTTCTTCCTCTTCGGGATGAGCGAGCCGGAGGTCGCCGCGCGCCAGGAGCAGGGCTATGTCCCGAGCGACTGCTACCGCGAGGACGAGACGCTACGGCACACCATCGACCTCATCGCGAGCGGACACTTCACCCGCGGTGACCGTCAGGTGGCGGCACCGGTCGTCGACGACCTGCTCTACCGGGACCGGTTCATGACCCTGGCCGACTTCCGGTCGTATGTGGACGTCCAGTCCGCGGTCGATCTCGCCTACGCCGATCAGGACGAGTGGTCCCGCAAGGCGATCCTCAACGTCGCCCGCACCGGGTACTTCAGCTCGGATCGCTCGATGGTCGACTACCTCGAACGGATCTGGAACCTCGGCGACTGAGGTCCCCGCGCCGACCGACCCGTCACCCCTGCCGCCGCCTTTCCTTCGCGATTGCGAAGGAAAGGCGGCGGTGTGAAGGTCTCGTGCAGGATCGGTGCGGGTGTCGTGCCACCCCTTGAGGACGACGGACCGCAACGGCGACGATCGAGGTATGAACCGCAAAGTCGTCATCGACATCCTCCGCGTCCTGCTCCTCAGTGCCATCGCGCTCATCCTCGCCACGCAGGCGTTCTTCCTGCCCTGGCTCTCCGGTGAGCTGGCCCAGCAGTTCCCGGCCGAGGCATACGTACGCTGGCCCATCCTCGCCCTGTCCGTGACCGGACTGCTGTGCATCCAGGTCGTTCTGGGCGCCATCGTGCTGCTGCTCGGAAGGGTGCGTCGAGGCACGTTCCTCGGTCTCGGATCGCTGCCGATCCTTGACGGCATGATCGCCGCCTTCGCAGCGGCCGGCGCGATCTGCCTGGTCACTCTCGTCTATGTCGGGCAGACCGTCTCCGGGCCACCGCCGTTCGCGCTGATGCTCCTCGGCGGGGTCGGCACTGGCCTGACGCTGGCGCTGCTCACCTGGGTGGGACGCTCGATCCTGGTCGACCTCGTCACCGGTCCATCGGTCAGCGCGGTTCCACTCCGGCCCGCGCCAGCCCATAGGTGATCGAGTCGACGAGCGCCATCCACGACGCCTCGATGATGTTGGCCGCGACACCGACCGTGGTCCACGTCGTGCTGCCGTCGCTGGTCTCGATGAGGACCCGGGTGATGGCGTCGGTGCCGTGCGAGGCGTCGAGGATACGGACCTTGTAGTCGATGAGTTCGAACTTCTCCAACTCCGGATAGACCGCCGCCAGACCGGCCCGCAGCGCGTGGTCGAGGGCGTTGACCGGGCCGTTGCCCTCCCCCGTCTCCACGTGCCGGCTGCCGCCGGTGAGCACCTTGACGGTGGCCTCCGAGAGGGCTTCCCCGTCACCGCGCCGGTCGGTGATGACCCGCCAGGACTCGATGTCGAAGTACTCCGGTGCGAGCCCGAGTTGGCGGCGCAGCAGCAGGTCGAAGGATGCGTCGGCCGCGTCGAAGGTCCACCCCTTGAGTTCGAGGTCCTTGACCCTGGCCAGGACCGAGGCGATCGCCGCCTGCCCCTCCTCGGTGGCCGGGTCCAGGTCGATCCCGCTCTCCTTGGCCTTGAGCTCGATCGAGGCCCGCCCGGCCATGTCGGAGACGAGCATCCGCATGTCGTTGCCGACCAGCGCCGGGTCGAGATGCTGATACAGGTCCGGGTCGACCTTGATCGCGCTGGCGTGCAGACCGGCCTTGTGCGCGAACGCGCTCGACCCGGTGTAGGGCTGACGCGAATAGGCGGGCACATTGGTGACCTCGCTGATCGCGTGCGAGATCCGGGTCGCCTCGCGCAACTGCTCCGGTCGGACCAGGTCCATCCCCTGCTTGAGCTGCAGGTTGCTGACGATGGTGATGAGGTTGGCGTTTCCGGTCCGCTCGCCGTACCCGTTGATCGTCCCCTGGACGTGGGTTGCTCCGGCGTCGACGGCGGCCATCGAGTTGGCGACCGCGCACCCGGTGTCGTTGTGGCAGTGGATGCCGACCCGAGCCCCGGTCGTTGCGATGACGTCGGCGACGACGTCGGCCACGTGGTTCGGCAGCATCCCGCCGTTGGTGTCGCACAGTGCGACGAGCTCGGCACCGGACTCCATCGAGGCCCGGACCGCCTCGAACGCATAGTCCCGGTCGAGGCGGTATCCGTCGAAGAAGTGCTCCGCGTCGACGAAGACCCGCCGCCCCTCCCCGCGGAGGAACCGGACGGTGTCGCGGATCATCTCGAGGTTCTCCTCGAGTGTGGTCCGCAGGGCTCGTTCGACATGTCCGGTGTGGGACTTCGCGACGAGGGTGATGACCGGCGCCCCCGAGTTGAGCAGCGCCAACGTCAACGGGTCCTCAGCGGCCCGTCCGCCGGCGCGGCGCGTCGAACCGAAGGCCGCGAGCGTGGCGTTGCGCAGCGTCAACTCGCTCTGGGCGCGGTGGAAGAACTCCGTGTCCTTGGGGTTGGCGCCCGGCCAGCCGCCCTCGATGTAGCCGACGCCGAGGTCGTCCAGGTGCCGGGCAATCGTGAGTTTGTCGGCGACGGAGAGGTTCAGCCCCTCCTGCTGGGCGCCGTCCCGCAGCGTCGTGTCGTAGACGTGCAGGTCGGTGTCCACGGCGAGGGAGCCGCTCGCGGCGGTGGCGGAGGTGTCGGTGGTCATCGGTTCTTTCGCTTCGGTCGGCGTCGGTGGCACTGCCGAGACACCCCGTCGGGAAGACCTGACCGGCCAGGTCTCCCCGACGTGGGTGTCTTGCTGGGCGTGCCGCCCTTCCGTTCCATTGTCGACCACCGCCTGCGCCAGGCATGCGCCCCGGGGTGTGGGGCTCATCCTGTCTGCTTCCCCGAGCCGCCCCCTTCTTGTGAAGTGACCGTCCCGACAAAGCAAAAGACCCCCCGGGTGTGGGAGGTCTGCGCGACGAGAGGAGTCTCGTCGCGCTAGTCGATAATGACGACCGCGGTTGCGGCCAGGAAGGTCATCACGGGCCCCACTCTGCCAAGACGAGCCGCGCATACCCACCCCTGTCCACATGCTGGGCGCTCCACACCGCCTCCCGACCCCCGTCGAGGGATGGTTCTGGTCCCGGTTTCGACCGAGAAACGGTCCCGGAACCATCCCTCGACGGGGCGGGAAGGGTGGACTGACGGTACAGTCGGTCGTGGAACCAGACATAGTCAGAGTGACTATAGGAGGTGTGATGACCACGGGACTGCTCACCGACAAGTACGAGTTGACCATGCTCAGCTCGTTCGTCGCCGACGGGAGCGCCGACCACGGGGCCGTCTTCGAGCTGTTCGCCCGCCGCCTGCCCGACGGCCGCCGGTTCGGCATCGCCGCCGGCCTGGGCCGTCTCCTCGACGCCCTGCCGGACTTCACCTTCTCCCCCGACGAACTGGCCTGGCTCATCGAGACCGGAGCGCTGACCCCGGAGGCGGCCGAGTGGCTCGGCGACTTCCGCTTCAGCGGTGATGTGTATGCGTACGCCGAGGGCGACCTGTACTGGCCCGGGTCGCCGCTGCTCACCGTCACCGGCCGGCTCGGCGAGGGCATCCTCCTCGAGACCCTCGCCCTGTCGATCTTCAACCACGACAGTGCGATTGCCTCGGCGGCGGCGCGCATGGCGATCGCCGCCCAGGGGCGTCCGCTGCTGGAGATGGGCAGCCGCCGCGCGCACGAACGGGCCGCTGTCGCGGTGGCGCGCGCCGCATACCTCGCGGGGTTTGCGGGCACCTCCAATCTCGCCGCCGGCCGGAGGTATGCGGTGCCCACCATCGGCACGGCAGCCCACGCCTTCACCCTGGCTCACCAGAGCGAACGTGCGGCGTTCGAGGCGCAGATCCGGGCTCTCGGCGTGGACACCACCCTGCTCGTCGACACCTACGACATCGAGGAGGGCATCCGCACCGCCATCGACGTCGCCGGCACCGATCTGGGTGCGGTGCGCATCGACTCCGGCGACCTCGCCGTCGAGTCCCGCCGGGCCCGCTCGCTGCTCGATGAGCTCGGGGCGACGAAGACGAGGATCATCGTCACGAGCGACCTCGACGAATACGTCATCTCGGCCCTGGCCGATGCCCCGATCGACGGCTACGGCGTGGGCACCCGGGTCGCGACCGGCTCGGGGCATCCGACGGCGAGCATGGTCTACAAACTCGTCGCGGTCGCCGACGAGCCGGGCGGGACGCTGCGTCCGGTCGCCAAGTCGTCGGCGTCGAAGAAGTCCGTCGGGGGCCGCAAGACCGCCTACCGCTATCCGGACGGGCGGGAGTTCTTCTCCCTGGACGGATCCGTCCCGGACGGTGCTGAGCCGGTGCAGCACCACGTCGTGCGCGCCGGTCGCATCGCCCCCGGCCCCACCCTGGAGCAGACGCGCGAACGCGTCGCCGCCACCCTTGCCGACCTGCCCGAACAGGCCCGTCAGATCAGCCACGGACCGGCTCTGCAGTCCGTCACCGAGGAGGAAGACCGATGACCACCACGACCACGACCCGCGCACTGCTCGTCGTCGACGTCCAGAACGACTTCTGCGAGGGCGGCTCCCTCGCCGTCGAGGGCGGCCACGCCGTCGCCGCAGGGGTGAGCGACCTCATCAACGGCGAGCACCCCTACGACCTCGTCATTGCCTCCCGGGACTGGCACGAGCCGGACTCGAGCAACGGGGGCCACTTCGACGACTGGCCCGCGCACTGCGTCCAGGGCACCCCCGGCGCGGAGTACGCCCCCCAACTGGACACGGCCGGGATCGACGTGCACGTTCGCAAGGGGCAGGGTGCGCCCGCCTACTCTGCCTTCGAGGGGACGACCGAGGACGGCCGAACCCTCCTGGAGGTGCTGAGCGAGGCCGGCGTCACCGACCTGGACATCTGCGGGATCGCCACCGACTACTGCGTGCGCGCCTCTGCCCTGGACGCCCGTGGCGCCGATCTGCGGGTCCGACTGCTCGACGGGTTGCACGCCGGGGTCGCCGCGGACACCTCCGCGACCGCCCTGACCGAGATGCGGACCGCCGGAGTGGAGGTGGACTGATGACTGCCGAGCAGGCCGGCCGGGCCCCGACCGGCTATGACGCGTCCGCGTATCCGCCGTTCGCGGTGACGGTGGACCTCGCGGTCTTCACCATCCGCGAGGGTGCCCTCTCGGCGCTGCTCGTCCAGCGCGGCTCGGACCCATACGCCGGGCACTGGGCCCTCCCGGGCGGCTTCATCGACCCCGACGAGGACGCGGCCACGGCGGCGAAGCGGGAACTGGCCGAGGAGACCTCGCTCGGCGAGACGGTCCATCTCGAACAGCTCAAGACCTACTCGACCCCGGACCGGGACCCGCGGATGCGGGTGGTGTCGATCGCCTATGTCGTCCTCGCCCCGAACCTCGCCGAGCCCCGCGCCGGTTCGGACGCCGCGGCCGCGCGGTGGTGGACGATCGAGGACCTCCTCGACGAGGACGGTCCCCGGCTCGCCTTCGACCACGCCGAGATCCTGCGTGACGCCCTCGAGCGGGTCCGGTCCAAGCTCGAATACACCACCCTGGCAGCGCAGTTCGTCACCGAGCCGTTCACCCTCGCCGAGCTGCGCTCGGTCTATGCGGCGGTGTGGGGGGTCGCGCCGGACCTGGGCAACTTCCGCCGCAAGGTCCTCTCCACCGACGGCTTCGTCATCCCCACCGAGCAGCGCGGCAACTCCTCCGGCGGTCCCCGGCCGCTGCTCTTCCGGCGCGGCCCGGCGACGGCGTTGCAGCCGGCGATGCTCCGCCCCTCCTGAGCCCACCCCACCCGGGCTGAGGTGGCCCAGTCAGCCGCGCCACCACGGCGACGCCTCGGTCGGCGGATGCGCCACATCGACCGGCTCCCCCACCTGCGGGATGACGTATGCGACACCCGCCTCCGCGGCCGCCGCGACAAATCGTTCGGGCGGGTCGGACCACGCGTGCGGGGCCAGGGCGAAGGTGCACCAGTGGATCGGGACGGCCAGGGCGGCGCCGAGCTCGACAGCCGCCTGCACGGCCTCCTCGGGGTCGAGGTGCATCGGGCGCCAGGCAGGGTCGTACATCCCGATCGCCATGAACGCGGCGTCGAACGGGCCGTAGTCGACCCGGATCTTCTCGAATCCGTCGAAGTACCCGGTGTCCCCGGAGAAATACACCGACCCGGCCGGTGAGCGGGCCACCCAGGACGCCCAGAGGGTGTTGTTGCGTTTCAGGCCGCGTCCGGAGAAGTGCTGGCTGGCCACCGCGGTGAGGTCGACCGACCCGACGGTGTGGGACTGCGACCAGTCGAGGTCGACGATCCTGGACTCGTCGACACCCCACCGGGCGAGGTGGGCGCCGATCCCGAGCGGCACGACGAACCGGCACTGCGGCTGTAGTCTCGCGAGCGCCTGGATCGTCGCCATGTCGAGGTGGTCGTAGTGGTCGTGGCTGATGACCACGGCCGAGAGCTGCGGCAACGCCTCGAGCCCGAACGGCACGGGATGCCGGCGCCGCGGCCCGACATGGGCCGAGGGTGAGCAGCGTTCGCTCCACACCGGGTCGAACAGGATGTGCTCCCCCGCGAACGACACCAGCACCGAGGCGTGCCCCAGCCACGAGAAGTGCAGACCGTCCGTGGGCAGGGCGGCACCGGCGTCGTGGACCGGGATCTCGACGGCCGGTGCCCGCAACGAGCGTTCGGTGACGAGGCGCCGGACCGCGTCGCGGGTCGAGGAGCCGTCCGGGGCCGGGGCCATCGTCCCCACCCGGGGATCGAGATTGTGGAACCGGCCGTCCCGCCACTGCGCCGAACGCTGCATCCGGGCCAGTCGCGCCCCGTCCGCGATGCCCCCGATCTGTTCGCCCACGTCACGTCCGGTGCGCCTCGCCGCCACGGCCAACGCCCCGAGGGCCCCGGCCGCACCGGTCGCGATCGCCAGTCGGGTGCGGATGCTCATGGCTCCATTCTCCGTCACACCCCGCCAACGTCTCAGGCCACGATCATGTGCCGAGCAGCGGCTCGACGGTCGCCGCGACACCGTCCTCGTCGTTGCTCGGGGCGATCAGGTCGGCCACCTCGAGCACCGTGGGGTGGGCGTTGGCGACGGCGACACCGAGCCCGGCCCACTCGATCATCGGCAAGTCGTTCGGCATGTCCCCGAACGCCCAGACCTGCTCGGCCGCGATGCCGTGCTCGTCGGCCCACCGCTCCAGCGCGGCGGCCTTGGTCACCGCGACGGCACCGATCTCGGCCAGTCCGAGCGCCCCGGAATAGGCGAACTCACCACGGCCGGCGACCACCTCCTCGACGGTGGCGAGGAACTCCTCGGTGGGTATGCGTGGTGCCAGGGCCAGGAGTTTGCCCACCGGGGCCTGGAGCAGGGGCGGGGTCTGCCCGCGGGGGGTGTAGGTGATCGCGGTCTCGAAGTAGCTGCCCGGCCATCCGTCCTCGAAGAACGGCCCGGCCGCTGTCTCGGTCGCGAACTGCACCGACGGCACCGCCGCGCGCAGATCCGCGATGAGGTCGGCGAGCAGGTCCGGATCGAAGGCATGCGTCTCGATGATCTGCCGACTCTCCACCGCATACACAAAAGCCCCGTTGCCGCACAGGGCGATGCCGTGCCGCCCGACGACGTGGGCCAGGTCGTGCAGCCACCGGGGCGGGCGGGCGGTGACGAGAACGGTCTCGATCCCCTGCTCCGGCAGGGCAGCCCAGGCCCGCACGGTCCGGTCACTGACCGTCCCGTCCGAGCGCAGGAAGGTCCCGTCGAGATCGGTCGCGATGAGCTGCGGCCGGGTCGGACCTCGCTCAGGCAAGCCTGGTCATCCAGCCGTTGGTGTCCTCGGCCCGGCCGTACTGGATGTCGAGGAGCCGCTCGCGGATCGCGTTGGTGATCTCGCCGCCACCCTCACCGGCCGTCGACGGGGCGCTGCCGCCGTCCCAGCGCAGTTCGCCGACCGGGGTGATCACGGCTGCGGTGCCGCAGGCGAAGATCTCGCGGATCTCCCCGGAGCGCACCCCGTCCTTCCACAACTCGATCTCGATCCGCTCCTCACGCGGGTCGAGGCCGAGTTCCTTGGCCAACTCGATGATCGAGGCGCGGGTGACGCCCTCGAGGATCGAGCCGGTCAGGCTCGGCGTGAGCAGCCGCCCGTCGGACATGACGAAGAACAGGTTCATCCCCCCGAGCTCCTCGATGTAGGTCTGCGTCGAGGAGTCCAGGAACACCGCCTGGTCGCAGCCGTGCTCGATCCCCTCGAGCTGGCCGGCGAGCGAGGAGGCATAGTTGCCACCGGTTTTCGCGGCACCGGTGCCACCGACACCGGCACGGGAGTAGTTCTGCGAGATCCACAGCGTCACCGGCTTCAACCCGCCGGAGAAGTAGGCACCCGCCGGGGAGGCGATGACCGAGTACGTCACCTCGCGGGCCGGGCGGACTCCGAGGAAGGCTTCCGACGCATACATGAAGGGCCGCAGGTAGAGGCTCTTCTCCCCCTCACCGAAGCCCGGCACCCAGTCCTTGTCGACCTCGACGAGCGCCCGCAGCGAGGCGATGAAGTCCTCCTCCGGCAACTGCGGCAGCGCCAACCGGGTCGCGCTGCGGTTGAGCCGCTGGGCGTTGGCCTCGGGCCGGAACGACCAGATCGAACCGTCCTCGTGGCGGTAGGCCTTGAGCCCTTCGAAGATCTCCTGCGCATAGTGCAGCACTGCCGCCGACGGCATGAGCGTGATCGGGCCGTACTCGAGCACCTGACCGTCGTGCCAGCCCTGCCCGTCGGTCCACGTCGCGACGAGCATATGGTCGGTGAAGTGCACGCCGAAGCCGGGGTCGGCGAGGATCTGGGCGCGCTCCTGCGCCGAGCGCGGCTGTCGGGCTGGGGTCACCGGGAACGAGAGAGTCATAGGGCCACGGTACTTCCTTGCCCGCCCTCGCGGGAGGGGCCGACCGGTCGTGCGCTGCGCTGCGGTCGGCCGCTCAGAGTCGGCCGGCGATGGCGTCGCCGATGGCACTCGTCGTGCGCTGCTCCTGGCCCCGGTCGGCCAGGTCGGCGGCGACGGCGGCCTCGACCCGCTCGGCAGCGGCGGTCAACCCGACGTGCTCGAGCAGCATCGCCACCGACAGGATCGTCGCCGTCGGGTCCGCCTTGCCCTGCCCCGCGATGTCGGGGGCCGATCCGTGGACCGGCTCGAACATGCTCGGGACGCTGCGGTCCGGGTTGATGTTGCCCGAGGCAGCCAGGCCGATTCCGCCGGCGACAGCGGCAGCGATGTCGGTGATGATGTCGCCGAAGAGGTTGTCGGTGACGATGACGTCGAAGCGGCCGGGGTCGTTGACGAGGAAGATCGTCGAGGCATCGACATGCTGGTATGCGGTGGTCACGTCCGGGAAGTCCGTCGCGACATCCTCGACGGTGCGCCGCCACAGGTGTCCCGCATACGTGAGGACATTGTGCTTGTGGACCAGGGTGAGGTGCTTGCGGGGGCGGGCCTGGGCGCGGACGAAGGCGTCGCGCACGACCCGCTCGACCCCGAAGCGGGTGTTGACGCTGACCTCGGTGGCGACCTCGTTCGCGGTATTCGTCCGCAGCAGGCCGCCGTTGCCGGCGTAGGGGCCCTCGGTGCCCTCCCGGACGACGACGAAGTCGATCCCGTCGGCGGCGACGGTGGCCACATCGAGTGGGCTGGCCACACCGGGGTAGAGCTTGGCCGGGCGCAGGTTGACGTAGTGCTCGAGGCTGAAGCGGATCGGCAGCAGCACGCCGCGCTCGAGGACCCCGCTCGGGACGGTCGGGTCGCCGATGGCGCCGAGGAGGATCACGTCGTGGCCCCGCAACTCCTCCAGGACCGAGTCCGGGAGGGTCTCCCCCGTCCGGTGCCAGCGGGTGGCGCCCAGGTCGTACTCGGTCGTGCTGATCGCGACATCCGAGGCCGCGGCCTGCAGGACCTTCACCCCCTCCGCAACGACCTCGGGGCCGATGCCGTCGCCTCCGATGACGGCGATGTTCAAGGACGTCGGGGGGTGCTCAGTCATGGCTCCGACCGTAGCCCGCGGTCCCGGCATGCGGACCGGCCGTCTCGCTCCCCGGTCACCCGTCGGCAGCGTGCTGGCCCCACCCCCTCGCCGAAGGTGGGCACACCGTCGATCCCAGCGCCGATTTCCAACCAATCCCCACCCCTCGCCGAAGGTGGGCAAACCGCGACCGCCCTCGCGCCGAAGGTGGGCAAACCGTCGATTCCAACGCCGATTTCCAACCAATCCCCACCTTTCGTCGAGCGACATCAACCGATCCCCACCCCTCACCGAGGCCGCCCCCGACCCGAACACGCGACTGGGCCCGCCCGGCGGGTGCCGGACGGGCCCAGTGGAAACCCTCGTGGGGGGCTCAGCTCTCGGTGTGGCCCTGCTCGCGCAGGTCCATCGACTCCTGCAGCGCCTGACGGGCCTGCTGTGCCTCTTCGCTCATGGTGTGTTCTCCTCGGAACATGTCGTGGTTGGGTGGCTCGTGCTCCAGCCCCGGGATGTGGGGCGAGCACCTCGGCTGTCGGCCAGTCGCGCTCGGACACGCGTCACGGGATCACCGCGACGAGGGGACCGACGTCTAGCTCACCTCGTCGCGGCTGCGAATAAGGACGCGCCGCAACAACATGGATCCGACGTTACGCCTGCGGCACGCACAAAAGGAACGGTGCGCCCACCATGTGGACGCACCGTTCGAGACATGAGAGCCGTCTCACACGGACCGGCGACCGCCCGGGCGAGCGACCGGCCCCGTTCTCACGCGAGGTCGACGACCTGCACCGCGTCGGTGTCGACGACGTCGGCGATCCCGCTGAGCACATCGTCCGGGATCTTCGAGTCGAGGGTGAGCGCGACGAGCGCCTCGGTGGCCTCGGCGTTGCGGGCCACCTGCATCGAGGCGATGTTGACGTTCGCATCCCCGAGGAGGTTCCCGATCTGACCGATGACACCGGGACGGTCCTCATAGGTGAAGAACGCCATGTGTTCCGAGAGCGGCACCTCGAGGTCGAATCCGTTGATGCCGATGACCTTCGGCACCATCCGCGGCCCGGTGAGGGTGCCGGCGACGGAGACGATCCGCCCGTCGGCGAGGGTGCCGCGCAACTCGGTGACGTTGCGGAAGTCGTAGGCGGCCGGGTCAGTGAGCAGGCGCACCTCGCAGCCGCGCTCGGCGGCCATGAGCGGGGCGTTGACATACGTCACCGGGTCGTCGGTGATGTCCGAGAACAGGCCCTTGAGCGCGGACAGCTTCCAGATGCTCACGTCGTGCTCGGTGATCTCGCCCTTGACATCGACGTCGAGCTGGACCGGGCAGGCGCCGGCGAGGGCGGTGAAGATCCGGCCGAGGTTCTCGACCAGGGCGATCCCGGGACGGACCTCCTCCGGCACGTGCCCACCGTCGACGTTGACCGCGTCGGGGACGAGGTCACCGGAGAGGGCGAGTCGGACCGAGCGGGCGACCGCGACACCGGCCTTCTCCTGGGCCTCCTCGGTGGAGGCGCCCAGGTGCGGGGTGACGACGACGGACTCGAACTCGAACAGCGGGCTCTGCGTCGTCGGTTCGGTATTGAACACATCGAGTCCGGCGCCGGCGACCCGGCCCTCGCGGATCGCCTCGGCGAGCGCGTCCTCGTCGATGATGCCGCCCCGGGCGGCGTTGACGATCCGCACCGTCGGCTTGACCTTGGTCAGGGCCTCCTTGCCGATCAGGCCCGCGGTCTCGGGGGTCTTCGGCAGGTGGATGGTGATGAAGTCGGAGGCGGCGAGCAGGTCGTCGAGTCCGACGAGCTGGACCCCGAGCTGACCGGCCCGCTGGGCATTCGCATACGGGTCGTAGGCCAGGATGTTCATCCCGAAGCCCTTGAGCCGCTCCGCGACGAGCTGCCCGATCCGGCCGAAGCCGATGACGCCGACCGTCTTGTCGAGCAGTTCGATGCCGCCGTACTGGCTGCGCTTCCACGCCCCACCCTTGAGCGCCTCGTTGGCCGGGGCGATGTTGCGGGCGGTCGCGAGCAGCAGTCCGACGGCGAGTTCGGCGGCGGAGGTGATGTTGGAGGTGGGTGCGTTGACGACCATGACGCCGGCCTTGGTCGCGGCGGGGGTGTCGACGTTGTCGAGGCCGACACCGGCGCGGGCGATGACCTTGAGGTTGCGGGCGGCGGCGATGGCCTCGGCGTCCATCTTCGTCGCCGAGCGGATCAGGATCGCGTCGACATCGGCGAGCGCGGGCAGCAGCTCCTCGCGGTTGGCTCCGTCGCAGTGGCGGATCTCGAAGTCGGGTCCGAGTGCGTCAAGGGTCGCAGGTGAGAGTTCTTCGGCGATGAGGACGACCGGTTTGGTCACGGGTCAGCTCCTTGGCTGTGCATTTCGGTGGGGGTATGCGTCGCTCGCCCGGGTCCATCTCCTCGGGTGCGCGATCACGCAGGTCACTCCCTTGTGAGCTGCTCATCAGTCTAGGGATGCGCCCAGCATCTGGACACCTCCGCTCGGGATCCGGACGGTGAGTTCGCTCACGCGTTGTCCATCCCTGAGCTCACAGACCGCCTGGTCGGGATCACCACCGCGCGCTCCACCGCACGTCAGCCATCCCCCACCCGGGCGGTGGTCGTCTCGTCCACCGGCGCATTCTTGGGCCGTCGGCTGAGCCGCTTGGAGACGACGATGACGAGGGTGAGGACGGCGACGGCGAGCACCGCCCACCACCACTGAACCTTGCCGAGCAGCGCGGCCACGAAGGCCATCCCGACCGTGGTGTAGAGGATCGACCACAGCACCGACCCGACGATGACGGCAGGCATCCAGCGTCGCTGCGGCATCCGCAGCACGCCCGCGGTGAGGTTGATCGCGGTCTGCACCCCGATGGTGAGGAACCCGAGGGAGACGGCGGGGGGCCCGATGGTGCGGACCCAGCGTTCGGCGCGTTGCATGCCGGGACGTTCCAGGGCTCCGGCGAAGCGGGACCGGGCACCGCCGGAACGGATGGCACGCCCGATCCAGTACGTCGCGTTGCCGCGGGCCATCGCGACGAGGAAGAGGAAGCCGAACACTGCCCAGACGGGCCAGTCCCGGATCAGATCCTCCACGCGCTCAAGGATAGGCGGGGGTCAGCACACCTCGGCATACGGGTGCGGCGGGCGCCGCACCGATCGAGTCGGTGCGACGCCCGCCGCGACGAGGATCAGCGGGCGGCGGAGCCTTCGACGTAGTCGGCGTCCTGCCCGGTGTCGAGCCAGGCCATCAGCTTGCGCAGTTCCTTGCCGGTCTTCTCGATCGGGTGCTCGGCGCCCTTGGCGCGCAGTGCCTTGAACTCCGGAGCGCCGGCGTCCTGGTCGTCGATGAACCGCTTGGCGAACGAGCCGTTCCGGATGTCGTCCAGGACGGCCTTCATGTTCTCCTTGACCGACGGGTCAATGACGCGCGGGCCGGAGACGTAGTCGCCGTACTCGGCGGTGTCCGAGATGGACCAGCGCTGCTTGGCGATACCGCCCTCGACCATCAGGTCGACGATGAGCTTGAGCTCGTGCAGGCACTCGAAGTAGGCCACCTCGGGCTGGTACCCGGCCTCGACGAGGGTCTCGAAGCCGTACATGATCAACTGCGAGGCGCCACCGCACAGCACAGACTGCTCACCGAACAGGTCGGTCTCGCACTCCTCGGTGAACGTGGTCTTGATCCCACCGGCGCGCAGCCCGCCGAGGGCCTTGGCGTAGGACTTGGCCACCTCGAGCGCCTCCCCGGAGGCGTCCTGCTCGACCGCGATCAGGACCGGCACACCGCGTCCGTCGACGTACTCGCGGCGCACGATGTGACCCGGCCCCTTGGGCGCGACCATGATCACGTCACTGTCGCTCGGCGGGGTGATGTAGCCGAAGCGGATGTTGAACCCGTGCCCGAACAGCACCGTCGCCCCGGGCGCCAGGTTGGGGGCGATGTGGTCGGCCCACACGTGACGCTGCACCTGGTCGGGGGTGAGGATGACGACGAAGTCGGCCTCCTTGACGGCCTCGGCGACCGTCTTGACGGTCAGCCCCTCGGCCTCGGCCTTGGCGATGCTCTTGCTGCCCTCGGCCAGACCGACGCGCACGTCGACCCCGGAGTCCCGCAGGCACAGCGAGTGCGCGTGCCCCTGGCTGCCGTAGCCGATGACAGCCACCTTCTTGCCCTGGATCAGGGCCAGGTCTGCATCGTCGTCGTAGAACATCTCGGCCATAACAGTGGCCTCTCCTTCATGTCGTGGGTTGGGTTCGTGGATCGGAGGAACTGATTCGAGGGTATGCGGTGCTCGAGCGGGCGGTTCACCGCGCCCGAGCGGTGGACCGCCCTCGCCACTTCTTCGCGATCGCGAAGAAATGGCGGGGCTGGGTCGGGGTCAGGCGGAGCGCAGTGCGCGGTCGGTCATCGAGCGGGAGCCGCGGCTGATGCCGATGTGGCCGGACTGGACGAGCTCCTTGATGCCGAACGGTTCGAGGACCTCGAGGAGGGCGGCGAGTTTGTCGGCGTTGCCGGTCGCCTGGATCGTCAGGGTGTCGGTGCCGACGTCGATGACGTGGGCGCGGAACAACTCGACGGTCTGGACGATGTAGGACCGGTTGGCCATGTCCGCCTTGACCTTGATGAGCATGACCTGGCGACGCACCGAGGAGGCGGGGTCGAGTTCGACGACCTTGATCACCTCGATGAGTTTGTTGAGCTGTTTGGTCACCTGCTCCAGCGGCAGCGCCTCGACGTCGACGACGACCGTCATCCGGGAGATCTCGGGGTGTTCGGTCGGGCCGACCGCGAGGGAGTCGATGTTGAAGCCGCGGCGGGCGAACAGGCTCGCGATGCGGGCCAGGACGCCGGGCTTGTTCTCGACGAGGACGGACAGGGTGTGCTTGCTCATGACTGCTCCTCGCTGGGCTGACCGTCGGGGTAGAGGGCGGACTGCTCCATCTCGTGGTGGATGCCGGAGCCGTCGGAGTCCAGCCCCTGCTCGGTGGCCGGGTCGTCCTCCCGGTCCCACTTCGGGGACAGGCCACGGGCGATCTGGATGGCGTCGTTGGACACCCCGGCCGGAACCATCGGCCAGACCATCGCGTCACGCTCGACGACGAAGTCGATGACAACAGGCACGTCGTTGATCTCCATGGCCTTGCGGATGACGGAGTCGACATCCTCGGGTCGTTCGCACCGCAGGCCGATGCACCCGTATGCGTCGGCCAGCTTGACGAAGTCCGGCACCCGTGCGCCGACGGAGGTGTGCAGGTCGGTGTTGGAGTAGCGCTCGTTGTAGAACAGCGACTGCCACTGGCGGACCATGCCGAGGGATGAGTTGTTGATGATCGCGACCTTGATCGGGATGTTGTTGATGACGCAGGTCGCGAGCTCCTGGTTCGTCATCTGGAAGCACCCGTCGCCGTCGATGGCCCACACGACCCGGTCCGGGTTGGCGGCCTGGGCGCCCATCGCGGCCGGGACCGCGAAGCCCATCGTGCCGAGTCCGCCGGAGTTGACCCAGCTGTTGGGTCGTTCGTACTGGACGAACTGGGCGGCCCACATCTGGTGCTGGCCGACACCGGCGACATACGTCGCCTCCGGTCCGGCGATGGCGCTGAGCCGCTCGAGGACATACTGCGGCGCGATCGCCTCGGCGTCCTCGGGCGGGGTGTAGCCGACGGGGTACTCCCGCGCCCACCGCGTCGTCGTGGCCCGCCACTCGGTGTAGTCGCCCTTGATGCCGGCGTCGTAGTCCGCCTTGAGCTGGGTCACCAGGTCGTCGATGACGGCTGCGCAGTCGCCGACGATGGGCACATCGGCGGCGCGGTTCTTGCCGATCTCGGCCGGGTCGATGTCGGCGTGGATGACCTTGGCGCGCGGGGCGAAGGTCGACAACTGGCCGGTGACCCGGTCATCGAAGCGGGCACCGAGGGCGATGATGAGGTCGCTCTGCTGCAGCCCGGTCACGGCGGCGACGGATCCGTGCATGCCCGGCATCCCGAGGTGCAGCGGGTGGCTGTCCGGGACCGAGCCGCGGGCCATGAGCGTGGTCACGAGCGGGATCTCGGTCAGGTCGACCAGTTCCCGGAGCTGCTCGGAGGCGCGGGAGCGGATGACCCCGCCGCCCACATACAGGATCGGCTGCTTGGCGGCGTGGATGAGTTTGGCGGCCTCCCGGATCTGCTTGCCGTGCGGCTTGGTGACCGGCCGGTATCCGGGCAGGTCCATCTTCGGTGGCCACGCGAACGTCGTCTTGGCCTGCAGGGCGTCCTTGGTGATGTCGACCAGGACCGGGCCGGGCCGCCCGGAGGAGGCGATGTGGAACGCCTCGGCGATGACCTGCGGGATGTCGTCGGCCTGGGTGACGAGGAAGTTGTGCTTGGTGATCGGGAAGGTGATCCCGCGGATGTCGGCCTCCTGGAAGGCGTCGGTGCCGATCGCGGCCGAGTTGACCTGGCCGGTGATCGCGACCATCGGCACCGAGTCCATCCAGGCGTCCGCGATCGGGGTGACGAGGTTGGTCGCCCCCGGTCCGCTCGTGGCCAGGCAGACCCCGACCTTGCCGGTCTCGTAGGCGTAGCCCTCCGCGGCGTGGCCGGCTCCCTGTTCGTGCCGGACGAGGATGTGGCGCACCTTGACCGAGTCCATGAGCGGGTCATAGGCGGGCAGGATCGCCCCACCGGGCAGGCCGAAGACCGTGTCGACCTCCATCGCCTCGAGGGAGAGGACGAGGCTCTGCGCTCCGGTGACCTCGACCGGCGCCTTGGCCCGCGCGGTGGCGGCGACGTCGGAGGGGGTGGGGCGGGGCTGGGTCGGCGTGGGGGTGGGGTGCGTGGCCATCTCGCTCACGTCATTCCCTTCGGTGTTGTCCTGGCGGTGGGTGGGGTGGTGGGTGGTCGGGGCACAAAAAATCCCTCTCGTCCCGGGGAACGAAGAGGGTGAGCGCGCTCGTCGACGTGCGTGGTCGCGTCAGCGAGCGCGCTTGCGAAGTACGAGGACGAGAGCCATGCCCCCTACTCTGGCCACGGCCCGGGGTCGTGTCAATGACTGAGACGCCTTGTCCCACCATGCGGTCGGGTGACATCCGCCACGCCGGGGGCTTTCGTGCCAGACTTCGCTGCCATGACCGATGGAGGTATGCGCACACCGGCCGGGCGCGAGATCGTCGCCGTTGCGGGACTCACCTGGGTGCTGCTCGACCTGCTGCGGGCGTGGACGCCGGGGCTGATCACGATCTTCGGTCGGGCCGCGGAGACTCCGGCGGAACTCATCGGGGCGTTCGCGCTCGCGGTCCTCAGCGCCCCGGTCGTGCTCCTCCTGCTCCTCGGCGGGCGGCTCACCGCGGCCGTCGGCCCGCTGCTCACGGCGGCGGGTCTGGCGCTGCTGGCCCGGCTCGTGGTGCCGCTCATCCCCGGTGACCGTCCCCTGCTGTGGACCGCGTCGGCCGGGGTGGTGCTGGCTGTTCTGGCCCTGGCGTTGGCGGCGGCCCGGCTCGGATCCGCCCTCGTCCCAGGGGTGTTCACCGGAGTGGCGCTGTCGGCGACGACCCATGCTGCCCTCGGGACGTGGGGTGCGGTCTGGCGCAGCGACGTCGCCGGCTGGGTTGTCACGGCGGGCCTGGTCGCGGTGCTCGCCGCCCTGCCCGGCGCCGCGCGCCAGGCGCCGGTGACGTCGGCGTCACGGCTCGTCGGCTGGTCGGTGTTGCCGCTCCTGTTGCTCGCCGGGATGACCCTGGCGAACCCGGCCCGGGCCAACGTCGCGGCCCCGACCTGGGGGATGGCGGTCCTCGCCGCGGCGGCCGTGCTCGCGGCGGCAGTGGCCGTGTGGGTCCGTCCCGGTCGCGGTCCCCGCCTGCTCGGCGCGTTCGGTCTCGTCGCCGCCACGGCGGTGACGATGCTGCCGGAGTCGAGCGTCGCCGGGGTCGAGGGCGTGCTGCCGGCGTGGGCCCTCCTCGGCTTCGCAACCGGGTTGCCCGCCGCGTCGTTGCTCCTC
>DUPF01000014.1 GCA_012838445.1 Intrasporangiaceae bacterium | reverse complement strand
GCACCTTCGGCGACCTGACCGACGTGCTGTGGTGGCGGGAACTGCAACTGCCGACCCGCTCGGTCATCACCCGCAACGGCCGGATCCAGCAGGAGGTGCCGGAGTGGATCGCCGACGGCCCGGGCGCAACGCTGTTCGAGGAGTCCCTCGCGGGCAAGACGGCGTTCTCGGCGCGGGAGGCGATCGTCGGCGCACTGCGCGAGAGCGGCGACCTGGACGGGGACCCGACCCCGACCCAGCGCAAGGCGAACTTCTACGAGCGGGGCGAGAAGCCGCTCGAGATCGTCACCAGCCGCCAGTGGTACATCCGCAACGGCGGCCGGGAGGCGGCGCTCAACGACGCCCTCGTGGGGCGGGGGGACGAGGTGGACTTCCACCCGGCGTTCATGCGCGCCCGGTATGCGAACTGGGTCCGCGGCCTGAACGGGGACTGGCTCATCTCGCGGCAGCGGTTCTTCGGGGTGCCGATCCCGGTCTGGTACGCGGTCGACGCCTCCGGCGAGGTCGACTACGACACCCTCATCCTGCCGTCCGCGGAGGAGCTGCCGGTCGACCCGGCGGCCAACCCGCCGGCCGGGTTCAGCGAGTCCCAGCGGGGTGAGCCGGGCGGATTCGTCGGGGACCCGGACGTCTTCGACACGTGGGCCACCTCATCCCTGTCGCCGCAGATCGCGGGCGGCTGGCGCAGCGGAGATCCGTTGTGGGAGAAGGTGTTCCCGATGGATCTGCGACCGCAGGCGCACGACATCATCCGCACCTGGCTGTTCGCGACGATCGTGCGCTCGCACTTCGAGCACGGCTCCGTCCCGTGGATCAACGCGGCGATCTCGGGCTGGATCCTCGACCCGGACCGCAAGAAGATGTCCAAGTCCAAGGGGAACGTCGTCACCCCCGAGGACGTCGTCGTCCAGCACTCCGCGGATGCGGTCCGCTACTGGGCGGCCTCGGGCCGGCTCGGCACCGACGCGGCCTATGACGTCGGCCAGATGAAGGTCGGCCGGCGCCTTGCGATCAAGATCCTCAACGCGAGCAAGTTCGCCTTGTCGTTCGGCGAGGTGTCCGCCGAGTCGGACGAGGCCCTGGCCGCGCAGGTCACCGAACCGCTCGACCGGGCGGTCCTGGCCTCCCTGCGCGACGTCGTCGCCAGGGCGACCACGGGCTTCGAGGGCTGGGACTACACCCGGTCCCTGGAGGCGACCGAGACGTGGTTCTGGAGCTTCTGCGACGACTACCTCGAGCTCGTCAAGGACCGGGCCTACGGCGGACGCGGCGAGGAGGGCGCTGCGTCGGCGCGGGCGACGCTGCGGATCGCGCTCGATGTCGTGCTGCGCCTGTTCGCCCCGATCCTGCCCTATGTCACCGAGGAGGTCTGGTCCTGGTGGCGGGACGGCTCGGTGCACCGCGCCTCGTGGCCGTCGGTGGACGAGGTGCCCGCCGGTGGCGAGGCGGAGTTGCTCGACTCCGTCGGCGCCGCGCTGGCCGCGGTCCGCAAGACCAAGTCCGAGGCCAAGGTCGGGATGCGCACCGAGGTCGCATCGGTGACGCTCGTCGGATCCGCTGCGGCCCTCGAGCACGTCCGCGCCGCCGAGGCCGACCTGCGCGCCGCGGGCCGGATCACCGGGGACCTCGGGCTCGTCGAGTCCGCTGCGGCCGGCGACGGGGCCGATGGCGATGCTGCCAGTGGTGGTGACGGCGCCGTCGTCACCGCCCGGGATGCCGACCTCGTCATCGACGTCGCCAAGTAGCCGCTCGCGCACTCCCGACGGGAGCCGCTACGCAGGCGAGGCGTCCGCGTCGGCGAGGGTCGCATACCTCCGCTGACGGATGCCGTGGCGCACCGTCCTGATCCTGGTCGGGGCGACGACGAACCACGGCACATCCCAGCCGGAGAGTCCCAGGTTGTGGCTCGCGAACGCGCGCACGCTGCGGGCCCGGACCGAGCCGTCGCTCGGATCGTAGATGTCGAGCCGGTCATCCCCGTTGCCGGGCAGGATGAGCAGCACATGCCGCGGCAGCAGTCCGGTGCCGACATAGAGCAGTCCAGGCATTCCTTCTGCCACAACGGAATTGAGATGGTCGAATGCTGCGGCGAGGCGGTCCTGGGTGAGCGGGCGAACGAGGGTGATGTCGTATTCGGTGCCGTGTCTGGCGGCGCCGAGCTCGAGCTCCCGCTTCGCCCCCCACGGCGGCGTACCCAGCATCCGAGGCCACGGCAGGTTGATCCCGGCGGCACTCAGGGCGAAGTGGTTGGTGCGGCGGTGCACGATCCGCTCATAGGCCGCGAACCGCTCCGCAGGCGAGTGTCCGGTCGGACTTCCGGGGCGGGCTCCATCCCCCGTTGCGATCCAGTGCGCGAACGCCGGGTCGACGAGCATCCGGGCCACGGTCAGGCAGGCGGAGCCGCAGGTCACCGGACTCTGCTGCTGCGGGCCGGTGTCACCGTTGACGAGTCGGTATGCGGGGAGCGCCACGTCTCTATCCTCACCCACTCACGGGG
>DUPF01000166.1 GCA_012838445.1 Intrasporangiaceae bacterium | reverse complement strand
GGGCATCGGAGTTCTGCGGCGCTATATCGCCGCAGAACTCCCGTGCCCCGCACGGGGGAGTCAAGGGAAGGTAAAGGCGGCGCGAGCGGGCGGTGGTGAGGTTCACAGCCGGACGGTGCGCTTCGCAGACCGGCGACCTCATAGCCTGAGCGGATGGCTGACACCCTGACGATGTGGCGACGTCTCTCCCGGATCCCGGGAGGGACCTGGTTCTTCTCGCGGATGGTCTGGCGGCGGGCTCCATACTTCCGCACCATCCGCCCCCGGATCCAGGTCGTCGAACCCGGTCATGCCGAGGTGTTCGTGCCGAAGCGACGGGCGGTGGAGAACCACATCAAGACGCTGCACGTCATCGCCGCGATCAACGGATTGGAGGTCGCGATGGGGGTCGCGGCCGAAGCGACGGTGCCGCGCGACATGCGCTGGATCCCGAAGGGGATGGAGGTCTCCTACGTCGCCAAGGCGACGACCGACCTGATCTGCACCGCCGACACCGACGCGGCGGACTGGCGGCAGCCGGGCGACGTGCCCGTCCGGGTCACGGCAACCCGCACCGATGGGACCGTCGCCATCGAGGGGACGATCCACGTCTACGTCAGCGCCCGCCCCGCCGCAAAAGGTCAGCCGGAGTAGGCTGCCGCCTGCTCCGCGATCTGCTCGAAGCGGGCACCCATGGCGGCCGCGAGAGCGTTGGCGCCACTGAGCGGGCGAACCATGACCATGAACTCGTCGATGAGCCCCTCGTCGTTGACGTGGATGAAGTCGCAGCCGGTCAACTGCTTGCCGTCGACCTCGGCGGTGAACACCAGGGCCGAGTCGGCGGCGCCGTCGGCGCCGATCTCGCGCACGTAGCGGAAGTTCTCGAACACCTCGATGACGTTGGCCAGGATCGCCAGGGTGATCGCCTTGCCCGGATAGGGCGTGTGCGCGACCGGTGAGGTGAACACGACGTCGTCGGCGAGCAGCGCCGCCACGGCATCGACATCGCGGGCCTCGACGGCGTGACGGAAGGCCTTCATGTGGGTGCTCCTTCGGATCGGGGGAGTATGCGGTGAGCGGGTGGTCGAGGTCCGGGACCTAGTCCAGGAGTCGGGTCTGGAGCCGGGCGAGATCGTCCTGGCTCCAACCGTGTTCGCGCAGCCAGCCGTGCGCACCGCCGAACCCGTCGCGGAGGGCGGTGAGGATGGCTTCCATGGACTGGGCCTTGGGGCGCTGGTCGTCGACGGGCTGGGACTTCAGGGCCTCGCCGTAGAGCGGGTGGTTGCGGAGCCGGTCGAGGATCCGGGTGATCCGTTCGTCACTGAGGACGTAGTCCTCGATGATCACCTCGTCGGGGACCCCGGCGACGGACAGGGCCATCGCGACGACGGTGCCGGTGCGGTCCTTGCCGGCGGCGCAGTGCACGATCGCGGCCCCGGAGGATCGGGAGACGACGTGCAGAGCGGCGCTGACCGAGTCGGGCCGGTCGGACAGGTAGCCGAGGTAGTGCTCGGCCCAGAACGCGGCGTCGCGGCGTCCGTCGTACTTCTTCCAGGGGGATCCCAGGCCGGTGTCGCTCGGCTCAGGTGCGGTCGCCGAGCCCGGGACCCCGTCGTCCTCGAACCGGGGTGCGTCGGCAGCGGCGGCCGCGCGGGCCTGTCGCCGCTGGGCGCGGTCGGGCAGGAGCGAATGGTGGTGGTGCGCCAGGGTGCTCACGAGGCGCAGCGGTCCGTCGCCGAGGAGCTGAAGCTCGGTGTCGCTGCGCAGGTCGACGATGTCGCGCACCCCGATGTGAGCCACAAGATGGTCCACGCTCGTGGGGGAGAGGTCCTGGAGGTTGTCGGAGCGGATCAGCCGGCGCCAGGCCGTGGTCCGGCCGTGCACGGTGGGCAGACCGCCGAGGTCGCGCATGTTGACCACGCCCTCGACCTCGATCCACCGACCGGTGCGCCGATCCGCTGCTGCCTGCTCGATATCCACCCGGCCATCGTAGGCGTCGGACGCTCCCGACCCGGATCGTGTCCAGGGGCGGCGCCGCCGACCCCAGAACCAGAGACCCCCGTCAGACCCCACCCACCCGGACACAAAAGGTGAGGGCCTCGAGCAGTATGAGTGTCCGAGGCCCTCGGTGAGTCCTGCATCCCGCCGACCTGGCCGAAGCCCGATCTGCGAGACCGTAGGTCTCACATGAGTTCACGGGGGGTGATCCGAGGATCATCTTCGTGATCTCTGCTCCCACCCGAAGGTGGATGCGTATGGATATGTGTAGTCGACGATCCGCACCGCCGCAAGGGGTTGGCCGCACCGGTTCTCGACCAATCCGCTGAGCGGCGGCGTGTCGCCCGGGACACGCCGGACCGTGGTGCCGGTGGGGCTCCTGTGACTGATCATCGCGACGGGCATCGGGCATCGGGCGGCACCGAACCGGTCCCGATGCCTGAGAGACTGGACCACGTGCCCCAGCTGCCCGACGGTGAACCGGCCCCTGACGACGGGAGGCTCCCACCGCATACCCTCGACCGGATCGGGGAGCGGGGCTTCGGTGCCTATGTGCACGTGCCGTTCTGCCGGATCCGTTGCGGATACTGCGATTTCAACACCTACACCCCGGGTGAACTCGGCTCGGCCACGGCGCCGGCCGACTACCTGACCGCGCTGCACGCCGAGATCGACCTGGCCACCCGGGTCCTGGACCGCGACGGCGTCGACCTGCCCGGACTCGACACCGTGTTCTTCGGGGGCGGCACCCCGACGATGCTGCCGGCCACCGACCTCGGCGGGATCGTGCGGGCGCTCGATGAGCGCTTCGGGCTGCATCCCGGGGCGGAGGTGACGACCGAGGCCAACCCGGACTCGGTGACCGCCGCCGACCTGCACACCCTCGCCGATCACGGCATCACCCGGATCTCGTTCGGGATGCAGTCGGCCGTTCCGCACGTGCTCGCCACCCTGGAGCGCACCCACGACCCGGACAACATCCCGCGGGTCGTCACCTGGGCCCGCGAGGCCGGCCTGCAGGTCAGCCTGGACCTGATCTACGGCACGCCGGGGGAGAGCCTGACCGACTGGCAACGCTCGCTGGAGGCGGCGCTCGCGTGCGCCCCGGACCATATCTCCGCCTATGCCCTCATCGTCGAGGACGGCACCCGCCTCGCCGCCCAGGTCCGCCGCGGTCAGGTCCCCGCCCCGGACCCGGATGACGCCGCCGACAAGTACGAGCTCGCCGACCGCATGCTCTCCACGGCCGGTCTGCACTGGTACGAGGTGAGCAACTGGTCCACCGGCCCGGACACCCGCTCGCGGCACAACCTCGGCTACTGGACCGGCGGGGACTGGTGGGGGTTCGGCCCCGGCGCCCACAGTCATGTCGGCGGGGTGCGCTGGTGGAATGTCAAACACCCGAGGGCGTATGCGTCGCGCCTGTCCGCGGGTACGTCGCCGGCGGCGGCGCGAGAGGTGCTCACCGCGGACCAGGTCTATGACGAGACGGTGCTGCTCGGGGTCCGTCTCGCCGACGGGCTGCCGCTGGACCGGCTCCGGCCGGCCGGGCGGACGGCGGTGGCCGGTCTCATCGCGGACGGGCTGATCGACGAACGAGCCGCCCTGCGCGAGCGACGGATCGTGCTGTCGCTGCGAGGGCGGCTGCTCGCCGATGCGGTGGTGCGTCGGATCGTGCTGGCCTGAGCGGGTGCCGAAGCGGCGCCTGGACGAGCCCGAGGGCCCGACTCAGGCGCCGGCAAGGCTCAGCTGACGAACGTCGGCGTCAGCGGCGGCTCGAAACGCTCGCCCTTGTTGGCCTTGAGGGCACCGAGGACGTGGGCGATGATGCCCACGATGAGGACGATCGGCAGCGTGAGGAAGCCGACGAGGACGAACATGAGCACGTAGGAGGCCGCCGAGGCGATCGCCACCATGATCTGGACGTTGAGCGCGGTGGCGGCGTACTGCCGGGCCACCGGGCCGCGGTCCTTGGCGTAGAGGTAGACCACGAGCGAGCCGAGGAAGCCGGCGAGTCCGCCGCTCGCGAGCATGAGCACGAGCGGGGTGATGTGCGCGATCGTGCCGAGGTTGCGGTCCTCGCTGCTCATGGTCGGGTGGGGCTGGTAGTCCGTGGGGGGCGGAGTGGGGTAGGTCGGGGGGCTCTGGTCGAACTGGCTCATCGCACTGCTCCTTCGTCGTGGCGGATGTCCTTTCACCACCAGTCAACCGCAGGGCGGGG
>DUPF01000165.1 GCA_012838445.1 Intrasporangiaceae bacterium | reverse complement strand
CCGACTTGTTGAGCGCGACGACGATGTAGGGAACGCCGACCTGGCGGGCCAGGAGGACGTGCTCCTTCGTCTGCGGCATCGGGCCGTCGGTGGCCGCGACCACGAGGATGGCGCCGTCCATCTGGGCCGCACCGGTGATCATGTTCTTGACGTAGTCCGCGTGACCCGGGCAGTCGACGTGCGCGTAGTGGCGCTGCTCGGTCTGGTACTCGATGTGCGAGATCGAGATCGTGATGCCCCGCTGCTTCTCCTCGGGGGCCTTGTCGATCTCGTCGAACGCGAACTGCGGGTTCAGGTCGGGGTACTTGTCGTGCAGAACCTTGGAGATCGCAGCCGTCAGCGTCGTCTTCCCGTGGTCGATGTGACCGATGGTGCCGATGTTGACGTGCGGCTTGGTCCGCTCGAACTTTGCCTTCGCCACTTGTTGTCCTCCTCAGGACTCTTCTTGAGTTAACGCCTCACGACCGGGCGGACGTGGCGTCGCTTCTTGGGTGGATGGTTGGTGACCCGGCTGGGGCAGCCGGCAGGCCAACCGTGGTTGTCTTTTTGACCAGCGACCAGTGTATAGCGGTCACTCGCCCCGAGTCTTCTTGATGATCTCCTCGGCCACGGCCTTGGGGACCTCGGCGTAGGAGTCGAACTCCATGGAGTAGTTCGCGCGGCCCTGGGTCTTGGACCGCAGGTCACCGACATAGCCGAACATCTCCGACAGCGGGACCAGTCCGCGCACGATCTTGGCGCCGCTGATCTCGTCCATCGCCTGGATCTGGCCACGACGGGAGTTGATGTCGCCGATGACGTCACCCATGTACTCCTCCGGGGTGCGCACCTCGACGAGCATCATCGGCTCGAGCAGGACCGGGTCGGCCTTGCGGATGGCCTCCTTGTAGGCCATCGAGCCGGCGATCTTGAACGCCATCTCCGAGGAGTCGACATCGTGGTAGGCGCCGTCGAGCAGGATCGCCTTGACGCCGACCATCGGGTATCCGGCGAGCACGCCGTACTGCATGGCGTCCTGGATGCCGGCATCGACCGAGGGGATGTACTCCTTGGGGATGCGGCCACCGGTGACCTTGTTCTCGAACTCGTAGAGCTCGCCCTCGCCGCCGGTGAGCGGCTCGAAGGTCAACTGCACCTTGGCGAACTGACCCGACCCACCGGTCTGCTTCTTGTGGGTGTAGTCGTACTTCTCCACGGTGCGCCGGATGGTCTCCCGGTAGGCGACCTGCGGCTTGCCGACGTTGGCCTCGACCTTGAACTCGCGACGCATCCGGTCCACGAGGATGTCGAGGTGCAGCTCGCCCATGCCGGCGATGATCGTCTGGCCGGTGTCCTCGTCGAGGTGGACTTGGAAGGTCGGGTCCTCCTCGGCGAGCTTCTGGATCGCGGTGCCGAGCTTCTCCTGGTCGCCCTTGGTCTTGGGCTCGATGGCGACCTGGATGACCGGCTCCGGGAAGGTCATCGACTCGAGGACGATCCGCTCGTTCATGTCCGAGAGGGTGTCGCCGGTGGTCGTGGTCTTCAGGCCGATGGCGGCGTAGATGTGCCCCGCCAGTGCCTCGTCGACCGGGTTCTCCTTGTTGGCGTGCATCTGGAACAGCTTGCCGATGCGCTCCCGCTTGTCCTTGGTCGTGTTGTAGACCTGGGTGCCGGAGTTGATCCGCCCGGAGTAGACCCGGATGAAGGTCAGCTGGCCGAAGAACGGGTGGGTGGCCACCTTGAACGCCAGCGCCGAGAACGGCTCCTCGGTGCTCGGCTTGCGGCTCATCCGCTCCGCCTCGTGACCGGGGGCGTGCCCCGCGACGGCCGGGATGTCGAGCGGGTTCGGCAGGTAGTCGATGACCGCGTCGAGCATCGGCTGGACGCCACGGTTCTTGAACGCCGAACCGCACAGGACCGGGTAGACGGTCGAGGAGACGGTCAGCTTGCGGATGCCCTTCTTCAGCTCCTCGATGGTGAGCTCCTCACCCTCGAGGTACTTCTCCATCAGCTCGTCGTCGGTCTCGGCGACGGCCTCGACGAGCTCCTGGCGGTACTGCTCGGCCTTGGCCTGCAGGTCCTCCGGGATCTCCTGGACCTCGTACTTGGCGCCCATGGTGACATCACCCTTGGAGTCGCCCTCCCAGACCAGCGCCCGCATGCCGAGCAGGTCGACGACGCCGACGAACTCGCTCTCGGCACCGATCGGCAGCTGCAGCACGAGCGGGGTCGCGCCGAGACGGTCCTTGATCGTGGAGACGGTGTAGTAGAAGTCCGCGCCGAGCTTGTCCATCTTGTTGACGAAGCAGATCCGCGGGACGTCGTACTTGTCGGCCTGACGCCACACGGTCTCGGACTGCGGCTCCACACCCTCCTTGCCGTCGAAGACGGCGACCGCGCCGTCGAGGACGCGCAGGGAGCGCTCCACCTCGACGGTGAAGTCGACGTGACCGGGGGTGTCGATGATGTTGATCTGGTTGTCGTTCCAGAAGCAGGTGACAGCGGCGGAGGTGATGGTGATCCCCCGCTCCTTCTCCTGCTCCATCCAGTCGGTCGTCGCCCCGCCGTCGTGGGTCTCGCCCATCTTGCGGTTGACGCCGGTGTAGAAGAGGACACGCTCGGTCGTCGTTGTCTTGCCGGCGTCGATGTGCGCCATGATCCCGATGTTGCGGACCTTGGTCAGGTCGGTCAGGACATCCTGTGCCACGGTTGGTTTCTCTCAGTTCGTCACGGGTGCGTCTGGTGTGGGGACGCAGGTGGGGTATGCGGTGGGAGGCTCCTCCCGCATACTCACCAGCGGTAGTGCGCGAAGGCCTTGTTGGACTCGGCCATCTTGTGGGTGTCCTCGCGGCGCTTGACTGCGGCGCCGAGGCCGTTGGAGGCGTCGAGGATCTCGTTCATGAGTCGCTCGGTCATCGACTTCTCGCGACGCTGCCGGGCGTAGCCGACGAGCCAGCGCAGCGACAGGGTCGTCGCACGACCCGGCTTGACCTCGACCGGGACCTGGTAGGTCGCGCCACCGACGCGGCGGGACTTGACCTCCAGGGTCGGGCGGACGTTGTCGAGCGCACGCTTGAGCGTCTGCACGGGGTCGGTGCCGGTCTTCTCGCGGCAGCCCTCGAGGGCGCCGTAGACGATGCCCTCGGCGATGGACTTCTTGCCGTCGAGGAGGATCTTGTTGACGAGCTGGGTGACCAGGGTCGACTGGTAGACCGGGTCGACGGTCAGGGGGCGCTTGGGAGCGGGGCCCTTACGAGGCATTACTTCTTCTCCTTCTTGGCGCCGTAGCGGGAACGCGCCTGCTGACGGTTCTTCACACCCTGGGTGTCGAGGGTGCCGCGGACGATCTTGTAGCGGACGCCGGGAAGGTCCTTGACCCGGCCACCACGCACGAGCACGATCGAGTGCTCCTGGAGGTTGTGGCCGACGCCGGGGATGTAGGCCGTGACCTCGATGCCGCTGGACAGGCGCACACGGGCGACCTTGCGCAGGGCGGAGTTCGGCTTCTTGGGGGTGGTCGTGTAGACGCGGGTGCAGACACCGCGCCGCTGCGGCGAGCCCTTGAGGGCAGGACTCTTGACCTTGCTGGCCTTGTCCTGGCGCCCCTTGCGCACCAGCTGGTTGATCGTAGGCAACCTAGGTTCTCCGTACTGTTGTCATGTCCCATCCGGCCCTCGCGGGCTGATGGCTCCTTGGTGTGGCCCTCCCCGGTCCGCGCTGACGGTTCCGGTTCGGGTGCTCTTCCCTGCACTCCCCGACCGTCGGCCACGGTGGATCCCGTGAGTCTCCAGTGGGGCGCCCGGCAAGAGGTGGGCGAGAGAGAATCTCCCTTCGGCAGCGCCCGCACTCATCGCTGAGCGGTGCGACAGCCGCAGCGCCTGGACCTAGCCAGACACAGCGTTCCACTTTACTCGGGTATGCAGTGTGCCGCCAAATCGCGTCCCCGCACCCTCACCTGCGGCTGAGCAGGTAGACCGCGTAGTCGAAACGGCGGCCCTCCCGGCGGACCTCGCGCACGACTTCCTCGGGGCGACCGGCGCCGAGGGATTCCAGGGCCGCGAGCAGGTCCGGGGCCCGGTGCGAGGACCAGATCGCGAGCACGCCGCCGGGGGCGAGCCCGGCGACGGCACTCGACAACCCGGCCGGCGTATACAGTCCGGCGTTCTCCTCCCGGACGAGGAATCCGGGCCCGTTGTCGACGTCGAGGAGGATGAGGTCCCACTCCCCCGCGGTGGCCGACAGGACTGCGCCGACGTCACCGGGCACAAGCGTCAACCGCGGGTCGGTGAGGCCCGGTGCCGGCAACAACCCCTGCTCGGCCCACTCGATGAGCGGGGACGCGATCTCGGCGATCGTGACGTGCTCGACCCGAGCATCGGCCAGGACGGCCTGGGCGGTGAACCCGAGTCCGAGTCCGCCGATGAGGACCCGCCGCGGTCGGGGGTGCCGAGTCAGCGCCAGGGTCGCCAGGTCGAGTTCGGTGCTGGTGTCGACGGTGTCCATGACGAAGACGCCATCGACGATGAGTTCGGTATGCGGACCGCGCCGGCGCAGCACCACCTCACCGGCGGCGCTGTCCGCCCGGGCGATGGTCTGCGCCGCGTCGGGCTCACCGAGCAGGCTCACGCAGCGGCGTCCTCGGTGCCGCGGTCGAGGGATACCCCGAGCATGAGGAGCAGCGCGGCGGGCAGGAAGAACAGCCCGAGCGAGGCGAGCATGAGCGCGGTGAGGATGAGGAAGACCGCGAGCGCGATCCAGCGGATCATCACGTAGCGCGCCAGCCACACGACCGCGGCCAGGACGGTGAGGATCAGGCCCGGGACGGCCGCGCCCCAGCCGCTGGCCGCGATGAGGGTGACCCGCTCGGCCCCCGTCGTCGTGCCGTCGCTGCTCGCGAAGAGCGGCACGGTCAGCGTGATGACGAAGGCGATGGCGGCCGACAGCGCGCCGAGGAGCCGGATGCGAGAACCCATTGCGTGATTATCCCCCGACCCGATCCGGTGCCCGATCCGATGCCCGACCCTCCGCCCAACACAGCGGAGGCGGTATGCGAGAACTGGGCTCTCGCATACCGCCTCCGGCTGGTGCTCCGGTCAGGTCAGAACCGGTCCAGCCCCAACTCGGTGTCGTCGAGGCGGATCGCCTCACCGGTGCCGGTGCCGAACATGCCGTAGTCGTACTGGTCGTACGCCGGCAGCGTGTACATCGCAGCCTTGGCCTCCTCGGTCGGCTCCACGGTGATGTTGCGGTAGCGCGACAGCCCGGTCCCGGCCGGGATGAGCTTGCCGAGGATGACGTTCTCCTTCAGGCCGAGCAGCGGGTCGGACTTGGCCTCCATCGCCGCCTCGGTGAGCACGCGGGTCGTCTCCTGGAAGGAGGCGGCCGACAGCCACGAGTCGGTGGCGAGCGAGGCCTTGGTGATGCCCATCAGCTCGGGACGGCCCGAGGCGGGGCGACCGCTCTCGGCGACGACCTTGCGGTTCTCCTCCTCGAAGCGGCCCCGCTCGACGAGCGTGCCCGGGAGCAGGTCCGCGTCACCGGACTCGATGATCGTGATCCGGCGCAGCATCTGCCGGACGATGACCTCGATGTGCTTGTCGTGGATCGAGACACCCTGCTGGCGGTAGACGCCCTGGACCTCGTCGACGAGGTGCATCTGCACCGCACGCGGGCCGAGGATGCGCAGCACCTGCTTGGGGTCGATCGCACCCTGGGTCAGCTGGGTGCCGACCTCGACGTGCTGACCGTCCTCGATGAGCAGACGCGCCCGCTTGGTCACCGGGTAGGCGTGCTCGTCGGAGCCGTCGTCCGGGGTGAGCAGGATACGGCGGGCCTTGTCGGTCTCCTCGATGGTGACCCGACCGGTCGCCTCGGCGATCGGCGCGACACCCTTGGGGGTGCGGGCCTCGAAGAGCTCGACGACACGCGGCAGACCCTGGGTGATGTCGTCACCGGCCACACCACCGGTGTGGAAGGTCCGCATCGTCAACTGGGTGCCGGGCTCACCGATCGACTGGGCGGCGATGATGCCGACCGCCTCACCGATGTCGACGAGCTTGCCGGTCGCCAGGGAGCGTCCGTAGCACTTGGCGCAGGTGCCGACCCGGCTGTCGCAGGTGAGCACCGAACGGACCTTGACCTCGTCGACACCGGCGGCGAAGAGCGCACCGATGACGACGTCACCGAGGTCGATGCCGGCGTCGGCGAGGGTGTTGCCGTCGTGGACGACGTCCTCGGCGAGGGTGCGGGCGTAGACACTCGTCTCGACCGCGTCGTGCTGGAACCGGGTGCCGGTCAGCTCATTGACCTCGGCGATCGGCATGGTCAGGCCACGCTCGGTGCCGCAGTCGTCCTCGCGGATGATGACGTCCTGGGAGACGTCGACGAGGCGCCGGGTCAGGTATCCGGAGTCGGCGGTCCGCAGTGCGGTGTCCGCCAGACCCTTCCGGGAGCCGTGCGTGGAGATGAAGAACTCCAGGACCGTCAGACCCTCGCGGAAGTTCGCGCGGATCGGCCGCGGGATGATCTCACCCTTGGGGTTGGAGACCAGGCCACGCATACCGGCGATCTGACGCAACTGCATCCAGTTGCCTCGGGCACCCGAGGAGACCATCCGGTAGATGGTGTTCGTCTCGGGGATGTTGGACTCCATCTCCTTGGCGACCTCGTTGGTGGCCTGGGTCCAGATCTCGATGAGCTCCTGACGGCGCTCCTCGTCGGTGATCAGACCCCGCTCGTACTGGGTCTGGACCTTGTTGGCCTTGCCCTCGTAGGCGGCGAGGATCTCCGGCTTGCGCGGCGGGGTGACGACATCGGAGATCGCCACCGTGCTGCCCGAGCGAGTCGCCCAGTAGTAGCCGTAGTCCTTGAGCGCATCGAGCGAGGCCGCGACCTCGACCTTGGTGTAGCGCTCGGCCAGGGCGTTGACGATGTCCGAGACGCGCTTCTTGTCCGCAACGTCGTTGACGTAGGGGTAGTTCGCCGGCAGTGCCGAGTTGAACGTCGCCCGACCGAGGGTGGTCTCGATGATGACGTTGTGGACGAAGCCGTCCTCGTCGACCTCGGTGCCCTCGGGCAGCTCGAGGCCCGCGTCCGGGACCATCCGCGGGAAGCGGATCTTGACCTTGGAGCCGATCTCGATCTCACCGGCGTCGAAGGCCATCTGGGCCTCGGCGGCCGTCGAGAACGCCCGACCCTCACCGACCGCACCCTCGACCACGGAGGTCAGGTGGTACAGGCCGATGATCATGTCCTGGGTGGGCATGGTCACCGGACGCCCGTCGGCCGGCTTGAGGATGTTGTTGCTCGAGAGCATCAGGATCCGAGCCTCGGCCTGGGCCTCCGCGGACAGCGGGACGTGGACGGCCATCTGGTCACCGTCGAAGTCGGCGTTGAACGCCGTGCACACGAGCGGGTGGATCTGGATGGCCTTGCCCTCGACGAGCTGCGGCTCGAAGGCCTGGATGCCGAGGCGGTGCAGCGTCGGTGCGCGGTTGAGCAGCACCGGGTGCTCGGTGATGACCTCTTCGAGGACATCCCAGACGACCGGGCGGGCCCGCTCGACCATGCGCTTGGCGCTCTTGATGTTCTGGGCGTGATCGAGGTCGACGAGCCGCTTCATGACGAACGGCTTGAACAGCTCCAGCGCCATCTGCTTGGGCAGACCGCACTGGTGCAGCTTCAACTGCGGACCGACGACGATGACCGACCGGCCGGAGTAGTCGACGCGCTTGCCGAGCAGGTTCTGCCGGAACCGGCCCTGCTTGCCCTTGAGCATGTCGGAGAGCGACTTCAGCGGGCGGTTGCCCGGGCCGGTCACCGGCCGGCCGCGGCGGCCGTTGTCGAACAGGTTGTCGACGGCCTCCTGCAGCATCCGCTTCTCGTTGTTGACGATGATCTCGGGGGCACCGAGGTCGAGGAGCCGCTTGAGCCGGTTGTTCCGGTTGATGACGCGCCGGTAGAGGTCGTTCAGGTCCGAGGTGGCGAAGCGGCCACCGTCGAGCTGGACCATGGGACGCAGGTCCGGTGGGATGACCGGGACGGCGTCCAGGACCATGCCGGAGGGGTGGTTCGTCGTCTGCTGGAACGCGGTGACGACCTTGAGCCGCTTCAGGGCCCGGGTCTTGCGCTGCCCCTTGCCGGTGGCGATGACCTCCCGGAGCAGTTCGGCCTCGGCCTCCAGGTCGAAGGTCTCCAGGCGCTTCTGGATCGCGGCGGCACCCATGCCGCCCTCGAAGTACAGACCGAAGCGGTCCCGCATCTCGCGGTAGAGCAGTTCGTCACCCTCGAGGTCCTGGACCTTGAGGTTCTTGAACCGGTCCCAGACCTGCTCCAGGCGCTCGATCTCGGCGTCGGAGCGGCGCCGGATCTGGTTCATCTCGCGCTCGGCGCTGTCGCGGACCTTGCGGCGCGCGTCGGCCTTGGCACCCTCGGCCTCGAGCTCGGCGATGTCCGCCTCGAGCTTCTTGGCGCGGGCCTCGACCGCGGCGTCGCGGCGGTTCTCCATCTCCTTCTTCTCGACCTCGATCTGCGCCTCGAGCGAGGGCAGGTCGGCGTGCCGCTGCTCCTCGTCGACGTGCGTGATCATGTATGCCGCGAAGTAGATGACCTTCTCGAGGTCCTTCGGGGCCAGGTCGAGCAGGTATCCGAGCCGGCTCGGGACACCCTTGAAGTACCAGATGTGGGTGACCGGGGCGGCCAGCTCGATGTGGCCCATCCGCTCCCGGCGCACGCCGGCGCGGGTGACCTCGACGCCGCAGCGCTCACAGATGATGCCCTTGAAGCGGACCCGCTTGTACTTGCCGCAGTTGCACTCCCAGTCCCGGGTGGGACCGAAGATCTTTTCGCAGAACAGACCGTCCTTCTCCGGCTTGAGGGTCCGGTAGTTGATGGTCTCGGGCTTCTTCACCTCGCCGTGGCTCCACGTCCGAATGTCGTCCGCGGTCGCCAGGCCAATGCGCAGCTCGTCGAAGAAGTTGACGTCCAGCACTGTGTGCTTCCTTCTCTCGTCTCTTATGAGTCAGGTGGTCTCGAAGTGGATGTGAGGTCGGGTCCGGCCCCGCACCGTTGGGGCGGTGCGGGGCACGGTCCGTCAGACCTCGTCGACAGAGCTCGGTTCGCGACGCGAGAGGTCGATGCCGAGTTCCTCCGCAGCGCGGAAGACGTCCTCCTCGGCGTCCTTCATCTCGATGGCGGAACCGTCGCTGGAGAGGACCTCGACGTTGAGACACAGGGACTGCATCTCCTTGACGAGGACCTTGAATGACTCGGGGATGCCCGGCTCGGGGATGTTGTCGCCCTTGACGATCGCCTCGTAGACCTTGACCCGGCCGGTCACGTCGTCGGATTTGATCGTCAGCAGCTCCTGGAGGGCATAGGCCGCGCCGTATG
>DUPF01000164.1 GCA_012838445.1 Intrasporangiaceae bacterium | reverse complement strand
TCGGCTGGGTCGAGATCAGGTCGAGGTTGAACTCCCGCTCCAGCCGTTCGCGGACGATCTCGAGGTGGAGCAGACCGAGGAAGCCGCACCGGAAGCCGAAGCCGAGCGCCGCCGAGGTCTCCGGCTCGTAGACCAGCGCCGCGTCGTTGAGCTTGAGCTTGTCGAGTGCGTCGCGCAGCACCGGATAGTCGGAGCCGTCGATCGGGTAGAGCCCGGAGAACACCATCGGCTTCGGATCCCGGTAGCCGCCGAGCGACTCGGCGGCCGGGTTGGCCGCCGTCGTGACCGTGTCACCGACTCGGGACTGGCGCACATCCTTGACGCCGGTGATGAGGTAGCCGACCTCGCCGACGCCGATTCCCTTGGACGGCACCGGATCCGGGGAGATGACGCCGATCTCGAGCAGCTCGTGGGTGGCCTTGGTCGACATCATGACGATCCGCTCGCGCGGGTTGAGGTTGCCGTCGACGACCCGGACATAGGTGACCACACCGCGGTAGGTGTCGTAGACCGAGTCGAAGATCATCGCCCGTGCGGGAGCGTCCGGGTCACCGACCGGGTTCGGCACCTGCCGGACGATCTCGTCCAGGAGCGGTTCGACGCCGACGCCGGTCTTGCCGGAGACCTGGAGGCAGTCCTCCGGCTCGCAGCCGATCAGCCCGGCGAGTTCCTCGGCATACTTCTCCGGTTGGGCCGCGGGCAGGTCGATCTTGTTCAGGACCGGGATGATCGTCAGGTCGTTCTCCATCGCCAGATAGAGATTCGCGAGCGTCTGGGCCTCGATCCCCTGCGCCGCGTCGACGAGGAGCACCGCACCCTCGCACGCGGCCAGGGAGCGGGAGACCTCATAGGTGAAGTCGACGTGTCCGGGGGTGTCGATCATGTTGAGGATGTATGCATCCCCCCCGACCTCCCACGGCATGCGGACCGCCTGGCTCTTGATGGTGATCCCGCGCTCGCGCTCGATGTCCATCCGGTCGAGGAACTGGGCGCGCATGAGCCGCTCGTCGACGACGCCGGTGATTTGGAGCATCCGGTCGGCGAGGGTCGACTTGCCGTGGTCGATGTGGGCGATGATGCAGAAGTTGCGGATCGCCTCGGGAGGGGTCGCGTGCGGGGGCAGCACGGTGCGGGCGCGAGGTGACACGGAGTTCGGGGGGCCTTTGCAGGTGGATCGGACAGTGGACAGGTCTAACGGCCTAGTCTCCCACGATCACGCGGTCTGGCCGAACCGCGACCGCTGCGGCCCGCCGACCGGGTCGCGGCGAGGTGGCCCGCCCCCGCCCCCGTTGACAGATGGTTCTGGGACCGGTTCTCGGCGAAAAGCGGTCCCAGAACCATCCGTCAACGACAGTGGTGGGGCCGGATCGGGGCGTCGGGAGCGGACGCGGGTCAGGTGGTCGTCTCGGCGGGGAAGAAGCGGCCCTTGCCGGTCACGTGCAGCCGGACCTCGTCGGCCGTCGGCAGCTCCCCGGTCGTGCGGACAATGACCCGCGGGCCGGTCGCGCCGTGCTCACCGACGAGCCGCACCGCGACGGTCGCGTCATGGCCGTAGTAGGTGCGCTCCTCGACGAGGCCGACCACCCCGGGCTCGGCGAGCCCGCAGATCCGGATCTGCTCCGGGCGCAGGGTCACCGTCCCCTCCGTCGGACGGTCGGTATGCGTCGTGTCGGCTGACAGGGTCACGGCACCGAGGGCGGTGTGGGCCTGGTCGCCGAGCGCCCGACCGGGCAGCTCGACCACCTGTCCGACGAACCGGGCGACACCGAGGTCGGTGGGGGCCGCATACACCCGCTCGGGGCTGTCGTGCATGGCGACCCGGCCGTCGGCGAGGACCGCGACCGAGTCGGCGACCGAGAGTGCCTCGTCCTGGTCGTGGGTGACGAGCAGGGCGGTCGTGCCCGCCAGCCGCAGCGCGCGGCGGACCTGGGCCCGCACCGACTCGCGCAGCCCGGCGTCCAGCGCCGAGAACGGCTCGTCGAGGAGGACGAGTTTGGGTTCGGGGGCCAGCGCGCGGGCCAGGGCGACCCGCTGCTGCTGACCGCCGGAGATCTCGTGCGGACGGCGCGAACCCATCCCGCTCATCCCGACGAGGTCGAGGAGTTCGTCGACCCGGGTCTTCGAGGCCTTGCGGGACAGTCCGAAGGCGATGTTCCCGGCGACGTCGAGGTGCGGGAAGAGCGCGCCCTCCTGCGGGACGAGGGTGACGCCACGCTTCTCCGGGGGGACCTGCCCCCACGGGAAGGCGACCGGCTGGCCGTCGATGATGATCGAGCCGTCGTCCGGGGTGACGAATCCGGCGATGGCGCGCAGCAGGGTGGTCTTGCCGCAGCCGGAGGGTCCGACGACGGCGGTGAGGTGTCCGGGGGCGATGTCCAGGTCGAGTCCGCGCAGCACCTCGACGCGGTCGGGGCCCTGCCCGAACGCGACGTGGAGACCTCGGATCGTCACGAGGTTCATCGGCCGGCCTGCACTCTCATCAGCACCAGGGTAGGGACTACGGCAAGGACGACCAAAGCCAACCCGTACGGCGCGGCCGCTGCGTAGGCGGCGACCCCGGTCTCGGTCCACAGACTGGTGGCCAGGGTTCGCGACCCCGTCGGCTGGAGCAGCAGGGTCGCCGGCAACTCCTTCATCGCGGTCAGCAGCACCAGGGCTGCCCCGGCCGCGATGCCCGGTGCGGCGAGCGGGATGGTCACCTCGCGCAGCACCTCACCTCGGGTCTTGCCGAGGCTGCGGGCGACCTCCTCGAGGCGGGGGCTGCTCATCGCGACCGAGGACCGGACCGCGGCGACGGCCATCGGGAGGAAGAGCACCGCATACGCGAGGACGAGCATGGGGGTGCGCTGATAGATCGGGGTCGCATAGCGGATGCCGAAGAAGACGAGGGCGAGCGCGACGACGATCCCGGGCAGCGCGTGCCCGGCGAAGGTGGCCTGCTCGATGAAGCGGGACAGCCGGCCGCGGAACCGGGCCGCGAGCACCCCGACGGGCACGGCGAGCAGCACGCAGGCGAGCATCCCGAGGAAGGCGAACCACGCGGTCGTCACGCTGCTCTGGACGAGCCGGGAGGTGTCGACCCCGCGGGAGAGGCCGGTGATCGACCAGTAGACGAGCGAGACGATCGGGAACGCCAGGGCCAGGCCGAGGACCCCGACGGCGCCCGGGCCGGCGAGCCAGGCCCACCGCCCGAGGGCGATCTGGGTGGGCCGACGGGCCGCACCACCGCCGACGCGGGCCTGTTCCGAGGCCGCCCGCAACCGGGACTCGCCGACGACGAGGGTGACGGTGAGCAGGACGAGGAGGAGGGAGAGGATCGCCGCCGGGGTGCGGTCGAAGCTGGAGCGGTAGGACGTGTAGATCACCCGGGTGAACACGTCGTAGCGGAGCAGCGAGACCGCCCCGAAGTCACTGAGGGTGTAGAGCGCGGCGAGCAGCGCCCCGCCCGCCGCCGCTGGGCGGACCTGACGCGCGGTGACCGACCAGAACGCCTGCCACGCGGTCTTGCCCAGCCCGCGGGCCACCTCCTCGGTCGCCGGGTCGATGCTGCGCATCGCGGCGACGACCGGCAGGTAGACGTAGGGGTAGCAACTGACCGTCAGGACGAGGAAGGCCCCGAGGAAGCCGCTGACGTCGATCGGGGAGGACACCCACGCGAACGCGGCGATGTAGGACGGGATCGCGAGCGGGAGTGCGGCGAGCACGCCGAGGGTCGTGCGTCCGGGCAGGTCGGTGCGCACGACGAGGAAGGCGAAGAGCAGCCCGAGCAGGATGCTCGCCGCCGTCACCGCCACGGTCAGGGCGAGGCTGCGGCCGATGAGCAGCGCGGTCCGCTCCCGCAGGAGCACCTCGGCGACCCGGCCGAGGCCGGAGTCGAAGGCCCGGATGAGCAGATAGCCGACCGGCAGCAGTGCCACGCCGGCAGCGACAAGCCCCGGGGCCACGAGGAACCACGGGGACTTGTCGCTGCGTTGGCGTCGCTTGGGTGCGACCGCCGCCCGGTCGAACATCAGGTCAGGCCGACCTCGTCGAGGAGGGTGAGCGTCTCGGCCAGGGAGTCGAGTTGGTTGAGGTCGATGGTGCTGCCGTGCAGGTCGGCCAGCGGCGTCAGCCCCTCCTTGAGGGTGATGCCGTCGACGACCGGGTACTCGGAGGTCTCGTCGGTGAAGTACTGCTGTCCCTCCGGTGAGAGGAAGTACTCGATGACCTTGGTCGCCGCCTCGCTCTGCTCCGATCCGGCGAGGATGCCGACCCCGGCGACGTTGATGAGGGCGCCCGGGTCGTCGGTCCCGAGGAACCGCAGTTGGGCGGTCATCGAGTCGGCCCCGACCTCGTCGGCCTTCTCGTACCAGTAGTAGTGGTTGATCAGCCCGAGGGCGACCTCACCACTGTCGACGGCGTCGAGGATGGCGCCGTTCTTCTCGTAGATCTTCGGCTGGTTGTCCTTGAGTTCGGTCAGCCACTCGCGGGCGCCGTCCTCACCCTTGGTCACGCGCAGGGCGGTGACGAAGGACTGGAACGAGGCGTTCGTCGGGGCGATGCCGATCCGGCCCTTGTACTTCGGGTCGAGGATGTCGTCGATGGAGGTCATCTGCGCGACCTCGGGCGCCTGGTCGGGGTGGTAGGTGATGACCCGGGCCCGGGCCGAGGTGGCGATCCAGTGGCCGGCGGGGTCCGCATACCCGTCCAGGACGGTGCCGGTGATCGAGTCGTCGAGTTCGGCCAGGCGGCCCTCCTTCGCGAGGGCACCGAGGGCGCCGGCGTCCTGGCTGAAGAACAGGTCGGCCTGGGTGCGTTCCCCCTCCTCGAGGAGTTGGGCGGCCAGTTCGGCCGAGTCGCCGTAGCGGACCTCGACGGGGGTGCCGGTCGCGGCCTCGAGCTTGTCGAGGATCGGGCCGACGAGCTTCTCGTTGCGGCCGGAGTAGATGGTCACCGGCCCGCTCGCGGCGGCGCCGGTCCCGCCCGCATCGGTGGTCGGGTCGTCGCTGCCCGTTCCGGAGCCGGAGCCGCACCCGGCGAGGGTGAGGGCCAGGGCGACGGGCAGGGCGAGAATGCTTCGGGATAGTCGCATGCGGAGACAGTAACTTAGGTAAGCCTAACCTTACAAGCGGTGTCGCGCCGTGTTTCCTGTGACCTGGGTCACTGCCCCAGTCAGGGCCGGTGAGACGGCGCAGCGGCCGGGCACCTGCTCAGGTGACCGGCCGCTGCGACGAGGGTATGCGTGGGCCGGGCCCGGCGCATACCCCACCGGGATCAGAGCTGGGCCAGGCGCTTGCCCATGGCCGACTTCTTGTTCGCGGCCTGGTTCTTGTGGATGGCGCCCTTGCTCACAGCCTTGTCGAGCTTCTTGCTGGCGACGGCGAGGAGCTCACGCGCCTCGTCGGTCTTGCCGGCGTCGGCAGCCTCGCGGAACTTGCGGATCCACGTGCGCAACTCGGACTTGACGGCCTTGTTGCGCTCGGTCGCCGCAGCGTTGGTCTTGATCCGCTTCAGCTGGGACTTGATGTTTGCCACTGGTGATCTTTCGCTTTCGTGTCAGGTCTTCGCCGTCCGCCTGCGCGAGGCGGGTGGCATTGCCGTAGAGGGCGGCAGGAGCAGGCGTGGGACACCGGCGTGGGGCACCGTCGTTGAAACGTCTGCTCGAGGTGATGCTGTTGCATGCGCGCACGACCTAGAACGCACACGCAAGGAGCAAATCTACCAGCGGCGTTCCGGTGCGGCCAAAAACGGCCCGGGCGGACCCTGCTGCGGTATGCGATGGGCACCTGATCAGCGCCGGCGCCGCTGCCTGGAGATGGTCAGGATCGCCCGCTCGACCGCGTATTCGGGGGCTCGGCCACCGCCGGGGACGCCGCCGCCCTTGACGGCGAAGTCGGCGGCGGCTACCGCCTGGATGCTGTGTCCGAGGCCTTCGCTGTCCCAGCCGCCGAGGGTGCGCCAGGCCTTCTCGACCTGCCACGGCGCGAGGCCGACCTGGCGGGCGATGTCACCGCTGCGGCCGCGGCCGGCGGCCTCGACCTTGACGAGTTGGCGCAGTTGCGAGGCGAGGACGGCGACGATCGGGACCGGGTCGACGCCGACGGCGAACGCGTGCCGGAGGAGTCGCAGCGCCTCCCCCGTGTTGCCGGCCAGTGCCGCGTCGGCGACCTTGAAGCCGGTCGCCTCGACCTTGCCGGCGTGATAGGTGGTGACCAGGTCGAGGTCGATGACGCCGGTGGTGTCGGAGATGAGTTGTTGGCAGGCGGAGGCGAGTTCGCGCAGATCCTTGCCGACGGCCTCGACGAGGGCGTGGACGGCGTCGGGGCGGACCTGGCGTCCGGCGCCGGCGAACTCGCGCTGGACGAACTCGGTCTTGTCCCGGTCGCTCTTGATCGCGGCCGCGGGGACGACCTCGGCCTTGGACTTCTTGAGCGCGTCGAGGACCCGCTTGCCGCGTTGGCCGCTCTTGTGGGTGACGATGAGCGCGACGCTCGGGTCGGGGGTCTTCAGATAGCTGTCGAGATCCTCGATCAGCTCGTCGGTGCCCTCGTCGAGGTCACGCACGAGAATGAGCTTGTCCCCACCGAACAGGGACGGGCTGGCCTGGAGCATGAGCTCGCCCGCGGTGTAGGTCGCCCCGTCCAGGCGCACCACCTCCAGGTCGGTGCTCGTCTCGCGGGCGGCGGCGATCCGGGCGTCGACGGCGCGGTCGATGAGCAGCGTCTCCGGGCCGGCGATGAGGACGAGGTTTGGCACGGGTCCAAGCCTGCCACGCCGCACCGACAGTCCGCGGGCGACACCGGGTGCCGCCCCTCACTCGAAGCTGAAACTCTCCTGGTCCTCGGACACGGTCAGCCCGAGCGCCGCGATGCGGGCCTCGACCGCGTCGACCGGCTTCTCGAGCTGCTCGGCGATCGTCTCGGCGTCCAGGCCGAGGTCGAGGCCGTCGCGCAACTCCTCGTCCTCCTGCTCACTCCAGCCCTCACCGTGGGTGACCGCGGTGCGCGCTCCGGCCGGTGCCGGCGGTGGCGGGGCCTGCGGTCCGGTCCCGGCTGGTCCCGGATCATCACCCGCGCCCTCACCCGGGGTCGTCACGGCCGCGGTCGGCGTCGCACTGCGCCCGGAGAGGGTGCGCGGCGGCGGGTCGTGCACCGGCAGCGGCTCGGGTGCGCTGTCGTCGAGGCGGCGCAGC
>DUPF01000163.1 GCA_012838445.1 Intrasporangiaceae bacterium | reverse complement strand
GCCGTGCCCGCGGCGGGGGTGCGGCGGCCTGGGCCACGATCGCGGCCAGCCGGGCCCGCGCGGTGCGCCGGTTCGCCAACTGCGCACGATGCTCCTGACAGGCGATGGTGAGGACCCCGTCGACGAGCCGCCCGGACAGGTTCGTCAACAACCGGGTGCGCAACGTCGGTCCGAGCACCGCCGAACCGGCGATGTCCCACGACAGCTCCACCCGCGAATCCGCCGTGTTCACCCCCTGCCCACCGGGACCGGAGGACCGCGAGAAGCGCTCGCTCAACTCCGCCGCCGGGATCACCAGCGAGCGGGTCACGTCCAGGTCGGCCACACACCCGAGCCTACGAGGAGGTATGCGGTGCTCGCCCGGCTCCTGCGACGTGCGCCGCCCCGTGCAGGCGGCCCGGTCCGGGCGGATAGAGCCCGAACGGGTTGCCGTCCGGTTGGCAGAGAGGAGCCTCTAACATAAGTAGGCAGACGTTTACTTATGTTAGAATCGTCATTACATCAGCGAAGGGGGAAAGGTGATCGAGCCACCAGCGTCCTGGGCGGTCGGCTGGGAGCCGCGGTCGTGGACCCCATCGGGGATCGCAGCCCCGATGACCCGTGCCCAACGAATGGCAATGCGCGAAGACTACTTCTGCGCGGTGCCGACGGAGATCGCCGACCGGGCGGTCAACCTCGACCCGGGAACACTCGCCGCTGCAGACGATGCGCGCGCCGAGATCTCCCGATTCGACGCGGAGTTGTCGCAGGTTCTACCCGGCACCGAGATCGCCCCGCTGGCCTCCGTCCTCTTGCGCACCGAGTCGGCATCGTCCTCTCAGATCGAGAACATCACGGCGGGTGCGCGGGCGCTCGCACTTGCTGAGATCGGTATCGCCAAGTACGGCAGCAACGCCAAGCTGGTTGTCGCCAACGTCGACGCCATGAACCGAGCCATCGACCTCGCCGACGCAGTGACTCCGCAGTCGATCCTCGCGATCCACGAAGCCCTCATGCGCGACCAAGAGCACGCCGATCCCGGCAGGTTCAGGACCGAGCAGGTGTGGATCGGTGGTGGTTCAGCCTCCCCGCACGGTGCCTCGTTCGTCCCACCACATCACGATCGCGTTGGGCCTGCTATTGATGACTTGTGCGCCTTCACCGCACGCACCGATGTCCCATTGCTTGTCCAGGCCGCGATAGCCCACGCGCAGTTCGAGACGATCCACCCCTTCAACGACGGCAACGGACGCACCGGCCGGGCACTGGTCCACGCGATGTTGAAGCATGGAGGGGCGACCACCCGGACGACCATTCCCGTGTCTGCGGGGCTGCTTGCCGACACCGGAACCTACTTCGATGCCCTGACTGCTTACCGCGAGGGCGATCCCAACCCGATCGTGAACCGATTCGTCGACGCCTCTTTCGCCGCTATCGGCAACGGCCGCCAGCTGGCCAATGACCTCTCGGGCATCTATGACGAGTGGTCGACCAAGATCACGGCACGTCGCTCGGCCGCAGTCTGGCGGACGCTGCCGCTTCTGCTGACTCAGCCCGCGGTCACCTCGGCGCTCATCCAGGAGTCGACGGGGATCACGCAGCCAGCGGCTGATGCGGTCATCGCCCGCCTCCGCGAAGCAGGAATCCTCACCAGGGCGAGCGGGGTCCAGCGGTATGTCGTGTGGGTGGCCAGTGATGTGACGTCGGCGCTCGACGACTTCGCCGCTCGTGCCCGGCGGCGCGGCTCCGGATCAGCGGGGATCGAATGACGGGCCGTGTATGCGCCGGCCGCCAACTCGACCCGGCAGGCCCGGCACGGGTGCGGTTCCCGATCGGCCGGTCCCGCTCGCGCGGCGGCACCGGGGGTGCGAGAGGATGAACTGCGCACGACTCCGGCCGGAGCGTCGGGGCGGTGCGGCCCACACCGATCGAGGGGAGTTCGACATGAGCCAGCCCATGCAGTTGCTCGTCCGCCAGAAGGTGACCATGGTGGTCAACCAGTACTGGATCAGCAGTGCCGACGCTGCGGGAGTGCCCGGGCCGCTCCTGGCGTTCGCCCACCAGAAGCGGATGAAACTCAAGGAGGAGGTCAACTTCTTCACCGACGAGTCCAAGCGGGAGGTCCTCTTCGGCTTCAAGTCCCGGCAGGTCATCGACATGGCGGCCACGTCGGACGTCTTCGACGCCGACCGTACCCCGATCGGCGTGTTCCGCAAGGACGCGGTCAAGTCCCTGCTCAACTCGACGTGGCACATCGACGCCGGTGGGATCCAGGCCACCGGTCGGGAGCGCAGCGAGAACGTCGCCATCGCCCGACGCTTCGGCGGGTTCCTGCCCGTCGTCGGGAGCATCATGGAGGCCATCCCGTGGCAGTTCCACTTCGACTTCACCGACGCGCAGGGCGCCAGCGTGCTCTCGGTGGACCGGGAGCGCAAGGTCCGCGACCACTACCGGGTGACGATCCGCCCGGACGGTCAGGGACGCGTCCTCGACTGGCGCTTCGCCGCGGCGATCACCGTGGCGCTCGACGCCTTCCAGGGGCGCTGACCGACCCACTCACCGGCCGGCGCCGGCCCGCTCTCGGTACTCCGCCAGGTCCGCTCGCACGTTCCGCGGGGCGGCCTCGGGGTGGTGCAGGTCGAAGGTCGGCCGTTCGGAGCGGATGATCGGGATCCGGTCGAAGTTGTGCCGCGGCGGTGGGCAGGGCGTGGCCCATTCCAGGGAGGCGCCGTAGCCCCACGGGTCTCCGGACTCGACCTTGGGCGCGGTCTGCCACGTCTTGATGACGTTCCACAGGAACACGAGGGTGGACAGGGCCAGGAGGAAGGCGCCGACGGAACTGACCTGGTTGAGCCACTGGAAGTTGTCCTCGGGCAGGTAGTCGGCGTAGCGGCGGGGCATCCCCCAGATGCCGAGGACGTGCTGGATGAGGAACGTCATGTGGAATCCGACGAAGAGCATCCAGAAGTGGATCTTGCCGAGCGTCTCGTCGAGCATCTTGCCGGTCAGTTTGGGCCACCAGAAGTAGTAGCCGGAGAACATCGCGAAGACGACGGTGCCGAAGACGGTGTAGTGGAAGTGGGCGACGACGAAGTACGTGTCGGTGACGTGGAAGTCCAGGGCCGGCATCGCGAGGATGACACCGGTCAGGCCGCCGAAGAGGAAGGTCGCCATGAAGCCGAGCGACCAGAGCATGGGTGTCTCCAGACTCACCTTCCCGCGCCACATCGTCCCGATCCAGTTGAAGAACTTGATGCCGGTCGGCACCGCGATGAGCATCGACATGATCGCGAAGAACGGCAGGAGGACCTGTCCGGTTGCGTACATGTGGTGCGCCCACACCGACATCGACAGCGCCGCGATGGCGATGGTCGCGAAGACGAGGGTCTTGTAGCCGAAGATCGGTTTGCGGGAGAAGACCGGGATGACCTCGGAGACGATTCCGAAGAACGGCAGCGCGATGATGTAGACCTCTGGGTGTCCGAAGAACCAGAACAGGTGTTGATAGAGCAGTGCTCCACCGGCGGACGGGTCGTAGATGTTGGCCTCGAAGCGCCGGTCGGCACCGAGGGCGAGGAGCGCCGCAGCCAGGACGGGGAAGACGAGCAGGACGAGGACCGAGGTCAGCAGGACGTTCCACGTGAAGATCGGCATCCGGAACATCGTCATCCCAGGCGCCCGGAGGGTGAGGATCGTCGTGATGAAGTTGACCGAGCCGAGGATGGTGCCGAAGCCGGCCAGGCCGAGGCCGAACACCCACAGGTCCCCGCCGAGACCCGGGCTGTAGACGACGTCCGAGAGCGGCGCATACGCGAACCAGCCGAAGGCAGCGGCCCCGCTGGGGGTGAGGAACCCGGCCGCCGCGATGACGCCGCCGAACAGGTAGAGCCAGTAGGCGAACATGTTCAGCCGCGGGAAGGCGACGTCGGGAGAGCCGATCTGCAATGGCACCAACGCGTTCGCGAAGGCAGCGAAGAGCGGGGTCGCGAACAGCAGCAGCATGATCGTGCCGTGCATGGTGAACAGTTCGTTGAACTGCTCGGCGTTGTCGACGATGTCGAGACCCGGTTGCCACAACTCGATCCGGATGAGGACTGCGAGCAGTCCGCCGAGCATGAACCACACGAACGAGGTGATGAAGTACAGGTTGCCGATGACCTTGTGGTCGGTCGTGGTCAGCCACCGCACCACCTGGGCGCCCATCGGCCGACGGGTCGGGTGCACCGCGGCCTTCTCGCCCAACCCCTGGCGGTGCAGGATCGTCGACTCAGTGGCCATCTCGTCCACGTCCTTCCGAGCGACCTCGATCGGTCGCAGCCCAATAGATCACAGATCTACTGTTAGAAAATACGCCTGTCCAACGTTGCTGCGGTAGGGGTTCGGGCGGTTCAGTTCGGCTGGCCCCGATGACGGGGCCGCCACCGGTCGGTGCTCACCGACTGCTCAGGAGGTATGCGTCGCGCCAGATCGGTCGTCGCCCCGGCCGTTCCAGGTCCCGCCGCTGTGCCGGCAGCGGGAGTGGTGGTAGCGGGTAGGGGTTGCCGCGCGGGAAGGGCGCGTCGTGCTCGGTGATGAGCGCGCCGAGCCGCTGCACGGCATCCCAGCCGGAGTGCTGCTCTTCCCCGTCGAGGAGTAGTGGCAGGTCCGGGCGGCCGAGGTCGGCATATTCGCCCTGCCACCGGTCGATGAGACGCCAGGCGTCGGAGGTGATCGGGCCGCCGCCGATCGCCACGGCATAGCCGTACTCGCGGAGCACGTCGGCCTCGGAGTGGCCGTGCAGGATCGGGACGGCGAGCAGTCGCCGCAGCACGTCCGGGTTGCCGATGTCGGCGTGGTCGTGCCAGCCGCTCGCGAAGAGCAGGTGCCGGACGTGGTCACCGACCCCTGCGCCGCAGGCCTCCGCATAGGCGGCCACCGGCGGGCCGGGGGCGGTCGCGACCGTGGGCTGGTGCCACGGGACGGGCTCATCGGGCAGTGCGGCCGCGCGCCACTGGCGTTCGAGGTCGGCCAGGGCGGTGTGCTCCGCGTCGGCCAGCGGCCGGGCCACGACCCGGATCGTCGGGTGTGCGGCGACAGCGCGCCACTCGATCGGGACTCCGGCCCCGATGAGGGCGTCCGCGCGGGCCGAGGCGATCCGGGACATCGCATCGGTGAAGTCGGCGTAGATCGTCAGGGTCATCGGCACTCCTTGCTCATCGTCACGTCGGTTTTCAGGGTCACGTCAGGTTCTCCGTCACTTCGCATGCACCGCCCGGAACAGCCCGTGGGCACCGTTCTCGCCGAGTGGCATGTCGTGGTTGACGAACGAGTAGGTCCCGGCCTCGGGCAGGGTCAGTTCGACGAAGCCGCCCTGTCCGGGTGCCAGGGACAGCGCCTGACTCCCGCCGGAGACCGACCCGAACGCGTCCCGACCGTCCTTGAGCAGGTAGCCGCCCTCGGCGTAGGTCGTGTCGAACTGCCCGCCGATGACGTGGAAGCTCATCGCCCCGGTCGGTCCGGCATTGAGCAGCCACAACCGGATTCGCTTCCCCACCTCGACCTCGATGGGCCGGTGGTCGTACTGGAACGCCACCCCGTTGAAGGTGTAGAACGTCGGCTGCCCGGACAGGGCGGCGCCCGCGTCGACCTCCCGGATGTCGTCGCGGCCGTCGCCCTGGAGGTATGCGCCGCTCTGCTGGAACACATAGCTCGCGTCCACGGGGGGCAGGTCGGGCGGCTCGATGACGACCGCGCCGTGCAGCCCGGCGGCGATGTGCGCGCTCATCGGCATCGAGGCGCAGTGGTACATCCAGATGCCGGCCCGCTGCGCGGTGAACGTGTAGGTCAGCGACTCCCCGGGTGGGATGGTCCGCATCGGCCGGTCCGGCGCCAGGGCGCTGGCGTGGAAGTCGATCGAGTGGCCCATACTCGCGTCGTTGACGAGGGTGATGACGAACCGGTCGCCGACCCGCCCGTGCAGGGTCGGGGCGGGGACGCCGCCGTTGAAGGTCCACCGGGTCTGCCGGATCCCGGGAGCGATCTCGAGCTCGGTGTCCTCGACGGTGAGGGTGATGTGGTGCTCGGTGCCCGCGGGCAGCGGCGGCAGGGTGGGGTCGACGGCGGTGAAGTCGGCCGGGACGTCGTCGTCGGCGTGGACCATGCCGTGCCCGCCCGGCATCGCCGCGTCCGAGCCGTGATCGCCGTGCATCCCGGAGGCAGGGTCTGCCCCCGACTCGGCGACGGCGCCCGAGTCGGCACCAGGAGCAGCGCCCTCGGCGACGACGAGGAGCGTCATCCCCATCTGCCGGTGACCGGCGACCGAGCACCAGCCGTCGATGTCCGCGCCGACGATCCCGACGTCGACGGTGGCCCGCTCGCCCGGGAGGAGCCGGCCGCTGTCGACCCCGGTGGCCAGGACGAGGTCGTGCGTCGTCGTCGGATCGTTGTTGACCAGTTCGATGACGAGCCGGTCCCCGACGGGCACCGTGATCCGGTCGGGGGTGAACCGCATCCCCACCATCGCGACCTCGACGGTCGTCGTGTTCCCGCTCGGGCGCACCTCGGTCACGGCACCGGCACCCGACCGGGCGGGGGTGAAGCCGGCCGCGGTCGGGTCCCAGGCGACCGCGGCCGACAGGGCAACCGCGACCACCGCCAGGCCCGCGACGAACTGGCCGGCCGACCAGATCCCGCGTTCCGGAGGCAGGGGTGGGCGCGGTCCGTCCGGATCCGGCCGATTCTCCTTCTCCCGCAACGCTGCCCGCGTCGCGAGGATGATGATCGGCAGGAACGTCCCGAGCGCCAGCAGCGTGACGGCAGCGCCGGCCGTGCGCACCGCGGGCGGGGTCGGGGCCAGCCACAGGATCAACCCGAGGTTGGCGACGGTGAGGCGCGTGACCGCATACCGGTCGAAGACCTCCTGACCGACCCGCCACACCCGGGCCCCGCCGCCGATGATGACCGGGACGAGGTGGGAGAGGGCGCCGATGAGGAGTTGGGCGGCGAAGCCGACCGCGACGACGATCGTGATGGGGGTGTATGCGTCCGCCACCTCCGCGAAGGTCGGCCGGCGGATGAGCCGGACCAGGATGAGGACGACGGCGACGGTGAACCAGGCCAGCGCCGCCGCCACGGACCAGGTGGACACGTGCTTCGGGGGAGCGGTGCGGGTCGGGCGGATCAGGGCCCGACCCCACCAGACGATGCCGACGAGGTAGCCGACCAGGCCGAGCAGCGCGGCCCACCGCAACTCGGCAAGCGCGGCAACGGCGATGACGAGCAGCCCGAGGACGAGGACCGGCAGGGCCTGCCGGGCGAGCCGGTCGGCGCGGTCGTCGAGGCGGGTCCGCAGCATCGTGGCCCACAGCGTGAGGAGCGTCCCGATGACGGTCAGCCCTACCCAGCCGAGCACCATCGTCAGTGAGTGCGCGACGATGAGGCGGCCGTGTTCCTCATCGCCGGGTCCGCGGGCCAGGAGCACCCCGAAGGTGGCCCCGACCGGCAGGCAGACCGCCGCGGCGAGGTAGTAGCGGATGGTGACCCGGAACCGGCCCGGCAGGGCGTCGCGCAACTGCTGCCACAGTTCGGCGCCGTGCCAGAGGACGACGGCGGAGATGAGGACGGCCCCGACCGTCGTCGCGGGCCAGGACCCGACGGAGACGCCGACGAGGACGAGGACGGTCCCGATGATGTGCCCGACGATGCGCTGATCGGCCCGGCGCCGCCCGGCCACGGTCACCCGGGTCTTGAGCAGGGCGCGGGCGAAGTGCGCCGTCCACACCATGATCGAGTGGGTCAGGGCGCCGAGCAGGATGAGGTGGACCGCGACCCAGCCGAGCCCGGGGAACCACGGGTATGCGAGTCCGAACACCAGGGCGATGCCGAGCCAGGCGACCGGCACCCGGTCGCGCAGCACCGATGTCGTGCCCCGCTGGGGAAGGGTCGGCTCCGTCGCCGGCCGGGGGGTGGGCGGGGAGTCGATCGTCATCGGCGGGCGGGTTCCTCGACGGGGCGGGCGGAGCTGCGGGTGCGGGGTGTCCGACGCGTGCCACGGCGGGCGGCACGGACGACGAGCGTAGCGGAGAGCACGGGCAGCAGGAGCAGTGCGGCGGCGGTCAGCCACAGGCCGAGCCGGTACATCGCCAGGTTCCCGAGGCCGTCACCGAGGACGACCCGGGCGAGCAGTCCGACCTGGAGGAGGGCGAGCAGCGCCCAGAAGGCCGGGTGGTAGGGCAGCGGCCGGCGGATGACGGCCGGCAGGATCACCGGGGCGTGCGCGAGGACCATCGACATCGCGAAGCCGAGGAAGACCGAGTGCACGACCGCGTCGTAGGCGGCCCGGGACCCAGGCGCACCGCCGAGCAGCCAGATCAGGGCGGCTGCGACGAGCCAGCCGTAGCCGAGCAGCATCGCCGCCCCGGAGAATCGCGGCAGCCCGGTGGAGCGGATCGTGTGCCTTGCGACGTCCCCGAACGCGGTCCACAGGGTCAGCGCCAGGACGGTGGCGCCGAAGATCCGCAGTCCGTACGCGGGGTTCAGGACCGTGGTCCCCGCACCGACGAAGACGGCGGCGCCGAGGAGGAGCAGGGTGCGTTCGGAGCCCGGTGGTCGGTGCAGGCGGGCCAGTTCGACGCGCTCGCTGGCGATGGTCAGGATGACGAAGGCCGCCAGCCACGGCACGAGGTCGTAGACCTCGAGCCGCAGCCAGAGGAGGACTGCCGTGAGGGCGGCCGCCGCACCGAGCGCCCCCACGGCAGTGGCTTCGTCGCGCTGTCGGGTGAACAGCGCCAGATAGACGGCGAGTGCGACCAGGGCGCCGTCCACGAGGAGGATCGCCCCGACCGCCTGCGGCCCACCGAGGACCAGGACCAGGGCGCCGCCGCCGAGGAGGGCGGGTGCCGCATACCCCCATCGGGTGCGCAGCGCCACCGACCGCTCCAGGGAGATCAGCGTCCCGAGGAACCCGACCGCCATGAGGATCCCGTGCCGGTCGCCGAGGTCGGCGCGGTGCAGCGGGGCGGGCAGGTCACCGAGGAGCAGTCCGGCGTTGATCCCGACCAGCAGGGCGATCCCGGCCGGGAGGAGCAGCAGCGGAGCCGGGGTCTGGGTCGGACCTGCTACCGGCGGGCGAGCCGAAGACGCCATGCCTGCGGTCCTCGCTCGAGGTAGCTGACCTCGATGGCCCCGGCGCCCTCGCGTTCCTCGATCTGGGCGAGGAGCGGGAGCGGGTCGTGCGGAGCGACGAGGATCAGGGAGTTGCCGGGCTTGATCGCTGAGAGCGCCCCGAAGATCGTGGCGTGCCGGATCGCGTGCGGGATGGTGCGGGCGTCGAGCTCGGGCTCGCCGTGGTCGGCCCCGCAGGCGCAGCCGGTCGACTTCTCGGTCAGGGGCAGTTCGGTCATGAGGGGTCCTTTCGGGGGTGGTGGGACGATCTGCACATTATTTAACATTGCGTTTGGGTTAAATGCCAATGGCCCCGGTCCGAGAGTGGAGGAGAACACCGATGACTTACGTGATCGCCCAGCCGTGCGTCGACGTCAAGGACCGTGCCTGCGTCGACGAATGCCCGGTGGACTGCATCTACGAGGGGTCCCGATCGCTGTACATCCATCCGGACGAGTGCGTGGACTGCGGCGCGTGTGAACCGGTCTGCCCTGTTGAGGCCATCTACTATGAGGATGACCTGCCGAGTCAGTGGAGCGACTACCTCACCGACAACGCCGCATTCTTCGAGGAGACCCTGCCCGGGCGGGACGAGCCGCTCGGCTCACCGGGAGGGGCCGCCAAGTTCGGTGTCATCGAGGCCGACGCACCCCTGGTCGCGGCGCAACCGGAAGGAGCGGTGACATGACCAGCGTGACGGGCACGCGGGGCCGGGTCCTGACCGCCATCCGCGGTGCCGAGGAGCCGGTGACGATCGAGGAGTTGGCGGTCGAGCTCGACATCCATCCGAACACCGTGCGCTTCCACACCAGCGCCCTCGAGGACGACGGCTACATCAGCCAGGGGCGCCGCCCGACCGGCGGCAAGGGACGTCCGCGCACCGTCTACCGGGCCACCGAACGCGGCGCCCGCAGCGGTCGGCGCAACTACGAACTGTTGTCCACCGTCCTGCTCGAACACCTCGCGGCGACCTCGGAGGAGCCGGTCGACGCGGCCCGATCGGCCGGCCGGGCCTGGGGGTCGGCCCTGGCGGCACAGCGCCGCGACGGCCGGCGCAGCACCGCCCGGGTGCTCGCCGAGTTCCTCGACGAGATGAACTTCGAGCCCGAGCAGGAGGGCCGGCGTCCGCCGATCCAGCTCCTGCTCCGCAACTGCCCGTTCCGGGAGATGGTCGACAGCCATCAGGAACTCGTCTGCAACCTGCACGCCGGACTCCTCGACGGGCTCGTCAGCGACCGGGGCGAGGCACCGGAGCTCATCCCGTTCCACTCCCGGACCTCGTGCCTGGTGCGGCTAACCCCCCGCGAGGGTCCTGCGTAGCTCCTCCTCGAAGTCGTCGTAGGCAGCGGCAACATCTTCGAGCTCGAGCTGCGGCGGCAGCTCGTCGATCCGCTGGTGTCCCAGGAGGTATGCGATCGTCGCCTCCGCGATGTCCGCACCGGAGGTCTGCTGCAGGCCGACCCGGTCGACGAATCCCTCCTCGACGAGGACCCGGACCTCGACGACGCCGTCCTCCCCCTGGCCGGTGGCGAGGAAGCGATCCTCGTCGATGGCCTCGATCCGCACCTGGGGACTCACAACTCCTCCCACGGGATGGCGGGGTCGGCGAGCCGTTCCGGGGCGATCGCGCGTCTGCGGGTGACGACCGGTTTGATCCGGTCGAGGACGTCCCACGTGTTGACCGGCATGACCGCCTCGACCCGGCCCTGACCGTCGAGCCAGAACGCGACGAACTCGCGTCCGGCGACATCCCCGCGGGTGACGACCTGGGCGGTGGACTCGCTCGTCGCGTGCCCGAGGTACTCCATGCCGAGGTCGTACTGGTCGGTGAAGAAGTAGGGCAACTCGGTGAACGTGTCGGAGCCGCCGAGGAGGGCGGCCGCGGCCGTCCTCGGCTGGTTCAGAGCGGTGGCCCAGTGCTCGACCCGGATCCGGCGCCCGAGGACCGGATGGTCGTGGTTGGCGATGTCGCCGACCGCGTAGATGTCCGGGTCGCTCGTGCGCAGACTCGCATCGACGAGGACGCCGTTGTCGGTCTCCAGCCCGGCCGCCTCGGCCAGCGCGACGTCCGGGGTGACCCCGATCCCGACGACGACCGCATCGGCGTCGATCCGCTCCCCGTCCTCCAGTTCCACACCGACCGCGCGCCCGTCGCGCACCGTGATCGCGGCCAGTCCGGTGCCGAGGCGCAGGTCGACGCCGTGCTCCCGGTGCAGATCGGCGAACACGGTCGCCATCTGCGGTCCGAGGACCCGCAGCAGCGGCAGCTCGGCGGCCTCGATGACCGTCACGTCGGTCTCGGCGCCGCGTGCGGCTGCGGCGACCTCGAGACCGATCCAGCCGGCCCCGATGACGACGAGACGCCGACCCGGGCCGAAGAGGTGCCGGATGTGGTCGCTGTCCTCGCGGGTGCGCAGGGTGTGGACGCCCTCGGCGTCCGCACCAGGAACCGGCAGGGTGCGGGGCAGGGACCCGGTCGCGAGGACGAGTTTGTCGTAGCGCAGCGGCTCACCCTGATCGAGGCCGACCTCGTGCGCCGCCCGGTCGATGCCGGTCGCCCGGGTGTGCAGCCGCAGGTCGATGTCGTGGTCGTGGTACCAGTCCGCCTGGTGCACGACCGCGGACTCGTTGAACGAGGCCTCCCCGGCGAGATAGCCCTTCGACAGCGGCGGGCGCTCATAGGGCAGATGCTTCTCCCCGGCGACGAGACTCACTGCGCCGGTGAACCCCTGCTCCCGCAACGACTCGGCGGTCTTCGCACCCGCCAACCCTCCGCCGATGATGACGACGTGCTCTGGTGCTGCCATGGCCGGTCTCCTTGCGCTCGACGAAATGACCGTGCGGCGGCTCTTCCAGCATAGGCGCGTGCAGGGCCGCTCCGGCAGTGCCGAGCGAGGCCGCCCACCGCCGGGTCGGCCTGAGCCCTAGAGTGGAGTCACACGCCCCATCGAGTGAGTGAGGGAAGATGACCGCGACCGATTCCTACCGGGCAGCACGTGACCATTTGATCAGCGTCAGGGAGGACCACGACCGCGCGGTCGCCGAGTTCTCCTGGCCGGAGCTGGGTGATCAATTCAACTGGGCCGTCGACTGGTTCGACGCCATCGCCCGCGGCAACGACAAGCCCGCGCTCATCCTCGTCGAGCAGGACGGCTCGAGCGCGACCTACTCCTTCGACGACATGGCATCCCGCTCCGACCAGGTCGCCGCGTGGCTCACCCAGCAGGGTGTCCGCAAGGGGGACGCCGTCATCCTCATGATGGGCAACCAGGTCGAGCTGTGGGACTGCATGCTCGCCGTGATGAAGCTCGGCGCGATCATCATGCCGACGACCACCGCAGCGGGCACGACCGACCTCATCGACCGGATCTCCCGCGGCAACGCCCGCTTCGTCATCACGAACGCAAGCGAGACGTGGAAGCTCGACGGCGTCGACGGGGACTACGGACGCATCTCCATCGGCGAGGCGGACGGCTGGACCGACCTGCGCGACGCATACAGCCTGGAGGCGGAGCCGACCGCCCACCCGGGGACCGCACCGAGCGACCCGCTCCTGCTCTACTTCACCTCCGGCACGACGAGCCGGCCCAAACTCGTCGAGCACACCCAGGTCTCCTACCCGGTCGGGCACCTGTCGACGATGTACTGGCTCGGGCTGCGCCCCGGCGACGTGCACCTCAACATCTCCAGCCCCGGCTGGGCCAAGCACGCCTGGTCGTGCTTCTTCGCGCCGTGGATCGCCGAGGCGACGATCTTCGTCTACAACTACGACCGCTTCGACGCCGCCGCCCTGCTCGAGCAGCTGCGGACCCGGTCGGTGACGAGTTTCTGCGCACCCCCGACGGTGTGGCGCATGCTCATCAACGCCGACCTGAGCAGCGGCCCGGGCAGCCTGCGCGAGATCATCGGCGCCGGTGAGCCGCTCAACCCGGAGGTCATCGCCCAGGTCGAGCAGGCCTGGGGGCTGACCCTGCGGGACGGCTTCGGGCAGACGGAGATGACCGCCGCGATCGGCAACACCCCCGGCTCCCGGATCAAGCCTGGCTCGATGGGTCGACCGCTGCCCGGTGTGCCGGTCGTCCTCGTCGACACCCTCACCGGCGAGAAGATCGAGGGCCCGACCGAGGACGGCGGCGAGATCTGTCTCGACCTGAGCCAGCACCCGCTCACGCTGATGACCGGCTACCAGGGCGACCCGGACCGCAACGCCGAGGCGATGGAGGGCGGCTGGTACCACACCGGCGACGTCGCCTCGATCGACGCCGACGGCTACATCACCTACATCGGCCGCACCGACGACGTCTTCAAGGCCAGCGACTACAAGGTCAGCCCGTTCGAGCTGGAGTCGGTCCTCATCGAGCACCCGGCCGTCGCCGAGGCCGCCGTGGTCCCGGCCCCGGACCCGGTCCGGTTGGCGGTCCCGAAGGCGTATGTCGTGCTCGCCCCCGGCCATGAGCCGACCGCCGAGACGGCCCGCTCGATCCTCGCCTACGCGCGCGAGCACCTCCAGCCGTGGCAGCGGGTGCGGCGCCTGGAGTTCGGCGACCTGCCCAAGACGATCTCCGGCAAGATCCGCCGCGTCGAGCTGCGCGCCCGCGAGGAGCAGATCGCCGAAGGCGTCGTCTCCCTCGACGGCCAGGAGTGGCGCGACGACATGTTCGACCTGCGCAGCTAACCCCCAGCACCGCCGCATTGGCCCTGCGTTTCCCGCCAATGGCGGGAAACGCCAACTTCCCAATGGAACGGAAGCGTTGTGTAGTTAGCGTTTCCGTGGTGAAGCGGTCGTGAATCGAGTTCTTGCCCGCAGCGCAGACGACGAGGCGGTAAGGGTCGGCCAACGCGTTGTGGCCTCGACACGGCTGACGCCGTCGGTGCGGGCTTATGGGTCTTGCCGCACGAGGTCGTCGGGCCGGTGCCACCGCAAGCCCGGGAACCGACTGAAGTCCACGTCGTAGGAGACCACCTCAGCGCGCCAGCCCTGCCAGCGACGCCACGACTCGTGATGGTCGGTGTCAGTGTTGACCGCATACAACAGGACGTTGTCGTCGACCAACGTCACTGTCCGGACCTCATGCGGTGGATGATCTCCTTGTCCTCGAGGTCGCCCGCCACCTGCATCGCCCGATCCAGGTTGATCATCGGCACGCCCATGCGATGCACCGTGGTCCGGAACTCGCGGCGACGCGCCGCCTCCGGTGCTCCGGCCCGAATGGCGTCGTTGAGGGCCTGCTTGAACGACACCCCGCGCTGCTCCATGAGGCGGCGCACCAACGACTCGGTGTCCGGGTCCAAGGTGACGGTGGTGCGCATGCGTTTCACCGTACCAACATGTGATGCAGAGCCTGTACTGTCACAGCGGTCCTGGGGTGCCGGCCAACTACCGTTGAGGGCATGTCTGAACTGCTCCTCATCGCCAACGCCGGGGACGGCACGATCAGCACGCTCCGGCTGGAGCGGGAGCCGCAACCACGCCTGGAGGTGCTCGCCACATCCGGGTCGGTCGAGGGGTGCGGGACCTTTGCGATCGACCCCGCCAGCGACCTCGTCTTCGCCGCCTACAAGGGTGAGGCGCCCGGGATCGCGACGTTGCGGCTGGACCGCGGCACCGGCCGGCTCACCGAACTGGCCCGGCGGGCGACGTCGCACTCGATGACCTACCTGTCCCTCGCCCGCGGCGGTCGGGCGCTGCTCGGCGTCTCCTACGGCGGCGGCTGTGGATCGGTGTGGCCGATCGACGGACCCACCCTGGGCGACCCGCACTCGCAGTTCAGCTATGACAACCTGCACTGCATCGT
>DUPF01000162.1 GCA_012838445.1 Intrasporangiaceae bacterium | reverse complement strand
GGTCGCCACCGCACCACCGCGGCTGGACGAGGCCTACGTGCCCATCGTCGCGGCCCTGACCCACGGTGCGGAGGCGCTCCCGAGACCGCTCGTCTCGGCCGGCCGGTCTGCCGGGGCCCGCGTCGCCTGCCGCACCGCGGCAACCGTCGGCGCCGACGCAGTCCTGGCCCTCTCGTTCCCCCTCCACCCGCCCGGTAAGCCCGAGAAGTCCCGCTTCGGTGAGTTGGCCGGAGCAGCCGAGCACGGCATACCCCTCCTGGTCGTCCAAGGATCCCGGGACGCCTTCGGCGGCCCCGCCGACCTGATCGGAGCCGGTCTGGATCCGGCCCGGATCGTCGCCGTGCGCGGCACGCACGCGCCGAACCCTGGTGATGTCGTTGCCGCCGTGACCGACTGGCTGGCGACCCTCTGAGGCTGTGCCGCCGGATCGGGAATGCTCGGCCGCGGGCCGCTGTTGCCCGGGATGAGATTCGGTGCCGACCGGCCGCGGACGAAGGGAGCCCCACGCGGATGTATGCCGTTGTCGACAGCCCGCTCCACGCTGAGCGGATCTCGCGACGCCGTGGTTCGACTGCGACCTCGCTAGGCTGGGAGGCGATGACTTCGCAACCGACGATTCCCGAGGCCGAGGACCTGACCGAGCCCGAGCGCACCGAGCCCACCCCCACTGATCCGGTCGATCTGGAGACCGAGACCACCGAGGAGCGGCTGGCCCGGTTCGAACGCGATGCCCTGCCGCTGCTCGATCAGCTCTACGCCGCCGCCCTGCGCAACACCCGCAACCCCGCCGACGCCGAGGACCTCGTCCAGGAGACCTACGCCAAGGCGTACCAGGCCTTCCACCAGTTCACCCCCGGGACCAACCTCAAGGCCTGGATGTACCGCATCCTGACGAACACCTACATCAACAGTTATCGCAAGAAGCAGCGCGAGCCGCTCCAGGCCGACACCCCCGAGGTCGAGGACTGGCAGCTGCACCGGGCCGAGTCGCACACGGCCCGTGGGCTGCGCTCGGCCGAGGTCGAGGCCCTGGACCGGCTGCCGGACACCGAGATCAAGCGCGCGTTGCAGGAGTTGCCGGAGGACTTCCGGATGGCGGTCTATCTCGCCGACGTCGAGGGGTTCGCCTACAAGGAGATCGCCGACATCATGGGCACCCCGATCGGCACCGTGATGTCCCGGCTGCACCGGGGCCGGCGCCAGTTGCGTGACCTGCTCTCCGAATATGCAGCCGAGCGTGGCTTCGGAACGGAGGCGCAGTCATGAGCCCGGACTTCCGCGACGGTCAGGGCGTGCCGGACCACCCGGGAGCGGACCACGGTGTGGTCGATGGCGTTGTCGATGGCGGGGTGCAGCCCCACTTCCACGACACCGACTGCTCCGAGTTCATGCTGCGCATCTACGAGTACATGGACGGCGAGATGGGTCCGGAGGAGAACCTGCGCTTCGAGGCGCACGTGCGCCACTGCACGCCGTGCCTGCAGCAGCACCGGGTGGACCAGACCGTCAAGGGACTGATCCGGCGGGTCGAGTCGGCCACGGCCGCACCGGCGACCTTGCGGGCCTCGATCATCGCCCGGATCACCACGATCCGGATCGAGACCAGCGACTGATCGGCTCTGCCGGCTCCGTGTTTACGGCGATGTCTACCGGCGATTGACTCCCCGCCTTCCGGCGATTCAGGAGTCCGTCGGTCGGCGATTCAGCAGTTCGGCTTGCGGCCGTGGTTCGCGGCCTTGTTCTTGCGGGCGCGACGCTTGCGGGCACGCTTGCTCATAGTGCTGTTCTCCTTCTCGGGTCGGCTTCATTCGCCGGTGGCTCCACTCCACGCAGGCCTGTCCGGCGGCACAAAGTGGGTCGATGATCAACGGCCAATCCTCTCACACGATCCCCTCGGGCCGGCAAGAAAGTCCTTTCGGGCTCTCGCCAAGCAGGTCGCGGACATGTCATGATGAGTCTCATCTTTCCCTCGCGTTTCGCTGCGTGACCCACGGTCCGCAGTGGCTCGCTTCGAAAAAGGAAGTGGTCCGACATGTCAAAGCGACTCATCGCCACGGTCTTCGCCGCTCTGGTCGCCCTTGGTCTCGCTGCGGCCCCGGCTCAGGCGGCCCAGGCTCCGGAGGCCTCCACGCAAGGCTGGGAGTGGGGCAGCTGAGCCCTTGCTGTCCGTTCCTTCGCACCGAGACAGGACTTGCTGGTATTTGATCGCTGCCTAAGTGACGGATGAGTAGATGGCGCCCGACCCGAGCCGGGGAGCATGGCTCTATGCCGGCCTGGTCTGGTCTCTCGCTCTGGTGCTGGGAGTGGCCGGACACCGTGCTGCTCCGCTGACTGACGATGCACTGGTTCCGCTTGTCGCGCTCCTGCTTCTGGGTGGCCTCGCCCGGCTCCTTCCAGACTCGGTCGTTTCTCTGACCGGGGACGGGGTTCGATTCTCGTTCTTCGGGATCGTCATTCTCGCCGCAGCGGTGTTGGTTGGACCGATCGGAGCGGCGCTGGTCGGCATCGTAGGCACAATTGCGCGACCGATGCGGTCGCCAGCCGTCCGACGGGTTTTCAATGCAGGGATGTTCGGCGTCGTCGGACTGGTAGGCGGCCTCGCGTACAACGCTGCAGGAGGACTTGACCCGCTCACAGTCGCCGGCACCCGGGACGTGCTGCTCGGGATCGGTCTACCGCTCGTGATCGCTGACCTGACCCAAGCGGCAACCAACGCCGTTCTGCTCTCCGGGGTCATGGTGGTGACAGCGCGGGTTTCCTTTTGGGCGCAGATGCGCAACCTGCTTGCGTCTACGGGCCCGGCCTACGTCGGATACGGGGTCGTCGCGTTCCTTCTCGTCGTGCTGTGGGGGCCGGGACAGATCACCTGGTTCGCAGCCATCCTCACCGTTGTTCCGCTGGGCGTCGCATGGTGGGTGTTCGGGCAGTTCGGGGCTGAACTCCAGGCCCACGAGCGCACCACCGACACCCTCATCGCTGCCCTAGATGCCCGCCATCCCGGTGCCGGTGCACATGCGCAACGGGTGGCGATCCTCTGCGACTGGATCGGCGAGTCCCTCCGGGTCGGCCCGAAGGCGCTTGCTGAACTGCGCACGGCTGGTCTACTGCATGACGTGGGCCTCGTGAGAGCGACGGAGGGGGATACCCACGAACTGCGCGGCCACCCTGTCACCGCGGTGCGGATCCTGACGAACATCTCGTTCGCCGTGCCGGTCCTGCCGGCGATCGGCGCCCATCACGAACGTATCGACGGCTCCGGCTATCCGCGGGGGCTCCTCGGACCAGAGATCCCGTTCGGGGCTCGAGTTCTGGCCGTTGCCGATGCCTTCGACGCGCTGACCGCCGGTACTCCGGACCATCCGGCGGTCAGCCCCCGGGCGGCACTCGACGAACTGCGCAGCGACGGCGGACTGGACGGCACCGTCGTGGCTGCGCTGGGAAGAGCCGCCGAACGGCACGGCATCTTGGACCAGCCGGGACCGGAGTGGCTGACGCACTCACGGATCGGGCAACGGAGGTCGGATTACGAGAGCCTCACTGAGCACCCGAGCATCGCGGCCATCGTCTCCGAGCTGACGACCCAATCAGCGGTTGAGCACAGTTGGATCCTGGCCCACGACCACCCCGCAGAACGGCTCGGCGGATGAGTTTCGCCGCCATGTGGCTCCTGGCGCTCTTCCTGCTCGGCACCGTCGGGGAGTTGGCGCACGTGCGACTTGCCGATCGGCAGGGGGTCTCACCGATCGCGTCCGCCGCCGGGGTGGCCTTCATGCTCTCCATCCCGCACCGACCCGGCCTGTCCGGGATCGCGATGGTGCTCGGCGGTGTCGCAGCCGTCGTCATCGCCGCGCTCATCGGCAGTGCGGTGGCCGAGGCGGCCGGACTCCCCACGACGGGGATCGACATCCTGGGACGGGCCGCGAGTGTCCTCGTTGTCGGAGTCCT
>DUPF01000161.1 GCA_012838445.1 Intrasporangiaceae bacterium | reverse complement strand
GAACACCGCCTGACCATGCGGCGATGGCGGGGTGAACTCCGGTGCGTTAGCGTTTACATCACGGCCCGCGGGGCGGAAGACTGGACAGTGAACTGCCCCGGAAGATCCCGAACCGAGCGGAAGCACCGATGCTGAACACCGACCCCCTCTTGCCCGCCGTCAACCTGCGCCTGCGCCTCCTCGGCCTGCCCATGGTGGCCGCCGCAGCCGCCCAGGACGGAGCGAGCGGCGCCGCCGACCTCGTGGCGCCCCTGCTGGCCAGACAGCGGGAGTTGAGCCGCCGCCTGTCCGACCGGTTGCCGCCCGTCGACGAGCGGGTCCAGGAGTTCCTCACCGCCTACCTGCACGGGATCGAGGACATCCCGCGACTGCCGCGTCGCACCCTCACCCTCGACCTGCCTGGGCTGGCCCGGACCCTGTCGCTGCCGGTCGACGCCGACGAATACAGCAGCGAGCTCATCACGAGCTATCGCCTCGCGAACGGCGTGCTGCACAACCCGCGCAACGACCGCCGCACGACGGCCGGGGTGTTCCACATCGCCGAGGGCGGCCTGCCGATCCCGGACGACAAGAAGGCCGTCCCGCGGGAGGTCTTCGCGGCCCTGCTCGATCGCGCCCTGACCCCGCCGGCCGCCGCGCTCGAGTTGCCGATCACCGCCACCCAGGAGGAGAAGGCGGCCTGCTTCGTCTCCCTCCTGCTCCGTCCCCTCGTCGTGCCGGGCGTCCCCGGCCACACCCGGGAGCGGCGGATGGAGACTCGCTTCATCGTCCCCGGCTCGATGGTCGCCAACCTCGACTTCGTCGAGACGGTGTTCGGCAACGGGGGCGACCCCTACCTGCCCGAGAACGACGCCGGCCTCGATCCGCTCGGCTGGACCGGGCATACCGGCCTGGTCATCCTCGCCCCGCACCTGGTCACCGTGACGAAGCAGTCCCTCGGCCTGCCGCACCGCGACGACGCGACCGAGCGGCAGATCCGGGACGGGATGTGCTGGACCGACCCGGCGGAGCGCTACAACGACGGCCAGGCGTTCAAGGTGTGCGCCCGCGACGAGCGCGGCGTCATGGTCACCGTCATCGCGGACAACTACTTCGGATACTGCAAGAAGGAGGTCAAGACCCAGATCTCCATGTCCGCCAACCTCCTCGGCGGGGCTGAGGAGGAGCACTCCGGCGGGGCGCTGATCTTCCCCTCCTGGGACGAGGGCCAGGAGTTCACCAACACGTATGCGGTGGATCCGCCCTCCGTGGACACTGTCGTTGAACGGGATTCGGGTGCGTGGGAGCTGGACGCCGCGGGCTGGGCCCGCTCGGTCGCGCACCCGGAGCTTGTCCTGGTCCCGGCCGAGGCGCATTATTCGCTGCGGACCCGCTCGATCACGTGGAACACCAACGGAACCGACTGTGAGATCCCGTTCCGGGGCGACACCACCTATCTCGACACGACCGGGTTCCGGGTGCGGATGGAGCAGGTCCGTCAGGAGCCGGTGCAGTGGACGATCATCGGGACCTCCGCCGACCTGACCGTCTGCCACAAGCCATCGACCGTCTCCGGTGGCGGCAAGTCCGAGATCTCCAAGTCGATCGCCGATGCGATCACGATCGGGCAGGCCTACGTCTCCGACTTCGACGCCGACCTGGACGCGGTCCAGGCGATCTTCGACCGGGACTACTCGCAGCGCTATGCCGACCCGGCCCGCAACGGTCAGGACCACCGCAGCGTTCTCAGCCCGGAGCGGAGCATGGGTTCGGTCATCAAGCTCCTCACTCCGCGACGCGAGTTCTCCGACGAACACAACGAATTCATCCGGTCCCTGCGTCCGTCGATCATCGAGTTGGCGTTCGTCATCAAGGAGGCCTACCGGCCTGAGTGGGGCGACGACTGGCGCAGCCACTTCTCGGTGAGCCGCACGAACGGCCGTCCGGGGCACCGACTCCGTCTCGACGGACAGTCCGTCCTCGTCGACATGCTGCGGGTCGGGTTCGAGGAGGACGGCTCCTACCGCCTGTTCAGCCTCCGCCCGGACTATGCGCCGGCGGTCAAGGTGCAGACCGAGGACGACATCACCGCCTCGACGGTCGTGCCGTCCGGCCCGGACGGACTCTCGCGCAAGTTCGTCGAGAACTGCGAAGGGATGCTCTTCCAGCGTCCCGACGACGCGATCATCCCCGGCTACGACTCGACCGCAGAGGCCGACATCGCCAAGCCGGACACCTTCCTGTCCAACTTCGAGCCGCTGGATCGTGCTGCGGCACAAGCAATCTCGGACGACGCCATCGCGCTGAGCCACTTCACCGCGCCGATGCGCAACCGGATCCTCGCCTTCGCCGAGAGTGACGAGGAGGCGAGCCCCGCATACGTCGTCTGCTCGGCCAACCCGCGCATCGTCGACGGCAAACCGTCGAAGAACCCCCGCTACCTGCAGGTCCGGCCGGACATCGCCGACCCGGCGGGGACGGCTGCCGCCGAGGCCGCGATCCGGATCTCCCGCGGCTGGACGATGTCGGCGCCGGTGCCGACCGAAATCGACGTCGTCGCGGCCGGGCGGCGCAACAATCCGCCCGACGACGGGGTGCCCGCACTGTGTGCGTTCAGTCCACTGCACTACCTGGAGCTGCCTGAACTGCTCATGGAGTTCATCTCCTCGATGACCGGCAAGTCGCCGTCGACGACCGGTGCCGGCAGCGAGGGTGCGATGACGAAGGCCCCGTTCAACGCGCTGCCGACGACCTACGACCTCAACGCCGCGTTCCTGTCCTATGCCCTGACCGGCTACGACGGGTGGATCTCCGGCGCCGGTTATGTCGGGCCGAATGTCCGTGTGGATCATGACGTTTCACTGCTCGTGCCGGAGATCTTCGCGCGGATGCGTCCGCACGAGCGGTCCGCGCAGTGGCTCATCGAGCACGACTATCTCGAGCGGATCGAGGATGTCGAGACCGAGTCCGGTGTCATCGCCGCGAGCCGGCTCGGCTATCGGATCACCGAGAAGTTCGCGACGACGTTCCTCGGGCGGATCTTCATGCAGCCCGATGCGATCTTCACCGAGGCGATCCTGCGACCGGAGACCCAGAGCCAGGAGATCTTCAACGACTCCGTGCGGGTCATGGTCGACACCCATGAGCGGGTGGCCCGCGCATACCTCAAGGACGGCACGATCTCCTCGGCCTGCCCGCCGGTGCGAGCCCTCCTGGAGATCATGGCCGACGGGATCTCCGCGGACGGACTGACCCTGCACGACCCCGCCTTCCGGGAGATGTTCACCCGGGAGTCGGTCCTGGCCAGCGAGTGGTATGCGGCCCGCCTCGACGCCCTCCAGGCACAACTCGTCGCCCGCGCCGAGGCCGGTGTGGCCGCCATCGAGGAGCTGATCGCCGCCGACACCAGCGGTCCGGCCGACGGTGCCGTCACCGCCCGACTCGGACTGCAGGACCGGCTCGCCGAGGTCGTCGCCGCCCGTGACGAGGCCGCATCGGCGGCGACGCGGGAACGACTCGTCGGCACGCTCGGTCGACAGGTCGACTTCCGCTGAGGCGAGCCGATTCTCGTTCCCTATCGCGTGAACTGTTTGCAAGGAGGATACTGAGACCCGGCGCACCGTTGCGCTTCACGTGAGCAGGGACAGCCATGAGAAGGACAAAGACGTCCGCCGCCATCCTGGGAATCGCAGCACTCAGCCTTGCGGCCTGCAGCACCGGCACCACGAGTGACGGTCCGGGTGACACCCCCGCCCCGCCGGCTGATGCGGCCACGGGTGAGCCACAGGGTGGTGGTGCCGAAGGCGGCGCCGGCGGTGACGTCGGAGTCTTCACGTGGTGGGCCGACGGCTCGGAGAAGGTCGGCCTCGACGCGCTCGTCGACGTCTTCAGGAGCAGTTCCCGAACGACACGTTCGTCAACCTCGCCGTCGCCGGCGGCGCGGGCAGCAACGCCAAGGCCAAACTCGCCTCCGACCTGGAGAACGGCAACCCGCCGGACTCCTTCCAGGGGCACGCCGGGGCGGAACTGACCGACTACATCGTCAAGGGGCAGATCGAGCCGGTCAACGATGTCATTGAGGCACTCGGCGGGTCCGCCGTCTTCCCGCAGGACCTGCTCGACCGGATCACCGTCGAAGGCAACATCTATTCGGTGCCGTCGAACATCCACCGCAGCAACGTTGTCTGGGCCAACCCCGAGGTGCTCGAGAAGGCCGGTGTCAGCGCCGTGCCCGCCGACATTGACGGCTGGCTCGCCGACATGCAGAAGGTCAAGGACTCCGGCGTCGAGACACCGCTCTCGGTCGGTGGCACGTGGACGGTCGTGCACCTCTTCGAGAACGTCCTCCTCGCCGACCTCGGAGCGGACGATTATGCGGGCCTCTTCGACGGCTCGACCGCGTGGGACTCCGACGGCGTGAAGCAGGCCGCCGACCACATGGTCAAACTGCTCGGCTTCGCCAACAACGCCGCCGACGGTGACGATTGGGTCGCCCCGACCGACATGGTCATCGACGGCACCGCCGCCTACAACGTCATGGGCGACTGGGCGGTGGCCCAGTTCAACTCGCGCGACCAGGCCGAGGGCACCGACTACACCTACTTCCCGGTCCCCGGGACCGACGGTGTCTTCAACTTCCTCGCCGACTCGTTCACCCTGCCCAAGGGTGCCCCGAACCCGGACGGCACCAAGGACTGGCTCGCGACGGTCGGATCGGCCGAGGGACAGCAGGCGTTCAACGTCGCCAAGGGGTCGAAGCCCTCGCACCGCCCTCCCCAAGCCCACGGCGTCGCTGACGTTTCCCGCCAGATGCGTTAAACGCCAACTTCACCACGGAAAGGAAGTGTGGGGGAGTTGGCGTTTCGCGCTTGTGGCGGGAAAGGTGAGGACGTCTGAGCGATCGGGGGCGGGGGCGTCAGAGGGTCGCGCGGGCCTTGTTCGGCAACTGGGAGCCGTAGTGCTCCCGCAGCGCGACCTTGCGTTCCAGGTCAGCGATGATCGCGGGGGCGAAGTCGACGTCGTAGAGCTGCTGGCAGGAGCCGAGGCCGCCGGGGCTGAAGACGTTGACCTCCATGAGCTTGTCCCCGACGATGTCGAGTCCGACGAGGAACATGCCGTCGGCGACGAGCTTGGGGCGGACCGCCTCGACGAGGGCGAGCATCTCGTCGGTGACGGTGACCTTCTCGGCCTTGCCGCCGGCGGACATGTTCGAGCGGATGTCCTTGGATGTGCTGCGGCGCCGGAACGCCGCGTGTGCCCCGTCGACGATGAGCGGCTGACCGTTCATGACGAACATGCGCACATCGCCCTCCTTGGCCTCGGGCAGATACTCCTGGACGACGACGTATCCGTCCCGGGCGATGGCCTCGATGATCTGGGACAGGTTCGGTGATTCCTTGGAGTTGACCATGAACACCCCGGATCCGCCGGAGCCCTGGAGGGGTTTGAGGACGGCCTTGCCGCCGAGTTCCTTGACGAACTTGGCGATCCGCTTCTCCTCCCGGGAGATCAGCGTGCGCGGCCGGACCGCTTCGGGGAACTGCTGGAAGTAGGCCTTGGAGAGCGCGGTCGCCAGACTCGCCGGATGGTTGACGACGAGGACCCCGGCGGCAGCCATGAGTTCACCGAACGCGACGCCGGCATTGTTCGCCCAGGACGAGTCGTGGGCGTCGTCGGCGGGGTCGCTGCGGAGCATGACGACGTCGAATTCGTCGAGGGCGACGGTGGATTCGGTCTCCGGCCGCTGCACGTCCTCGAGATAGCGCTCGAGCGAGCGATAGCTCTTGCCGCCCGCTCCGCGACCGCGGGCATGGAGCGATCCGTCCGGTTCGTAGCCGAAGTCGCCCATCCCCATGAGCCACACCTCGTGGTCGAGGTTCGTCGCGGTCATCGCCAGGCGGGTGGTCGTGTAGATGGGCTCCTCGGTCTCGACATCGTTGACGACGAATCCGATCTTCATGCGGCTTCTCCTCTGGTGAGCTGGGTCAGGTCATCGGCGGCGGCCGCCTCGGCGAGCCGCTGCGTGGTCCCCGGCAGGTCGAGGAACCGGGGCAGGACGTGGGGTGCGTGGATCAGGCCGCTCTCTGCGAGGTCCTCGATGAGCGGCAGGTCGGTCAGGGCGAACTTGCCGAGATAGAACGGCTGCAGGGCTCCGCCGCCGGCCAGATGGGCGAGCAGGTCGACCAGGCCGCGCAGATAGATCGCATCCTTGGTCAACCCGCCGGACCGGAAGACCCGCATGACGGTCGTGAACGCGCCCCCACTGGGCAGGCCGGCCTCGACGAGTCGCTCATGGCATTCGGTGAACCCGGCCCCGGCGAGCAGGTCGTGAACGACGACGACCCGGGCCGCGAGTTGCCGCAGCCGCGCCGGGGTCAGCCCACCGACGGCGACCTCGGCGAGCACGGCCAGCCCCTCCTGGGTCTCGTCATAGCCGGCCAGCCCGGTCCCGAGCACGGTCACCGGCTGCCGCGATCCGTTGACCTGGGTGATGAGGTGGGTGCCGATCTCGTGCTGGAGCAGCGCGAATGCCCGCCGGGAGTCGATCGAGCTGTGCGCGCTGATGAGCAGCGTCGTCCCCTCGCACAGCACGCCCGAGACGTCGTCGCGGATCTCGACGTGCAGTCCGATGTCCGGGTCAAGTTCCCGGTAGTGGTCCAGTTCCTGCTCGGCCAGGTCCCGGAACTCCTCGGCGTCGAGCCGTCCTTCACCGGCGGCGGGCGGGTCGACGGTGAGCAGCAGCGCCCCCGCCTTCTCGTAGAGCGCCGGCGACACCGCCCCATAGAGTTCGACCGACATCTGCAGGAAGTCGGGGGTCCCGCGGGCGCGGAGCATCTCCAGTTGCAACTCCATCTCGCGATGCTTGGCCCGCAGCAGCGCACCGAGGGTGGTGTTCTCGACGGTGGCCGGATCGATCTGCGCGAGCTCGGCGGCGAGGACGTCGGGATCGGTCTCCAGGTCCCGATAGGTGAACTCCGGTTCGGCGATCTCCCCGGAGAGGTATGCGTCGCGCACCTCATCGACATCGACCGGGGTGACATCGAGCAGGAAACGGACGCCTCCCGACAACCGTGCGAGCGCATGGTCGACGGCGAGATCGCCTGGGCTGAAAGCCGGTTCGGCACCAGGGGGGTCTGGCGTGGACATCGTCAGTCGACCTCCCGGAGGGCGGCGAGGACCGGCTCCTGAGTCGCGGCGAGCGCAGCCTGGAGCTGGTCGAGGCGCCGCTGGTCGACCACGCCGGTCCATTCATCCATGAACGTCTTCTTGAACTCGAGCGCCAGAACGACGCCGCGGCCCGCATACCGCTCGTGCACCCACCAGGCCAGGGCACGGCCTTCGAACTTCACGTTCTCGCGCACGTCGATCGGCCCGGCGTCGGTGGACTGGGCGCGCATCGCCTCGGTGAACGCGTCGACGACGCTGGAGAAGATCTTCCTATCCACCGTGCCCGTGCCGAGGTTGACCTCCGGATTGTCCTGCCATGGCTCGGGATCCGTATCGGCACCGTCGCGCCGATGGTTGTAGGAGTGGACGTCGTAGACGACGAACGGTCCCCGCGCCGCGACCTCATCCAGGCGAGCCTCGAGTTGGGAGTAGACCGACGCATACACCTCCTGGCTGCGCCGCACGATGTCGTCCGGGAGGGGATTGTCGCGCCACACCTCCAGCCCCCAACAGTCCTCCGGCGTGCGATAGACCGCGTCCTCGAGGAGCCGGTTGAGGTCGACCTCGAAGCGGGAGCGGTGCACGACCATCCGGGCGGGGATCAGGGCACCGATGGTGTCGGTATGCGGGTCCTCCTCGCGCAGCCGCGTCGCCTCGTCGAGGATCATGGCTTCGGCGACCTCCGGGCGCAGGTCGTGGCCGGTGTGGATCGCGGTTGCGACGAGTTGGCCGCTCCAGTCACCGGCGAAGGTCACGGCAGGGTGCTGCTGCGTCATGTCCTCTTGTCTACCGTTGCGTAACCACGTGATGGGGAAACCGTGCAGAATCGGGGGCAGACATCGGGCCGGTCCTCGGCGGGTCGGCCGGTGCTCGAAGCGACCCGAGAGGACCTCCCATGCCGCACTATCTGCTCTCCGTCCATCACGGCGACGACAACGCACTGCCTCCGGGTGTCGACCCGGAGAGTGTGTATGCGGCGGTCGAGGCGTTCAATCAACGCCTCGTCGAGGAGGGGTCGATGGTCTTCGCGGGTGGTCTGATGCCGGCTTCGACCGCCCGGCTCGCGCACCGCGGCGGCGAGGTGACCGAGGGTCCGAAGGTGCAGGCCGACGAATACATGGGCGGCTTCTGGGTTGTCGACGTCCCCGACGACCAGGCCGCCCTCGAACTCGCCAAGGCGGCGGTCGCGACCGGTTGCAGCTGGGCGATCGAGGTGCGTCCGTTCCAGGCGATGTGAGGCTTGCCGGGCACCTCCCCGTGCGCTGAGGGTGGGCGTTCGGTCGGTTTTGGTGCCTGATTTCGACTGTTTGCCCACCTTCGCGAGGGGCGGGGGGCGCGGGGGCGCGGGGGCGCGGGAGCGCGATTCCGCGAGCGCGGGCTACATCTCCTCGTGGGTGTCCGGGTCGCCGTCGAAGCGACGGCCGTCGGCGACGCCCATCGCGGAGATCGCCTCGATCTCATCGGCCGAGAGCGCGAAGCCGAACACGTCGAGGTTCTCCCGCTGCCGACCCGGATCGGCCGACTTCGGCAACGGCAGCAGTCCGCGGTCGAGGTGCCAGCGCAGCACAACCTGAGCCGGACTTACCCCGTGCTCGGCAGCCGCGGCCGCGATCGGCTCGGCGTCCAGATCGACCGAGCCCTTGCCGAGCGGCGACCACGACTCGGTGACGATGCCGAGCCGCTCGTGCACCGCGACGAGGTCGTCCTGCGGGAAGCGCGGGTGGATCT
>DUPF01000160.1 GCA_012838445.1 Intrasporangiaceae bacterium | reverse complement strand
GCCCGGCTGGGCACGGCTGGGAGGTTCCTCGCGGTGAGGTGATGGCGCGACTCCGTGAGGTGCTGCGGGAGCGCACCGTGTCACGGCTGTACGCCGACCCGCACGAGTGGCGCTCCGACGTGGAAGCACTCGCGGCTGAGTTCGGCGAAGACGTGGTGATCCCGTGGGCGACCTCCCGGGATACGCAGATGGGCTACGCGCTCGACCGGCTGCACGCGGACATGACCAAGGAACTGACCTACCACGACGCGGACGACGCGATCGCCACGCACTACGGCAACGCCTACGTGCGGAACAAGGGCAAGTTCAGGTTGGTCCGCAAGGAGTACCCGAACAGCCCGCGCAAGATCGACGGCGTGGTGGCCGATGCCCTCGCCTACGAGGCCAGGGCTGACGCACTGGCCGCCGGATGGGTTGCTACACGACAGCCCACCGTGATTCGACTTCGATAAGGAGGCAGGATGCCACTCTCGGCGGCCGAAGTCTCCGCTCTGGAGGAGCTGGACCACCAGCGACAGAACCAGTGGACGGGCGATGAGCGCCTGTTCAACTACTACCGCGGGCAGCAGCGCGTCGAGCAGCTTGGCATGGCGATTCCGCCGCGCCTTCGGCAGTTCATGGTGGTGGTGAACTGGCCGCGCGTCGTGGTCGACACCACCGTCGACCGCCAGCAGGTTCGCGCCCTGATTCTGCCCGGCGAGGAGACTGCCGATCCGCGCCTACGCGCGATCGCTGAGGCGTCCAACCTCTCTGCGCACCTGCGCATGTTCAACCGTGACCGCTGCATCTTCGGGCGGTCGTTCATGTCGGTGGGCACCAACCCGCGAAACGGCAACCTCCCGTTGATCCGGGTGGAGTCGCCGCGCGAGATGGTCGCCGCGATTGACCTGCTGAACGAGACGATCACGGTCGCCGCCCGATTCTTCGGCGTGACGGCGACCGGCTGGGGGCCGACTCACGCCACCCTGTTCATGCCGGATTACACGGTCTGGTGCAGGCGTGATGACGGGCAGCCCTGGGCGGAGGTTCGCCGTGACGTTCACAAGCTCGGCGCCGTGCCGGTCGTGCTGCACCTGAACCGCCGGATGAGCACCGAATGGTCCGGGGAATCGCTCATGTCCGACGTGATCCCGCTGACGGACGCCGCGGTGCGCGCGCTGACCAACATGCAGTTCACGCAGGAGGCGCACGGCGCCCCGCGCAAGTTCGTCACGGGTGCTTCTCAGGCGGACTTCACCGACGCGCAGGGCAACCCGACTCCGGCATGGGAGGCGTACCTCGACGCCATCCACATCCTGACGAACCCGGCCGCGAAGGTGGGTCAGCTCGAGGCGGCCGATCTGTCCAACTTCGAGACGGCCATCAACATCTACGGCAAGCAGGCGGCGACGGTCTCCGGCTTCCCGGCACGATACTTCGGGCTCCACACGGCCAACCCGCCGGCCGAGGGGGCGATCTACGCCGATGAGGCGCAGTTGGTGCGCTCCATCGAGGCGCAGAACGACGAGGTGGGCACGACGCTCGGATGGGTGGGTGGGCTCGCTCTCCGGTTCGCGACGGGCCAGTGGGTCGAGGGCAACCGCGTGCGCGTCGACTGGCACGACCCGGCGACGCCCACGGTGGCGCAGCGCACCGACGCAATCGTGAAGCTGACCCAAGGCGCGAAGCCCATCCTCTCCCGCGAGGGCGCATGGGACAGGCTGGGCATGTCGGAGGCCGAGAAGGACAAGGAACGGCAGTACTTCGCCGCCGAGTTGAATGATCCGACGATCCAACTCGCCAACTCCCTGCTGAACGGCTCGACCGATGCCGCCCTCGGCAACGCTTGACCTGTACCGGGCGACTCAGCGCCGCTCGCTGGCGGCGATGCTGGGCGTTCGCTCCCTGTGGGGCCGGATTGATCCGGCGGGTGACTGGGCTGCCCAATGGTCGGCGCTCCTGCCGCGTGCCGTCGTGCTGGTCGGCTCGGCTCAGGTTGGTGCTGCGACGGACGGCGCGGCCTCCGTGGGCGCCTCGCTGGCCCAATCGGGGTTCCCGGAGGAGCAGTTAGCGCGCGTCGCTCCTGGCGGCTTTTCTGGCTGGCTGGAGGACCCTGACACCGGAGCCGTGACGACGCTGGACAAGGCGCTGTACTCGCCGATCGTTCGGGCACGTCAGGGTGTGGGCGTCCCGGCCACCATGCTGGCCGCAGGGCGTGCCTCGCTTGAGGCGTTGACCCAGGCGGCTGTCGCGGACGCTGCCCGATGGGCGTCCGGCGT
>DUPF01000159.1 GCA_012838445.1 Intrasporangiaceae bacterium | reverse complement strand
TCGGGTGCGTACCCGGCCGCGACTTGGGCATCACGTTGGGAGGTGTTGAAGGTGAGCGTCTCGGCCGCCTGTGCGGCACAGATCGCGTTCTTGACCTGCTCCAGCACCCGTAGCCGGTCGATCCGGTCAGCGTCCCCATCGGCCGGGGACGGCAGCGCCAACCGGGCCAGCCACTGCTGCAACTCGGCCGTACCGACCGGCACCAACCCGCCACCAGACACCGGGACAGGCTCCGGGGCAGGCGCCGGGAAGACCCGTGCAGTGGCGGTTGATCCGAACATGCGTTCAGCCTAGAGGCGACCACTGACAGACCTTCCCCACCGGACCAGACCCACCCGACAACCCAACCGACACGGGGGCCGAGGCGAGCACCGCATACCCGGATGACAGCCCACCAACAGAGAGGCGGGCCGCACCCACGAAGGGTGCGGCCCGCATACCAACCAATGATCGGACGGTTGTCCTCAGACGAGCTGGCGCAGGACGTACTGGAGGATGCCGCCGTTGCGGTAGTAGTCCGCCTCACCGGGGGTGTCGATCCGCAGGCGGGCGTCGAACTCGACCGCGGTGCCGTCCTCCTTGGTGGCGACGACCTTGACCGTGCGCGGGGTTTCGCCATCGTTCATCGCCGTCACCCCGGAGATGTCGAAGGTCTCGGTGCCGTCCAGACCGAGCGACTCGGGGTTCTCACCCTCGGGGAACTGCAGCGGCAGCACACCCATACCGATGAGGTTGGAGCGGTGGATCCGCTCGTAGGACTCGGCGATGACCGCCTTGACCCCGAGCAGGGCCGTGCCCTTGGCCGCCCAGTCCCGGGAGGACCCGGAGCCGTACTCCTTGCCGGCGAGGACGACGAGCGGGATCCCGGCGGCCTGATAGTTCTGCGCCGCGTCGTAGATCGTGCTCTGCTCACCACCGGCGGTGAAGTCGCGGGTGAAACCGCCCTCGACACCGTCGAGGAGCAGGTTGCGCAGCCGGATGTTGGCGAACGTGCCACGGATCATCACCTCGTGGTTGCCACGGCGCGAGCCGTAGGAGTTGAAGTCCTTGCGCTCCACACCGTGCTCGGTGAGGTATGTGCCGGCGGGCGAGTCGCTGCGGATCGAACCGGCCGGGCTGATGTGGTCGGTCGTGACCGAGTCACCGAGCAGGGCCAGGACCCGGGCACCCGAGACGTCCTCGACCGGTGCCGGCTCCTTGCCCATTCCCTCGAAGTACGGGGGCTTGCGGACATACGTCGAGTCGGCCTCCCACTCGAAGGTCTCACCCTCCGGGGTGTCCAGGCCGCGCCAGCGCTCGTCACCGGCGAAGACATCGGCATAGTCCTTCTCGAACAGCTCCTGGCTGATCGCCTCGCGGATCGTCGCCTCGACCTCCTCCGGCGAGGGCCAGATGTCCTTGAGGAAGACCTCGTTGCCGGCCTCGTCGACGCCGAGCGGGTCGGAGTCGAAGTCGAAGTCCATCGACCCGGCCAGGGCGTAGGCGATGACGAGCGGCGGGGACGCGAGGTAGTTCATCTTCACGTCCGGGTTGATCCGACCCTCGAAGTTGCGGTTGCCCGAGAGGACCGAGACGACCGTGACGTCCTCCTCGTTGACCGCCCGGCTGACCTCGTCGATGATCGGCCCGGAGTTGCCGATGCACGTCGTGCAGCCGTAGCCGACGAGGTGGAAGCCGAGCTTCTCCAGGAACGGCCACAGTCCGGCCTTGTCGTAGTAGCCGGTGACGACCTTGGACCCGGGCGCCATCGAGGTCTTCACCCACGGCGGGACCGTCAGACCCTTCTCGACCGCCTTCTTGGCGAGCAGGGCCGCACCGATCATCACCGACGGGTTGGACGTGTTCGTGCACGAGGTGATCGAGGCGATCGAGACCACACCGTGGTCGATCTCGCAGTCGACACCGCCGATCGTCACTGGGACCCGCTTGTGCGGACGCTTGCCGTCGCCGCTCGGTGCGATCCGACGCGGCCGGCCCGCTTCCTGGGACTGGTGGGACGGGTCGTGCGACGGGGCGTCGGAGGCCGGGAACGTGCCGTTGAGCTCGTTGTCCAGGTCGCTGCGCTCGATGCCGAGGGTGCCGTCGGTGACGAAGTTGCGCAGGTCGGAGCGGAACTGGTTCTGCGCGTCGGTCAACGCGATGCGGTCCTGCGGCCGCTTCGGGCCGGCGATCGACGGGACGACGGTGGACAGGTCGAGCTCGAGCTTCTCGGAGAACCGCGGCTCAGCCGACGGGTCGAGCCACAGACCCTGCTCCTTGGCGTAGGCCTCGACCAGGGCGACCTGCTCCTCGTCGCGGTCGGTGAGCCGCAGGTAGTCCAGCGTCACATCGTCGATCGGGAAGATCGCACACGTAGAGCCGAACTCGGGGCTCATGTTGCCGATCGTGGCCCGGTTGGCGAGCGGCAGCGCCGCAACACCCTCGCCGTAGAACTCGACGAACTTGCCGACGACGCCGTGCTCGCGGAGCATCTCGGTGATCGTCAGCACGACGTCAGTCGCGGTGACGGCCGGCTGCATCTGGCCGGTCAGCTTGAAGCCGACGACCCGCGGGATGAGCATCGAGACCGGCTGGCCGAGCATGGCCGCTTCGGCCTCGATGCCGCCGACACCCCAGCCGAGGACGCCGAGGCCGTTGACCATCGTCGTGTGGCTGTCGGTGCCGACACAGGTGTCCGGGTAGGCGACTCCGTCGCGGACCATCGTGACCCGGGCGAGATATTCGATGTTGACCTGGTGGACGATGCCGGTGCCCGGCGGGACGACCTTGAAGTCGTCGAAGGCGGTCTGGCCCCAGCGGAGGAACTTGTAGCGCTCCTCGTTGCGCTGGTACTCGATCTCGACGTTGCGCTCGAACGCGTCCGGGCGGCCGAAGACGTCGATGATGACGGAGTGGTCGATGACGAGCTCGGCGGGTGCGAGCGGGTTGATCTTCGTCGGGTCGCCACCGAGGTCGGCGACGGCCTCGCGCATCGTGGCCAGGTCGACGATGCACGGCACGCCGGTGAAGTCCTGCATGACGACCCGCGCCGGGGTGAACTGGATCTCGGTGTCGGGCTCGGCGTTCTCGTCCCAGGCCCCGAGGGCGCGGATGTGGTCCGCGGTGATGTTGGCACCGTCCTCGGTGCGCAGGAGGTTCTCGAGAAGGACCTTCAGGCTGTACGGGAGGGTCTCACTGCCCTCGACCTTGTCGAGCCGGTAGATCTCATAGGACTTTTCGCCCACCGTGAGGGTGTCTTTGGCGTCGAAGCTGTTGCTGCTGGCCACTGTCGCTCCTTTGCTACGTTGCGCATGCACGGAAACTATCTTGACGTCAAGATAAATTTAGCACATGTCCGGATCCACCTCCGAGCCTATCGACCGCACACCTGCGCCATGAAGTGGGCGCGGCACTCGACCTCGGGCGCGGTAGCGATCCCTGGCGCCACTCCCCCGCCCCAAGGATCGGCAGCGCGGGTTCGAGCGCGCGGTAGCGATCCCCGGTCGACTGTCCGCCCGGGCGCAGCGTCGTCCCCTGCACGCGTCGCGTGCGTAGACTGGACACATCCCGATGCCACAAGCCGAGGAGGTGCCGATGACGGTCTTTCCCGTCAACATCGACGATGACCTGATCGAGATCCTCGACGCCCAGGTAGCCGAATCCGGCATGTCCCGTAGCGAGGTTCTGGCTGCTGCGATCCGGCGTGGCCTCGGCGGTGGTCGTCTGGCTGCGACGCTAGGGGCCTACCGAAGGGGCGAGGAGATCTCTGAGGACGACGCGATGTCTCTCGCGAAGTCTGAGCTCGCGGCCGTCCGCGCGAAGCGCGCCACTGCGTGAGTGGTTGGCGAGTGGCATGCAGATGTCGACCACCCGCCCACTGTCACGCGTGATCCGAAGGACGATTACCTCGTCGCCCTTGCACTGGCTGCTGGTGCAGAGGCCATCACCACCGGCGATGAACGACCTACATGCCGCGAAGGACCTCGGTGTCAAAGTGCTCACCCCTCGCGAACTCCTGACACGCCTCGGCATCTCGCCTCGCCCCGGCAGGCATCCCTGAGGGCGAGGCCACACTCGTCAGGGATCGCCAACGCGGGCTCGAGCGCACGATAGGGATCCCTGGCGGCAACGCTGCGGACGCCGGGGATCGCCAGCGCGGACTCGAGCGCGCGGCAGCGATCCCCGACGGCAACACCACGCTCCCCAGGGATCGCCAGCGCGCCATGCCGCCCCCGTCACCCCGCGTCGGAGTCGGCCCTCGTCAACAGCGCCACACACTCCACGTGGTGGGTCATCGGGAAGGCGTCGAAGCAACGCAACCCGGCCAGCACATACCCACTCTCCTGGAATGTCGCGACATCGCGCGCCAGCGCCGCCGGGTCGCACGCGACATAGGCGACCGCCCGCGCACCCAGAGCCGCGATTGCACGCACGACGTCGGCACCGGCCCCGATGCGGGGTGGGTCGAGGACGACGACGGAGGCGGTATGCGGCAGCAGCGGCGACCGGACCCCTCGCCGGCGGCGTCGGGCGGGTCTGCGGCGCCCACCGGAGCGCTCGTGGCGGGGCACGCCGAACAGGTCGTCGACCCGCCCGTCGAGGACGAGCGCCTGGCGGTGCCCGGCGAGGTTCTCCCGCGCATACCCGGTGGCCCGGCCATCGCTCTCGACCGCGACGACCTGCCCGAGCGGTCCGACCCGCTCGGCGAGGGCGACGGCGAAGAGGCCGACCCCGGCATACAGATCGAGGGCCCGCTCCCCCGGCTGCGGGTCGAGCATCGTCAGGACGGCGTCGACGAACGTGGATGCAGCACCCGGGTGGACCTGCCAGAAGCCGCGGGCGTCGAGTGCGAGGTCCGTGTCGAGCGCCTCGACCCGCTCGACGATGCGCCGCTCCCGACGGGCCTGGGAAGGCAGCACCGTGACGACGACCTGACCGTGCGAAGTCTCCACGACCTCAACCGAATCCGCGTCCCAGGTGCGATCCGTGACCGCCGCCTCGGTGATCCCGGGGGATGCGATGAGGCACCGCTCCACCGGCACCACCTCATGGGAGCGGTGCCGGCGCAACCCGGCCACACCGGTGGCCGGGTCGACAGCGAACTCGACCCGGGTGCGCCACCCCAACCCGTCCGCATCCCCAGGCACTGGTTCGACCACCGGATCCAACCCGAGCTCGGCCAGATCGAGGCGGGCCAACCGCTGGAACTGCTCGCGCACCACGGCCGCTTTCAGCCGCCGCTGCTCGGCGAGGGTGACGTGCTGGAAGTCGCAACCACCGCATACCCCGGCATGCGGACAGGGCGGACGCACCCGCTCCGGCGATGCGACGCGGACCTCGACGACATCGGCCCGCAAGAAGGACCGACCCGCATCCCCCTCCGTGATCCGGGCCAGCACCCGCTCCCCCGGCAGAGCGTGCCGGACGAAGACGACCTGACCGTCGAGGCGGGCGATGCAGTGCCCGCCGTGGGCGACCGGCCCGACCTCGAGCTCGACGACCTCGCCGATCATCGTCCGTCCCCGCGGCGGACATCACCGGGCGCCGAATCGGTCAGCGGCGGCTCCTGACCATGGGATGAGTGCAACTGCCACGGCACCGACGAGACCATGACGCCGGGCATGAACCGCAACCGGGTCTTCAGCCGCAGCGCGCTCTGGTTGTGCAGGAGCTGCTCCCACCACCGGCCGAGGACGTACTCCGGGACGTAGACCACGACGAGGTCGCGCGGATTGTCCGAACGCAGCGACTTGATGTACTCGACGACCGGGCGGGTGATCTCCCGGTAGGGACTGTCGAGCGCCTTGAGCTGGACCGGGATCCCCATCCGTTCCCACTGCTCCTGCAACGCGTGGGTCTCCTCCGGATCGACCGAGACGGTGACCGCCTCCAGCCGTGACGGCCGGGTGGCGCGGGCATAGGACAGCGCCCGCAGCGCCGGCTTGTGGATCCGGGAGATGAGCACGATCGCGTGGACCCGCGACGGCAGCCGGGTGTGGTCGGCGGCGTCCTCGGCGACGGTGAGCTCCTGGGAGACGAGCCGGTAGTGCTTCGAGATCCCGGTCATGATGAGGAACAGGATCGCCATCGCCGCCAACGCCAACCCGGCACCGTGGACGAACTTCGTCACGAGCACGACGACGAGGACGACCCCGCAGACGACGGCACCGATCGTGTTGATGATCCGGCTGCGCTGCATCCGGCGCCGGGCGGCCGGGTCGGTCTCGATGAACAGGTGCCGGTTCCAGTGCCGCACCATGCCGAGTTGGCTGAGCGTGAACGAGATGAACACCCCGACGATGTAGAGCTGGATGAGCTTGGTCACCTGCGCCTGGTAGGCGACGATGAGCACGATGGCCCCGGCGGCGAGGATGAGGATGCCGTTGGAGAAGGCGAGCCGGTCCCCCCGGGTATGCAGTTGTCGGGGCATCCATCCGTCTCGCGCCAGGATGGACCCCAGGACGGGGAAGCCGTTGAACGCGGTGTTCGCGGCGAGGACGAGGATGAGTCCGGTGACGACGGAGACGACGACCACGCCGGGCGTGAACCCGGCGAAGACCGACTTGGCGACCTGGCCCATGACGGTGTCCTGGACGTAGGAGTCGCCGACGGGCACTCCGTCCCGGGCGAGTTGGACGGCGGGGTTCTCGGCGAACTGCACCCCAGTCCAGCGGGCGAGGAGGATCATCGAGGACAGCATCGTGATGGCGATGGCGCCCATGAGGAACAGTGTGGTCGCCGCGTTGCGGCTCTTGGGTCGCTGGAACGCCGGCACCCCGTTGGAGACGGCCTCGACGCCGGTCAGGGCTGCGCATCCGGAGGAGAAGGCCCGCAGCAGCAGGAACGCCATCGCCAGGGTGCCGAGCGACTCGTAGCCCGGCTCGGGCAGCAGTTCCAGTCCGGCGCTCTCGGCCTGCGGCAGCTTCCCGAACTGGTGGCGCACTCCCCCGACGACGGCCATGAGGAGGACGCTGCCGATGAACAGGTAGGTGGGGATCGCGAACATCCGCCCCGACTCGCGCACCCCGCGCAGGTTGAGCGCGGTCAGGAGCAGGACCAGGCCGACCGCGGCGGCGACCTCGTGACCGCGCAGGAAGCTGAACGCCGCTGCGGCGTTCTGCACCCCGGAGCTGATCGAGACGGCCACGGTCAGGACGTAGTCGACGAGGAGGGCGCTGGCCACGCCGAGTCCGGCCTTCGGGCCGAGGTTGACGGTGGCCACCTCGTAGTCGCCACCGCCGCTGGGATAGGCGTGCACGTTCTGCCGGTAGGAGGCGACGACGACGACCATGACGAGGACGACGGCGAGCGCGACCAGCCAACTGTGGGTGAGCGCGAGCGCCCCGCCGGCCAGCCCGAGCGTCAGGAGGATCTCGTCGGGGGCGTAGGCCACCGACGACAGCGCGTCCGAGGCGAAGACCGGCAGGGCGATCCGCTTGGGGAGCAGCGTCTCGCTCAGCCGATCGCTCGACATGGCCCGCCCGACGAGGAGGCGTTTGAGGGTCCGACCCCGTGATGACACGACCGCAAGAGTACGCCTAGTTCGGAGGTGTACGTTTTTGATTGTGCACTTCGTCATCTTGGGCTGCGGCCGGGTCGGTGCCGCACTGGCACGCAATCTCGAACGGGCCGGTCACGACGTCGCCATCATCGACCAGAACGAGGCCGCCTTCCGGCGCCTCGGGGACGACTTCGAGGGCCGCCGGGTCCACGGAATCGGGTTCGATCGGGAGGTGCTCGAGGCCGCCGGCACCAAGGACGCCTACGCGTTCGCGGCCGTCTCGAGCGGGGACAACTCCAACATCCTCGCCGCCCGGGTGGCCCGGGAGAACTTCCGTGTCGAGCGGGTCGTGGCCCGCATCTACGACCCGGGCCGGGCCGAGATCTACCAGCGGCTCGGGATCCCGACGATCGGCACGGTCCGGTGGGCCTCGGACCAGATCCTGCGCCGCCTGCTCCCCCAGGGACACGTCCCGGAGTACACCGACCCGTCCGGGCGCATCGTCATCGCCGAGGTGCCGGTCGACATCTCGTGGGTCGGGCAGCGGATCAGCGCGATCGAGGCCGCGACCGGCACCCGGGTCGCGTTCATGACCCGGCTCGGGCAGGGCATGCTGCCGGACCGGGACACGGTCTACCAGGCCGGTGACCTGATCCATGTCGCAGCCGTGCACCAGGAGTTGCCGCAGATCGAGCGGATCCTCGACACCCCGCCGGTCGACGAGGGAGGGCACCGATGAGAGTCGTCATCGCCGGTGCGGGCAGTGTCGGGCGGTCGATCGCCCGGGAGCTGCTCCGCAACGACCACGAGGTGCTCCTCATCGACAAGGACACCAGCGCCACCCTGATGGCCCGCCTCCCGAGCGCGTCCTGGTTGCAGGCCGACGCGTGTGAGCTCAGCACCCTCGAGGAGGCCGATCTGGCCACCTGCGACGTCGTCGTGGCCGCCACCGGGGACGACAAGGTCAACCTCGTCCTGTCCCTGCTCGCCAAGACCGAGTTCGCCGTCCCGCGCACCGTCGCCCGAGTGAACAACCCTCGCAACGAGTGGATGTTCGACGAGTCCTGGGGGGTCGATGTGCCGGTCTCGACGCCGCGGTTGATGACCGCACTGATCGAGGAGGCGGTCTCGGTCGGTGACCTGGTCCGGATCTTCAGCTTCCACCAGGGCAAGTCGTCGATGGTGGTCCTCACTCTCCCGGCGGACAGTCCGTATGCGGGGGCCCGGGTCGGCGATATCCCCTTCCCGGCGGACACGGTGCTGGTCGGCATCATCCGGGAGGAGCATCCGATCGCCCCGAGCGGCGACGACACCCTTGAGGCGCACGACGAGCTGCTGTTCCTGACCACCCCGGAGGTCGAACACGACCTGGAGAACATGCTCAGCCCCGGGCACACCGTCAAGCGGGAGCTGGACGATCCCGAGCCGTGACGTCGGGACTCCGGTTCAGGAACTCGCGTCTCTGGTCACCGGGGTGCGGCCCCGGGCCAGCAGGGCGCCCATGACCGCCAGAGCCGCCACCCACGCCGGCCAGCCGAGGACGACGCGGGCCACGCCGAGGGCAGCGACGTTCCCGGCGAGATAGAGCGGGACCATGATCCCGAGCCGGACGATGTAGAGGGCGACGATGACGAACGTCAGGCGGGTCGCGACGCGGACCATACCGGCGTCGCGGCGCCAGGCGAACGGGTCCTCCTTGGCGCGCGGGTCGCCGGCGCCGACGATGAACCCGACGAGCGGCCACCGGGTGACGATGGACAACACGGCGGCACTCCCGTAGGCCGTCGAGAGCAGGATGCCGGGCAGGAACGCGTCCTGGGCCCGGCCCGAGCGCAGCGCGAAGAACGCTGCGATCCCGGTCGCGATGAATCCGCTCAGGACGTACTGCATCGAGCCACCGTGCGCGGCCCGCAACGCGGCCGCGAGCGCGGCGGTGACCAGGGCGGCCCCGACGGACAGGCGCAGGTCGTGGGTGATCGTCCAGACGATGACGAAGGCCACCATCGGCAGGGCGGTCTCGAGCGAGCCGCGCCAGCCGCCGACAGCGGTGGCGAGCCGGGTCCGGATGACCTCCTCGACGGTCTCGATGTGCTGTTCAGGCGCCACGACGGGGGACGATCTCGTAGGCGGGGTTGTACATGACCCGACGCGGGGTGTCGAGGCTGACCCGGCCGGTGGCGCGCAGGATGACGCCGGTCTCGATGCCGGGGATCGACCGACGACCGACGAAGACGAGCTCCATCGATCCGCTGGCGTCGGTGACGTCGATGACGAGCGCCGGGACCGAACCGGCAGTCGGGAGGGTCAGCGCGCTGACCCGTCCCTGGACCGTGGCCCGTTGCCGGTCGGTGGTGTCGGCGATGAGGGTGGTGCCGGGGGGCGGGGGCAGGTCGGCGGCCGGTGCCGGGTCGTCGTCCGCGGCGACCGACCGGATCCGCTCCAGGGCGCGACTGAGGAGACCCACGGGACCGGTCACCGGATCTCGGTGATCTCAGGTCCCCGTTCGAAGGGGTTGAGCTCGGAATCTTCAGCGGCCTGGGTGTCGTCATCGGATGCTGTTGCGGTCTTGGGCAGCTCGAGGGCGAGGACCTCCCGGGGGGCCATCGGCACCTCGCCGCGCACGACGACGATGTCGTCGAGCAGGTCGTAGAACTGCTCGGCGACGGCATCGTCGATCGCGGCGTGCCCGGACATGACGGCACGCAGGAACCAGCGCGGACCGTCCCAGCCGACGAAACGTGCCGGCGTGAAGACGGTGCGGCCGCCGGAAGACGTGGGCATCCGGGCGTGCAACTCGGTGCCGAGGGGGCCGTCGATGTTCTCTGCGGTGCCGCCGCCGGTGGCGATGCCCTGGGCGATCTCGTCCCGGATCTCGTCCCAGATGCCGGCCGACTTCGGTGCGGCGAAGGCCTGGACCTGCATCTGCGACTCACCGAGGACGAGGTGGGCGCCGATGACCCGTTGGCGGTCCTCGTCGACCTCGAGGCGCAACTCCATCCCGGGCACGCCGCGCACCCGCAGCGACCCGAGGTCGAGTCGGCTCACCGAGTCGTCGGCGTCGGCGACGTCCTTCGGGCCACGCTCAGGTGCACCGGCGTCGTCGGTGCCCTCGGCGTCCACCTCGGCGGTGACGGCCGCCTCGTCCTGGTCGGGCGTGCGTTTCCTGCGACCGAAAAGTCTCACGATGTGTGCTCAGTCCTCAAAGTCGTATCGACACGTGCGGTGATCAGGGTCGGCGCTCAGCCGGTGGACCCGAAGCCACCACTCGAACCATGTCCAGTGTCGCCCCGTTCACTCTCCGGAAGCGAATCCGCCGCGACGAACTCGGCGCGCACGACCGGCATGATGAGCAGTTGGGCGATCCGGTCACCGGCGGTGCAGGTCCACGGCTCGGTGCCGAGATTGACGAGGTTGACGAGGATCTCCCCCCGGTATCCGCTGTCGATGGTCCCCGGTGCGTTGACGATGCTGATGCCGTGCCGGGCCGCCAGCCCGGAGCGTGGGTGGACGAGACCGACATAGCCGTCCGGGATCGCGACGCGCACCCCGGTCCCCACCAGGGCGCGCTCCCCCGGCGCCAGCGTGCGGTCCTCGGTCGCGGCGAGGTCGGCCCCGGCGTCGCCCGGTTTGGCATAGACCGGTGCGCTCGCGCCTGCGGCCAGGTAGAGCGGAACGTGCACCGGTCAGGCCGCGCACTCGCGGCAGATCATCTGCCCGTTCTTCTCAGCGGCGAGCTGGCTGCGGTGGTGGACGAGGAAGCACTGGCCGCACGTGAACTCGTCCGCCTGGCGGGGCAGCACCCGCACGGACAGCTCCTCACCGGACAGGTCGGCTCCCGGCAGTTCGAAGCTCTCGTTCTGTTCCGTCTCGTCGACGTCCACACTCGACACACGGGTGTCGACGCGGCGGGACTTCAGTTCCTCGATCGAGTCCTCGGAGATCTCGTCGTCGGTCTTGCGTGGGGCGTCATAGTCGGTCGCCATCGTCTGTCTCCTTCACCCATTACGTCTAGCAGCGAGGCGGATTGTGCCGCATTCTCAGGCAGATGTCACGTCAGTTGCCGACATTGCCCGTTCGAGGCCCTCAACGAACAGCGGTCGCAGAGCATTCCCGCTCGCGATGACGAGATCGACACCGGGGACGGCGGACCCTCGCCCGGACACCGTTCCGCCCGCCTCGGTGACGATGAGCCACCCCGCGGCGAGGTCCCAGGCGTTGAGTCCGCGCTCGTAGTACGCATCGACGCTCCCCTCGGCGACCCGGCACAGATCGAGCGCCGCGCTGCCCATCCGGCGGATGTCCCGGATCTCGGGCAGCAGTCCGGCCAGGACCGCAGCCTGCCAGGCCCGCCGGTCCGCCGCATACCCGAATCCGGTCGCGACCAGAGCCTGGCCGAGGTCGTCGACATCGTTGACCCGCAACCGGACGACGGTGCCGGTGCGGTCCGTGCGGGTCGCGCCCTCCCCGCGGGCGGCGCTGTAGACGTCGCCGGTGACCGGGTTGACGACGGCCCCGGCGAGGGGTTCGTAGCCGCCCTCGATGCGGGGGTCACCGGTGACGGCGGCGACACTGACCGAATAGGCGGGGACGCCGTAGAGGTAGTTGACCGTCCCGTCGATCGGGTCGACCACCCAGGTGATGCCGCTCGCGCCGAGGTGGCTCTCCCCCTCCTCCTCGCCGACGAATCCGTCGTCCGGGCGGCGCTCCCGCAGCGCGGCGACGAGGTAGTCCTGAGCACGCTGGTCCATCTCGGTGACGACGTCGGTGTCGGTGGACTTGGTCGCCACGTGCAGTCGCTCCGGCCGGTCGGCGACGATGAGACCGCCGGCGGCAGCGGCGACCTCGACGGCGATGGCACGCAGGTCGGCGGGGGTGATCGTCGGGTCCGGGTCGGTGGGCAGGTCGGTCATGGGTATGCGGTGGTCCTGGTCGTCTGGATCGGTCGGTTCGGTGGTCAGTCGGCGCCGCACAGGGCCGGGCGGGCGGTACGCAGGTTGGGGCAGCAACCGGGTGCGCAGTGCGCCGGTCGGACATCGTCACCGGCCCACTGCGGCATCGCGGGTGCCTCACCGCGTGCCTGGGCGGCCCGTTCGAGCATGAGATCGACCAGGCCGGCGACGAAGTCCGGATCGGTTCCTGCGGTCGCGGCGCGCACGAGGCGGATCCCGAGCCGGTCGGCGGTGGCGGCCGCCTCGGTGTCGAGGTCGTAGATGACCTCCATGTGGTCGCTGATGAAGCCGATCGGGGCGAGGACGACGGTGTCCACCCCGTCGGCCGCGAGCTCCTCAAGCCGGTCGTTGACGTCCGGCTCGGTCCACGGCTGCTGCGGCGGACCGGACCGGGAGCAGAACACGAGCTCACTGCTCAACTCCGGCAGGTCCACCGCCGTCGCCACCTCCGCGGTGATGCGTTCGGCGAGCGCGAGGTGCTGGCGCACGTAGAGGTTGCCCTCCCCGTCCCCGGGTCCGGAGGTCTCGTCCATCGCGGTCGGGATGGAGTGGGTGACGAAGAGCAGCGTCGGTGCGGTGCCCGCGTCCGCACCATCCGCACCCTCCCGGGCGATGCGGATCGCCTCGACCACCGCGGTCAGGTTCGCTTCGGCGAATCCCGGGTGCAACGCATACGGACGGATCTTGTCGACCTCGAGGCGCACCCCGGTGGCCGACTCGGCCGCCGCGACTCCGTCGGCGATGTTCTCCCGGTACTGCCGGCAGGAGGAGTATGAGGAGTAGGCGCTCGTCGTGACGACGAGGACCCGACGGTGCCCCGCCTCGATGAGATCGGTGAACGTGTCGGCCAGGAACGGCTCACTGTTGCGGTTGCCCCACCAGATCCGGGCCGGGATCCCCCGGGCCGCCAACTCGGTCTCGAGCGCGCCGATGAGGGCCCGGCTCTGGGCGTTGATCGGGCTGACCCCGCCGAAGAGGTGATAGTGCTCGCCGACCTCGGCCAGCCGCTCGTCCGGAATCCCCTTGCCGGCGGTGACCCGGCGCAGGAAGGGCAGCACCTCATCGGGGCCCTCCGGACCGCCGAACGACAGCAGCACGAGCGCGTCGTAGGGCGCCAACTCGGGGCTGAGCGCAGGGGATGTCCCGGGGCTGGTGGGTGGGGTGGAGGCAGGCACCCGGCCATCCTACGAGGGGTGTCGGGGCCCCACCCACCCCCCTGCCGCCTCCGTCGACGGATGGATGTGGGACCGCTTTTCGGCCAGAACCGGGCCCAGAACCATCTCTCAACGCTGGCGGCTGCCGGTCGACGGATGGTTCGGGACCACTTCGCAGCGCCCGCTCCGGCGTGGTCCCTTGGATCGAGGCCCGAGGTTTGGCACGCTCGCTCCTATGGGACAGGGCCAGACGCAGTTGCGCCTGATCGGCGTGCACGACAGCGGCGAGTACCTCCTGCTGTCGGACGGCGATGGCGGACGCTACCTGCTGCCCCTCGACGAGACCCTCAAGGCCGCCGCGCGGCGGGACCGGCCACGGATGGGTCAGTTGCAGATCGAGATCGACGGCGCGATCCGTCCGGCAGAGGTGCAGTCGCTGCTGCGGACCGGCCTGACTGCGGAGGAGATCGCGGACCGTACCGGTTGGAGTGCCGAACGCATCCGCCGGTACGAATGGCCGGTCATCGCCGAACGGGACCACGCCGCCCGGTTGGCCCGAGAGCAGGTGTATGTGCGCACCGGCCCGCAGCCGTTGACTCTCGGCGATCGGGTCACCCGTCGATTGGCCGGGCGCGGCGTCGACCCCGAGCAGACCGTCTGGGACGCGACCCGCTCACCGGAGGGCAACTGGACCGTGACCGCGACCTTCCCGGCCGGGGGCCGCGAACGGGTTGCGTCGTGGTACTTCGACCTCGCCGGACGCTCGGTCGTGCCGGCCGACGACGAGGCCCGCTGGCTCACCGAGGAGGACGTGCCGAGCGGCCCGATCCCGGTGCCGCACCCGCCGCCGGACTCCGAGCATCCGGTCACCGTCTTCGACGTCGAGGCCGACGGTGGCATCTCCTCGCCCCGTCGGGAACTGCCCGCCCCGATCGACCTCATGCAGGCCATGCGGGACGGATCGAGCGTGCGCAGCCGCCGACGCCGCCGCCGGGGTGCCCCGAGCCCCACCGACCTGCCACTGGAACCGGCCGAGGACGCCCTGCCCCTCGAGGAGTTGGGCTACGACCCGGCGACCATGGGTGACCCGCCGGGCGCCCGGGGGGAGCACCCCGACGATCCGCCGCCGGAGGCCGAGGCTGAGGTGGAGGACGCTGCCGCGGCAGAGGCTGAGTACGAGGTAGAGCCTGAGGCGGAGTCCGACCTGGAGGACGTTGCGGCGGAGGACGCCGAGTCAGCCGCCGAGCCGGAGGAGTCCGCCGACGCGCCGGCCGATGACGAGACTCGACCCGCGCCGCGCCCCAAGGGCAAGCGCCCCTCGGTGCCGAGTTGGGACGACATCATGTTCGGCTCCCGCCCCCCGTCCCAGGGCTGACCCCACCCTCCAGACCCGCCAAACCCCTCCCCGTGCGGGGCACGGGGATCCTGCGGCGCTATA
>DUPF01000158.1 GCA_012838445.1 Intrasporangiaceae bacterium | reverse complement strand
TTCGCTGTGGGTGATGATGACCGTCTCGACGTGCCAGCCGGAGTCGGCGGCCGCTTCGACGACGGCGGTCTTCCCCTCACCGGGGTTGCCCCACAACAGCACGGGGATCCGCACGCTCACACAGATCCCGAGGGCCTGGAGTGCGTGTTCATACTGGGTGCGGGTCCTGATCTTCACAGGGACTTCTCCTTCGGTTGCGGTGGGTGGTCGACGGGGGTATGCGGTGCGCGCCTGCGCCGGTCAGGCGGACTCGTGCGCGCGTAGGTAGGCGTCGAGTCTCGTGATGTGATCGACGCCGGCATGGATCGCGTTGAGGGTCTCGGTGCGGTTGCCGAGGACGGCACGGATGAGGGCGATCTGGGTCCGGTCCGGGGCGTGTTGGCCCTGCCGGCGGCGCCCGAGGAGTCGCTTGACGGCACCACACATCTCGTCGACGGTGTCGCGGGTCAGGCGCACGTCGAGGACGCCGTGGCGGGCGAGTGCGGCGAAGTCCTCCAGGGAGGGCTCGCAGCCGACCCGGGTCCAGGCCACGAGGGAGCGGACGGCGGCGTGCACGGACCAGTCGGTGGCCCAGGCGATCCGGAAGGGTAGGACCGGGTCGATCTCGGAGTCGAGCATGAGGAGGGTGTCATTGCGGGGCAGCCCGAAGGCGAGCCAGCGACCGAGGTCCTCGGCGCTGCGTTCGAAGTGCTCGTCCTCGAGGGTGACCAGCCACGCGGCCACGTCGGGGTCGGGGCGGTGCGCGAGGACCCGCTGCAGCCATCCGGGGCGGGCCCGCCCGTAAGCCAGTCCGATGTAGAAGGCGACGGGCAGGGGTTCGCCGACCGGTGCGCACGAGGCCATCCCGGGGATCTCTTCGGGTCGGATCCCGGCCCGCCACAGTTCGGTCACCCCATTGCTCTCCCGCACGAGGGAGCGGATCTCGGGCCCACCGTCGCGGATGCCCTCCCAGGATCCCCATTCGCGTTCGGCGGCCCGGATGAGGGCCTCCAGTTGCCATCCCGGGACGTCGTGGACGGCGGCGAGATGACGGCCGCTGCGCAGGTGGCGGGCGGCCTTGGCGGCAGTGGGGAACCGGCCGTGAGGGCGGCAGCAGCCGGGGATGAACTCGTCCTCCGGGATGCGCCACGCGTCCGGTCGGATACGGACCAGGTGGGAGCGCCAACCGCGGGTCAGCAGGTGCAGCGAGATCCGGAAGGCGGGAACGGTCCGGTCGATGAGGGTCAGGCAGGAGTTGTATGCGCCGAACGCCGCCGCGACCCGCTCGGCGTCGAGGTCGTGCGGGGTGTGCACCGTCCAGTCGGTGTCGAGGGTGATCTCGTGGGGTTGGCCCTTCCTGGCCTCGGGGCTGGTGCGGCAGTCGATCTGCAGGGTGAGCGGGCGCCCGTGGGGGGTCGGTCGCAGCGCTTCGGCGCTCGTTTCGGAGCTCGTGTCCGCTGCCACCGCCGCGCGCCGTCCATCCACCATCCGCGAAACCATAGGCGCCGGGTCTGACAGTCCTTCACGACATGCCGGGACCGTCTCGATTGGCGGGCGTGTCGTCGGCGTGTCCTCTCACGACACGCGCGAGATGCTCTAGTAGCGACAACCCTTTGTCATCAGATCAGTGTCGAGATGAGAGCCCGTTGTCCACGGAGGAGAATCGATGACGGTCCCCAGGACGCCCCCGGCGACCAGTGACGACCTGCGCTGGTGGTTCGAACTGGCGCCCATCCTGCCCTGGATCTGGGCACGCACCTATGCCGAGAGCGCCCCGCACTGGTACGTCGTCCTCGGTCGGACGCCGGACCTGACCCGGGAGGACTTCATCCGTGCCGGTCGCGTGATCCGCACCTTCGGC
>DUPF01000157.1 GCA_012838445.1 Intrasporangiaceae bacterium | reverse complement strand
TCGCCGAGGATCGCGGAGGTGCTCACCGCATACAGCCGCTCACCGCCCTCCTCGTGCGCGGAGGCGACCCGGAAGATCATCGGGTAGGTCGGCCACGGCTGGTCCGGGGAACGGTCCATGCCCGGTTGCGGCAGGATCTCCAGGCTCGTGACCGAGCGGGCCCCTTGCCGCAGGGCGGTGCCGATGCAGTCGGCGCCGGTGTCGCCGCCGCCGATGACGATGACGTCCTTGCCGGTCGCGACGATCTGGTCGGGGACCTCCTCGCCGAGCGCGGCCCGATTCGCCTGCGGTAAGTACGTCATCGCCTGCACGACCCCGTCGAGGTCGCGACCCGGCACCGGCAGGTCCCGCGGGATCGTCGATCCGGTCGTCAGGACGATCGCGTTGTAGCGCTTGCGGAGCTGCTCACCGGTGATGTCCGCGCCGACGTCGACACCGGTGCGGAACCGGGTGCCCTCGGCGACCATCTGCTCCAGCCGCCGGTCCAGGACCGACTTCTCCATCTTGAACTCCGGGATGCCGTAGCGCAGCAGCCCGCCCGCCTTGTCGGCCCGCTCGTAGACGGCGACGGTATGCCCGGCTCGGGTCAGTTGTTGCGCCACGGCCAGGCCGGCCGGCCCGGACCCGACGACGGCGACCGTCTTGCCGGAGAGCCGCTCCGGGGGCTGTGGTTTGACCGCACCGAAGGCGAAGGCCTGCTCGGCCGTGGTCACCTCGACCTGCTTGATCGTCACCGCGGGCTGGTTGATCCCGAGCACACACGCGGTCTCGCACGGTGCCGGGCAGAGCCGTCCGGTGAACTCGGGGAAGTTGTTCGTCGCGTGCAGCCGCTCGATCGCCTCGCCCCAGTCGCCCTTCCAGGCCAGATCGTTCCATTCCGGGATGAGGTTGCCGAGCGGGCAGCCAGAGTGGCAGAACGGGATGCCGCAGTCCATGCACCGGCCCGCCTGCCGCCGCAGCACGGTGAGGTCCTGCTCCTCGTAGACCTCCTTCCAGTCCTTGATCCGGACCGGAACCGGCCGCCGCCGGGGCAGCTCACGCTCGCGGGTGGTCAAGAAGCCACGCGGGTCAGCCACGGGACACCTCCATAATCCGGTTCCAGACATCGGCGCCGTCGACGTCGAGGCCGTCGGCGAGGGCTGCGGTGCGCACGTCGAGGACCCGCTGATAGTCGCGGGGCAGGACGAGACGGAAGCGGTGGCCGCTCGACTCCCACTCGGCGAGCAGGGCCGCAGCCACCCCGGACCCGGTCCAGCGGTGATGGTCCTCGAGCAGCCCCTTGACGACCGGCAGATCGGCGTCCCGGAGTGGGCCGACGTCAACGAGTTCGGTGTTGACGTTCGCGGCGATCAGGTCGAGGACATAGGCGATGCCCCCGGACATCCCGGCGGCGAAGTTGCGTCCGGTCGGGCCGAGGACGAGGACCATTCCTCCGGTCATGTACTCGCAGCCGTGGTCGCCGACGCCCTCGACGACCGCGGTCGCCCCGGAGTTGCGGACCGCGAACCGCTCCCCGGCTCGGCCGCGCAGGAAGATCTCGCCCGACGTGGCGCCGTATCCGATGACATTGCCGGCGATGACGTTGTCCTGCGGGATGAGCGCCGAGTCCGGCTCCGGGCGGACGACGACACGACCACCGGAGAGGCCCTTGCCGACATAGTCGTTCGCGTCACCCTCCAGTTGCAGGGTGATCCCGGCGGGCAGGAACGCCCCGAACGACTGGCCGGCGGAGCCGGTGAGGGTGAGGTCGATGGTGTTGTCCGGCAGTCCGTGCGGGTGCGCCGACGTCACCGCGTGACCAAGCATCGTCCCGACCGTCCGGTTGACGTTGCGGACCGCGAGCCGTCCGGTGACCGGGGTGCCGTCGTCGATGGCGGGCCGCGCCAGGGCGATGAGCTCATGGTCCAGCGCCCGCTCCAGTCCGTGGTCCTGCGGTCGGGAGTGGCGCATACCCGAACCATCCGGACTCTCCACCTCGGTGAGGATCGGACCGAGGTCCAGACCGCTCGCCTTCCAGTGCTCGACCGCCGCCGAGACATCGAGCGCCGACACCTGACCGACCGCCTCGGCGATGGAGCGGAACCCGAGCGCGGCGAGGTGCTCGCGGACCTCCTCGGCGATGAACTCGAAGAAGGTCTCGACGAACTCCGGCCGACCGGTGAACCGGGCCCGCAACTCGGGGTTCTGGGTGGCGATGCCGACCGGGCACGTGTCGAGGTGGCACACCCGCATCAGGACACACCCCGAGACCACGAGCGGGGCGGTCGCGAACCCGAACTCCTCGGCGCCGAGCAGAGCGGCAATAACGACATCCCGGCCGGTCTTGATCTGCCCATCGACCTGGACCACGATCCGGTCCCGCAATCCGTTGCGGACCAGGGTCTGCTGGGTCTCGGCCAACCCGAGCTCCCACGGCCCGCCCGCATGTTTGAGCGAGGTGAGCGGCGAGGCTCCGGTGCCGCCGTCGTGCCCGGAGATGAGGACAACATCGGCGTGCGCCTTGCTCACCCCCGCGGCGACCGTCCCGACCCCGACCTCGGCGACGAGTTTGACGTGGACCCGGGCCTGCGGGTTGGCGTTCTTCAGGTCGTGGATGAGTTGGGCCAGGTCCTCGATCGAGTAGATGTCGTGGTGCGGGGGCGGGCTGATCAGGCCCACCCCGGGGGTGCTGTGCCGGGTCCGGGCCACCCACGGATAGACCTTCGGGCCCGGGAGCTGACCACCCTCCCCCGGCTTGGCGCCCTGGGCCATCTTGATCTGGATGTCGTCGCTCTGCGTGAGATAGAGCGAGGTCACCCCGAACCGGCCGGAGGCCACCTGCTTGATCCGGGACCGGCGGCCCGGGTCGAGGAGCCGGTCGATGTCCTCCCCGCCCTCGCCGGTGTTGGACCGGCCGCCGAGCCGGTTCATCGCGATCGCGAGCGTCTCGTGCGCCTCCTGGCTGATCGAGCCGTAGCTCATCGCCCCGGTGTTGAACCGGGCCACGATGGCACTGACCGGCTCGACCTCCTCGATCGGCACCGGGGGCCGCTGCCCGGCGACGAACCCGAACAGGCCGCGCAGCGTCATCAACCGCTCCGCCTGGTCGTCCACCCGCGCCGTGTACTGCTTGAAGATGTCATAGCGCCGGGTCCGGGTCGAGTGCTGCAACCGGAACACCGTCTCCGGGTCGAACAGGTGCGGCTCCCCCTCGCGGCGCCACTGGTACTCGCCACCGACCTCGAGCCGGCGGTGCGCCGGCCGCAACCCGTCCGCCGGGTAGGCCGCGGCGTGCCGGGCGGCGACCTCTGCGGCGATGACGTCCAGGCCGACGCCCCCGAGCTGGGAGACGGTGCCGGTGAAGTGCTCGTCGACGAGGTCGTGGGAGAGGCCAATCGCCTCGAAGACCTGGGCGCCGCAGTAGGACGCGACGGTCGAGATCCCCATCTTCGACATGACCTTCAGGACACCCTTGCCGAGCGCCTTGATCAGGTTGCGGACCGCCTGCTCGGCGCTGACGCCGGGCAGGGCGCCGCCGCGGACGAGGTTCTCCACCGACTCCATCGCCAGGTAGGGGTTGACCGCCGCCGCGCCGTAGCCGATGAGGAGGGCGACGTGGTGCACCTCGCGCACGTCCCCGGCCTCGACGAGCAGACCCACCTGGGTGCGGGTCTTCTCCCGGATGAGGTGGTGGTGCACCGCCGCGGTGAGCAGCAACGACGGGATCGGGGCCAGGTCCCGGTCACTGTCCCGGTCGGAGAGGATGACGACGCGGGCACCGGAGTCGATCGCTGCGGAGACCTCCGCGAAGATCTCGGCCAACCGCTCCCGGAGCGCCTCGGCACCCCCGGCGACGCGGTACAGACCCCGCACGACGTGCGTCGCGAACCCGGGCAGGTCCCCGTCGTCGTTGATGTAGCGGATCTTGGCCAGGTCGTCGTTGTCGATGACCGGGAACGGCAGCACGAGTTTGCGGGCGTGGGCGGGACTCGCGGTGAGCAGGTCGGCGTCCGGACCGACCGTCGTCGCCAGTGACGTGACGAGTTCCTCACGGATCGCATCCAACGGCGGATTGGTCACCTGCGCGAAGAGTTGGGTGAAGTAGTCGAAGAGCAGCCGCGGCTTAGCCGACAGCACCGCGATCGGGGTGTCGGTGCCCATCGAGCCGAGCGCCTCGGCGCCGGAGCGCGCCATCGGCGCGAGGATGATCCGCAACTCCTCCTCGGTGTATCCGAAGGTCTGCTGGCGCCGCACGACCGAGGCCGCGGTGTGGATGATGTGCTCCCGCTCCGGCAGATCCGCCATCCGCACCGCACCCGCGTCGAGCCACTCCCGGTAGGGGTGTTCGGCCGCGAGGGCGGACTTGATCTCCTCGTCGCTGACGATCCGGCCGGCACCGGTGTCGACGAGGAACATCCGCCCCGGCTGCAGCCGACCCTTGCGGGCGACGTTGTCGGGTGCGACGTCGAGGACCCCGGACTCCGAGGCGAGGACGACAAGGCCGTCATGGGTGACCCAGTAGCGCCCCGGTCGCAGCCCGTTGCGGTCCAGGACCGCCCCGATGAGGGTCCCGTCGGTGAAGGTCACGCACGCCGGGCCGTCCCACGGCTCCATGAGATTGGCGTGGAACTCGTAGAACGCCCGACGCGCCGGGTCCATCGACTCGTGGTTCTCCCACGCCTCCGGGATCATCATGAGCACCGCGTGCGGGAGGGACCGGCCGCCGAGGTGGAGCAGCTCGAGCACCTCGTCGAAGGAGGCACTGTCCGAGCCGCCTCCAGCACAGATCGGGAAGAGCCGCTCCAGATCCCCGGGGATGAGCTCGGAGCGCAGTTGCGACTCGCGGGCGCGCATCCAGTTCCGGTTGCCCTTGACGGTGTTGATCTCGCCGTTGTGGGCGATCAGCCGGTAGGGGTGGGCCAGCGGCCAGCTCGGGAAGGTGTTCGTCGAGAAGCGGGAGTGGACCAGGGCCAGTTCGCTGGTGAACCGCTCATCGGACAGGTCCGGGAAGAACGGCTCGAGTTGACTCGTCGTGAGCATCCCCTTGTAGACGATGGTCCGGCAGGACAGCGACGGGAAGTACACTGCCACCTCCCGCTCGGCCCGCTTGCGCACCGCGAAGGCGACCCGGTCCAGATCCACCCCGGTCCGTCCCGTCGCGGGACCCCCGTCGGCCGGTGCGGCGAAGAGGAGACTGAAGTGCGGCATACAGTCTGCGGCGGATCGACCGACGATGTCGGGAGTATGCGGCACCTCCCGCCAGCCGAGCACCTGCAGACCCTCGTCGTAGGCGATCGTGGCGATCCGGCGCTGCGCCTCCTCCCGCTCGGCCGGGTCGCGGGGTAGATATGCCATCCCTGCGACGTAGGCGCCGCGCACCGGCAGCCGAACCCCGGCCTGGGCCATGACCGGCCGGAAGAAGTCGTCCGGGATCTGGGTGAGGATCCCGGCACCGTCCCCGACGAGCGGGTCGGCACCCGTGGCGCCGCGGTGATCGAGGTTGCGCAACGCGGTCAGCGCCTGTTCGACGATGTCGTGTCCGGCGTGGCCGCGCATCGTGGCGACGAGCGCCACCCCACAGGCGTCGTGCTCGAACTCGGGGCGGTAGAGGCCGTCGGCCGGGGGGTGCGCGGAGAATTCTGCGATGGACATAGTGGCTGCTCACCGTCCGTTCATTTTCGGGTCCACACAACCCCCGGGTGCACGGGTCAGGTCATGGAACGTGTGGGTGGCCCACGCCGCGCGGTGCGAACGAGCACGCGGGTGGTGGCGGTCAACCCGGGGCGCCCACCTGGTGGGGGCCGGCGCGGCGGGCCACGCGGACGGCGTTGGCCACGTGGGGTGATGCTAGCGGACCGGGCCGTCCTCGCGTGCGGATTCTCCGCGATCCGTCTCGGAATCCGGACCGCTGCGGGCGTCGCGGGCCCGGGCCCAGAAGACGATCCCGACCCCGAGGAGGAAGACGAAAAGGGAGGTCCACACGTTGATCCGCTGGCCGAGGATGATCGTCGCCTCGTCGGTGCGCATCAGCTCGAGGACGATCCGCCCGATCGGGTAGCCGGCGACGTACAGACCGAAGACCTGCCCGGGGACCAGCCGCAGCCGCCGGTCCAGGAGGATGAGGACGGCGGCGAGGATGATGAGCCAGATGAACTCGTAGAGGAACACCGGGTGGTAGGTGCCCTTGACGACCGCCTCCCCCGCGGCGTCGGTCACCGCCCGGCCGGCAGCGTGGTCCCACTCATGGATGGTCAGCGCCCACGGCAGATCCGTCGGCCCACCGTAGAGCTCGTTGTTGAACCAGTTGCCCCAGCGACCGATCGCCTGCGCGAGCGCCACCCCCGGTGCGGCAGCGTCGGCGAAGGTGAGGAACGACACCCCGATCCGGCGCGCGCCCCACCAGGCACCGAGCGCCCCGAGCGCGATCGCGCCCCAGATCCCGAGTCCGCCCTGCCAGATCTTCAGCGCGTCGACCGGGTTGCCGTTCGGGCCGAAGTAGGCGTCCGGGGAGGAGATGACGTGGTAGAGCCGCCCACCGATGATCCCGGCCGGCACCGCGAAGGTCGCGATGTCGAGGACCTGCCCCGGCTCACCCCCGCGGGCCTCGAGGCGCCGCTGGGCGAGCCAGATCGCGACGAAGATCCCCACGAGGATGCACAGCGCGTACGCGTGCAGGGTCAGCGGTCCGAGCTGGAAGGCTCCGACCGTCGGGCTTGGGATAGCGGCGATCACCTAGTTGCCGGTGGCCTTCTCGATGGCCTCCGCCATCAGCTCGCCGGTGTTGACCGTCTGAAAATCCACCAACTCCCCGTTGAGGAAGTACTGCGGCGTCGCATTGATGCCGTCCCTGGCCGACCGCTCCTCGACGCTGCGGACATACCCTTCGTAGCTCCCGTCGGCGACACACTGGTTGAACGTCGTCAAGGCATCGCCGGAGATGCCCACATGCGCGGCGGACTGAGTGTAGAACTCCGGACCCCAGGGCGGCTGCTGACCGTTGGCCGCGACGATGCTGCCGAGGACCGCGTCGTGATACTCGTTGAACTTGCCCGCATCGGCAGCGCATATCGCCGCGTTGGCCGCCTGCAGCGACTCGTTGCCGCCGTGACTGTCGATGATCGTCTTGAAGTGGTAGACGAGTTTGATCTTCCCCTCGTTGGCCAACTCGCTCACCGTGTCATGGAACACGCCGTAGGCCTGGTGGCACGCCGGGCAGCGGAAGTCCTCGTAGATGTCCAGGGTCGGTGCCCCCGCCACGAGAGTGGCGTCCTCGTTGGCGACGAACCCAGCACCCATCTCCCCCGCAGCGGTCGGGACGGAGGTGCCGCCGTCCTTGGGCGCCGCCTTGGACTTAGTCGACTGGTCGGCGACGATCACCCCGGCGACGACGGCGATGATCGCGACGATGACCACGACAGCGCCGATGAGGATCTTGTTGGGTCCGACCTGGTTCGCCTTCGCGGCAGCGTCGATCTTCGCCTGCCGGTCGGTGCCGACCGAGGTGCGCGGCGGCTTCTTGGCCATGAGCGGGACTCCTTCGAGGTTCGTGGGAGGGTCTGGAAGCAGGGTATGTCGTGCGTGCCGACGGAGCGAAACCCGGCTCGCGGTCAGGGCGTCTTGAACCAGATCCGGTCGAGGGAGGCCAGGCTGCGCGGCCGGACGACGAGCCACACCCCGGCAAGGGCGAAGCCGACGTCCTCGGCGATCCGGCGCGGGTAGTCGGTCTCCTCGGGTGCGATCTCGCCCCCGCCGCCGAAGCAGCCGCAGTCGATGGACAGCCCCCGCGTCCACGCCGAGATAATCCCGGCGATGAAGACGACCATGAGGAGAGTGCCGAGCAGTGCGCTCAGCCGGGTGAACAGTCCGGCAACGATGAAGGCCCCGAGGATGACCTCGATGATCGGCAGGGCATAGCCGACGTAGTTGCCGATCTCGTAGGGGAAGATCTGGTACGCCTGGACCGCCAGGGCCGAGGCGGCGGGTTTGGTGACCTTGGTGAGTCCGGCATACAGCAGCACACCGCCGAGGACGAGTCGGGCGAGCAGCCCGACGATGTCGAGGATCCGGTCCCGGCCCGGACTGGTCGCGGGTGCGGGGGCAGTGTCAGTCATGGTCCACCTGGGGTCGGGCACGCCGGACGCCGGCGGCAAGTTCTGCGGTCATCGACCGTAACGTCGCAAGACCCGGGTCGAGTTCCCCGGTCGTGGCCCCGTCCTCGGTCAGGTCCGCGGTCAGGGCCCGCACGAGCGCCGAGCCGACGATGACGCCGTCGGCGTAGGAGCCAATCTGCGCGGCCTGCTCGCCGGTCGAGACACCGAGTCCGAGACAGACCGGGACATCGCTGACCTCACGGGTGCGGGCGACGAGGTCCTCGGCGGATGAGCCGACCTGGGAGCGCACGCCGGTCACGCCCATCGTCGAGGCTGCGTAAACGAAACCGCGGCAGGCGGCGGTGACGGTCGCGAGCCGCTGCCGGGTCGAACTCGGGGCGACGAGGAAGATCCGGTCCAGGTCGTATGCATCGCTCGCCTCGATCCACTCCCCCGCCTCCTCCGGGATCAGGTCGGGGGTGATCAGGCCGGCCCCGCCGGCCGCCTTGAGGTCGGCGGCGAAACGGTGCACGCCACGGTGCAGGACGAGGTTCCAGTAGCTCATGACGACCGGGGTGGCGCCGGCGGCACGGACCGCGGCGACGGCCTCGAAGACGTCGTCGACGCGCACCCCGCGCTCCAGCGCGGTCGTGGCCGCCGCCTGGATGACGGTGCCGTCCATGACCGGGTCGCTGTACGGCATGCCGACCTCGACGATGTCGGCGCCGGCGTCGATGACCGCCTCCATGGCCGCGATCGATCCGGCGACGGTCGGGTAGCCGACCGGCAGGTAGACCATGAGGGCGGGGCGGCCCTTGGCCAGACACGCCTCGATCGTCGCGCGGGAGTTCGTCTGGCGGGAGCCCGTTTCAGCGGCACTCACTTCGGCACCTCGCCGTCCTGCTCGCCGAGGAGGCCGAAGTACTCAGCGGCGGTGTGCATGTCCTTGTCGCCGCGTCCGGAGAGGTTGACGAGCAGGACCGTCTCGCGGGCCGCGTCGGGGCCGCGCTCGGCGGCGATCTCCTGCCCGAGCTCCATCGCTCCGGCCAGGGCGTGCGCGGACTCCAGGGCCGGGATGATCCCCTCGGTGCGGCAGAGCAGCTCGAAGGCGCGCATGACGTCGGTGTCGGTGGCATACCGGTATTCGGCCCGGCCGCTGTCCCGCAGGAACGAGTGCTCGGGGCCGACGCTCGGATAGTCCAGACCCGCTGAGATGGAATGGGATTCGACGGTCTGCCCGTCGTCGTCCTGCATGAGATAGCTCATCGCGCCGTGCAGGACGCCGGTCGTGGCCCCGGCGAAGCGGGCGGCGTGCCGGCCTGAGTCGATCCCGGCCCCACCGGCTTCGATGCCGATGAGCCGCACCTGCTCGTCGGGGACGAAGGCGTGGAAGATCCCCATCGCGTTCGACCCGCCGCCGACGCACGCGAGAACGGCGTCGGGCAGGCGCCCGGTCAGGTCGAGGATCTGTTCGCGGGCCTCCTCGCCGATGATCTTGTGGAAGTCGCGGACCATCTCGGGGAACGGGTGCGGACCGGTGACGGTCCCGATGAGGTAGTGCGTTGTCTCGACGTTGGTCACCCAGTCCCGCAGCGCCTCGTTGATCGCGTCCTTGAGGGTGGCACTGCCGTGCTCGACGGCGACGACCTGCGCGCCGAGCATCTTCATCCGGGCGACGTTGAGGGCCTGGCGCTCGGTGTCGACCCGGCCCATGTAGACGGTGCAGTCCAGCCCGAGGAGCGCGGCGGCGGTCGCGGTGGCGACCCCGTGCTGACCGGCGCCGGTCTCGGCGATGACCCGGGTCTTGCCCATCTTCACCGTGAGTAGTGCCTGGGCAAGGACGTTGTTGATCTTGTGCGAGCCGGTGTGGTTGAGGTCCTCCCGTTTGAGGACGACCCGCACTCCCCCGCAGTGCTCAGCGAAGCGGGGCACCTCGGTGATGATGCTCGGCCGACCGGTGTAGGTGCGGTGCAGCCGGACCAGTTCCGCAGCGAACTCGTCGTCGCGGGCCGCCTTGAGGCGGGCCTCGTCGAGCTCCTCGAGCGCCGGGATGAGCGCCTCGGGCACGTAGCGCCCACCGAAGGCTCCGAACCGGCCCGGGACGACGGTCGTGGGCTCACTCATCGGGCCACCTCCAGGGCGGTGATCGCGGCGACGAGGGCGCGCGGGTCGGCCGCCCGGACGAGGGCCTCCCCGACGAGGACGACATCGGCGCCGGCGGCGGCATAGCGGGCGGCGTCGGCCAGGTCGGCGATGCCGGACTCGGCCACCGTGACAGTCCCGGCAGGTATGCGTGGGGCCAGTCGCTCGAAGACGCCCGGGTCGACGTCGAGGGTCTTCAGGTTGCGGGCGTTGACGCCGACGAGCTCGGCTCCGATCGCCAGGGCGCGCTCGGTCTCGTCCTCGCCGTGGACCTCGACGAGCGGGGTCATCCCGAGATCGAGGGTCAGCGCATGCAGACGCGCCAGATCGTGGTCGTCGAGGGCGGAGACCATGAGCAGGACGAGGTCCGCGCCGTGGGCCCGGGCCTCGAAGACCTGGTAGTCGGTGACGATGAAGTCCTTGCGCAGCACCGGCGTCGGCACGGCCGCGCGGACCGCGTCCAAGTCCGCCAGGCTGCCGCTGAACCGGCGTTCTTCGGTCAGGACGCTGATCGCGCTCGCCCCGCCCGACGCATACTCCTTAGCCAGCGTGGCCGGGTCGGGGATGTCGGCCAGGGCACCCTTGCTCGGACTGCGGCGCTTGACCTCGGCGATGAGCGAGAGGGTCGGGCTGCGGAAGGTGTCGAGGACGGGGCGGGCCGGGGCGGGCAGGCCTGCGGCATGGATGATCTCGCCGAGGGGCACCCGCTCCTCACGAACCGCGAGGTCCGCACGCACCCCGGCGATGATGTCGTCGAGAACGGTCGGCATGGTGCTCAGGGTATGTCAGCGTCCCCGGTGTCCGGCGAACTGTCCACGGTGGGGTCCTCCCCCTCGGTGAGCCGGTCCCACTCGCTCGCGACCCGTTCCCCCCGTCGGCCGGCCCGCTCACTGTCGGGTCGGTCGTAGGCGGCCTTCGGTTCCGGCCAGGCCCGCACACCCCGCCACGCGAAGACAGCGGTGGTCAGGGCACCGATTGCCGGCAGGAGGGCGAGGTAAGCCCAGGTGGTCGCGTCCGCGTCGGCGGTCAGGGTGCCGGTGCGGCCGGTGTTCGCGGCGGCGATCGAGCCGAGCACCGCGCCGGGGTCGAGGACGACCCGCAGCACGAGCGCCGCCAGACCGAGCGCGGTGAGCAGAAGGATGACGGCGGCGATGCGGCGCCCGACCCGCCGGGTGGCTGCGGCGGCGACCGCCCCGGCGAGGATGACCAGGCCGAGGGCGACATAGCCGGTGACCGCCTGATCTCCGGTCGCCTCCTGGAGGCTGCCGCCGATCATCGCGTCGTCGACGGTGCCCTGGATCCACGGCCGCCCGGCGGTCGCGGCGGCGATCAGGGCGCTCACCCCGGCGATGACGATCGTGCTTGCGCGACTGGTCAGGGCGCTCATCGGGACTCCCCCACGGTGTCGGCGATCGGTTGCATCGCCGTGGCGGTGGCGACCGCCCGCAGCGCTGCGGTGGCCTTGGCGACACACTCGCGGTGCTCACTGACCGGGTCGGAGTCGGCGACGATCCCGGCTCCGGCCTGGACGTGCGCGATGCCGTCGCGCAGCACGGCGGTGCGGATCGCGATCGCCATGTCGAGGTCGCCGTGGAAGTCGATGTAGCCGACGACCCCGCCGTAGACGCCGCGCCGCGACCCCTCGTACTGCTCGATGAGCTCCATCGCCCGTGGCTTCGGCGCCCCGGAGAGGGTGCCGGCCGGGAAGGTCGCCCGCAGCACGTCATAGGCGCGGGTCCCGGGCCGCAGTTCACCGGTGACGGTGGACTCGATGTGCATGACGTGGCTGTAGCGACGCACCGTCATGAACTCGACGACCTCGATGCTCGGCGCCGTGCAGACCCGGCCGAGGTCGTTGCGGCCGAGGTCGACGAGCATGACGTGCTCGGAGCGTTCCTTGGGGTCGGCGAGCAGTTCCTCCTCGAGGCGGACGTCGTCCTCGGGCGTCTTCCCGCGCGGCCGGGACCCGGCGATCGGGTGGGTGATGGCGGTGCGGCCGCTGACCTTGACGAGCGCCTCCGGCGAGGAGCCGACGACGTCGACGACATCCCCGTCCGGGGTCGGGAACCGGAACAGGTACATGTACGGACTCGGGTTGCTCGCCCGCAGCGCCCGGTAGACGTCGAGCGGGGCGGCGGCGCACGGGACGCTGAACCGCTGGGAGAGGACGACCTGGAACACCTCGCCGGCGCGGATGTCCTCCTTGGCCGACTCGACCATGTCGACGTAGGCGTCCTGCGTGACCGACGAGGTCACCTGGTCGAGCACCGTCTCGATGCGGGCCGCGTCGATGCCGACGACTGTCGACGGCGCCGGTCGGGCCAGTTCCGCGGTCATCCGGTCCAGCCGGTCGACCGCGTCCGCCCAGGCCTCCTCGACCCGCTCGGCGGAGTTGTCGTAGTTGACGGCGTTGGCGACGAGCAGGACGGTCCCGTCACTGTGGTCGAGCACGGCCACATCGGTTGCGAGCATCATCGCCACCTCGGGCAGTCCGAGGTCGTCCCGGGCGGTCTCGGGCAGCCGCTCCCACCGGCGCACCGCGTCGTAGCCGACCATCCCGACGATCCCGCCGGTCAGCGGCGGCAGACCCGGGATCGGTTCGCTCGCTAGGGCGTCGACGACCGCGGCGAGCGTCTCGGTGGCCGGCCCGTCGGTCGGCACCCCGACCGGCGGCTCCCCGATCCACGTCGTCCGCCCGTCCTGCGCGGTCAGTGTCGCCCGGGACGCGGCGCCGATGATCGAGTACCGCGACCACACCCCGCCGTGTTCGGCAGACTCGAGCAGGAAGGTCCCCGGCCGGGACCCGGCGAGTTTGCGGTAGATCCCGACCGGGGTCTCGGCATCGGCCATGAGCCGGCGCACGACGGGGATGACCCGGCGGTCCTCGGCGAGCACCTCGAAGGTGCCCAGGTCGGGCCAGGTCGAACCGATCTGGAGGCTGGGCTGCGGAGCCGGGGGACGCATACCGCTCTCGGACCGGCTCACCGGTCCGCCTCGTCGCCGACGAGCACGTCGCTGAAGCAGGTCCGAGTGCCGGTGTGGCAGGCGGCACCGACCTGGTCGACCGTCAGGAGCAGGGCATCACCGTCGCAGTCGAGGGCGAGGGTGCGCAGGTGTTGGGTGTGCCCGGAGGTGTCGCCCTTGCGCCAGTACTCCTGCCGGGAGCGGGACCAGTAGGTCACCCGACCCTCCGCGATGGTGCGGCGCAGCGCCTCGTCGTCCATCCAGCCGAGCATGAGCACCTCGCCGGTGTCGTGGTCCTGGACGATCGCGGCGACGAGGCCGTCGGCGGTGCGCTTGAGCCGGGCGGCCAGGCTCGGCTCGAGTCGGTCGGGAAGGTCGGTCACGTCAGCCATTCTCGCAATGCGGCGCGGCGGTCGCGTCGGCGGTCAGCGCACCGGCAGGTCCGCGGCCCGCAGCGCCGCCTTGACCTCGGCGATGGTCAACTCGCCGAAGTGGAAGACGCTCGCGGCCAGGACCGCATCGGCTCCGGCGCGCACGGCGGGCACGAAATGCTCGACGGCCCCCGCCCCGCCCGAGGCGATGAGGGGTATGCGCACCTCGGCCCGGACTGCCTCGATGAGCTCGAGGTCGAAGCCGTTCTTCGTGCCGTCGGCGTCCATCGAGTTGAGCAGGATCTCCCCGGCCCCGAGCTCGGCGGCCCGCACACACCACTCGATCGCATCGAGGCCGGTGCCCTGCCGCCCGCCGTGGGTGGTCACCTCGAAACCCGCTCCCCCGTCGGTGCGGCGGCGCACATCCGCCGACAGGACGAGCACCTGGGCCCCGAACCGGTCGGCGACCTCGCTGATGAGCTCCGGGCGGGCGATCGCCGCGGTGTTGACGCCGACCTTGTCCGCGCCGCACCGCAGCAGCCGGTCGACATCGTCGACGGTGCGCACCCCGCCGCCGACGGTGAGCGGGATGAAGACCTGGTCGGCGGTCTTGCGGACGATGTCGTAGGTCGTCTCCCGGTTGCCGCTGCTCGCGGTGACGTCGAGGAAGGTCAACTCGTCGGCACCCTGCGCGCTGTAGGCGGCGGCCAGCTCGACCGGGTCCCCAGCGTCGCGCAGATCGAGGAAGTTGACCCCCTTGACGACGCGTCCGGCGTCGACGTCGAGACACGGGATGACGCGGACGGCGACGCTCTGATCGGTCGGTGTGGCCATATCGCCATTAGACACCGGACCTAGACTTCGCACCCATGTCGTTCCATTCGCCGGACCGTGACGCGCGTGACACCTCGCAGGCCGACGACTCACCCGACCCGACCCACGTCGCCGCCGTCGTCTCTGCCGTCCTCTCTGCTGCACAGGCTGCCGCGCAACGGTGCGGGGCGGTGCGGATCGTCGCCATCGACGGGCGCAGCGGCTCCGGCAAGACCGCCCTCGCCGCCGAGGTCGGGGCGGCCCTGCACGCCCCGGTCGTGTCGATGGACCACCTCTATCCCGGCTGGGACGGGCTCGCGGCCGGGATCGACGGACTCGTCGAGCACGTGCTGGCGCCCCTCTGCCGGGGCGAGGTGGCCGCATACCGGATCTGGGACTGGCATCGGGACCGCTGGGGGGAACCGGTCGAGGTGCCGCCCGCCGAGGTCGTCATCGTCGAGGGGTGCGGGTCCAGCCTCGGCCCCGCCGGGGAGTATGCGTCGCTCCGGGTCTGGTTGGAGGCTCCGGTCGAGCAGCGGAAGGCGCGGGCGTTGGCGCGCGACGGGGAGACGTTCCGGCCGCACTGGGAGCGCTGGGCCGCTCAGGAGGAACGCCTGTTCGGCGTCGATCGGACGCGGGAGCGGGCCGACCTGGTCCTGACCACTGGGTGACCGCTCCCGTCAGAGGTAGGGATCAGCTGCGTCCGGGTCGGGGGTGCCGCCACCGCCGCGGGCGACGAGCGTCGCCAACCGGGTGGACTCAGTACCGGCCAGACCCCCGTCGGCCTTCTGCACCGCCATGACCGCGACCTCGTCCCCGTCGTGCAGGGCGAGCACCGGCCACGCCGCGCCACCGTGGAAGCGGACCGCCTCGACCTCGCGCCACGGCACCCGGCGGGACTGGATGAGGTTGCGCACGAGGATGCCGTCCTCGTCGGGCACCGCCTTGATCCCGACGTAGCGCCACAGGAACCCGGCGATGACGGCGCCGATGCCGATGATCGCGATCCGGTCCCCGATCCCGTAGCTGCCGCCCCGGGACGGGTGCGGAGCCAGGAACGCGAACGCGGTGAAGAGGAGCACGGCGAGCACGGCCATCGTCATCGCGACGGCCCGCCCGCGGCGGGGGACGAACGGGGCGAGCAGATCGGGGTCGGTCATCGGGTCGCCTCGCTCAGATCCGGCAGGCGCTGATCTCGGTGACGAGGATCGCGCGGGCGCCGACGTCGTAGAGCCGGTCCATGACCTGGTTGGTGTCGTCGCGCGGCACCATCGCGCGCACCGCGACCCAGCCCTTGTCGTGCAGCGGGGAGACGGTCGGGGACTCCAGGCCCGGGGTGATCGCACACGCCTCATCGACGAGGGTGATCGGGCAGTCGTAGTCCATCATCACGTAGGACCGTGCCGTGATGACGCCGGTGAGCCGACGCCGCAGCACCTCGACCCGGTCCAGTTGAGCCGCGGCCGGGTCCTTGATCAGGACCGCCTCGCTGCGCAGGATCGGGTCCCCGAACACCTCCAGGCCCTGGCTGCGCAGCGTCGCCCCGGTCTCGACGACGTCGGCGATGACCTCCGCGACCCCGAGCGTCACCGCGGTCTCGACCGCCCCGTCGAGGCGGACCACCTCGGCGCTGATGCCGTGGTCGGCCAGGTGCTTCTCGACCAGCCCCGGATAGGAGGTCGCGACCCGGTGGCCGGCGATGTCGTCGAGGGAGTCGAGCACCCCGGGACGGGCGGCGTAACGGAAGGTGGAGTAGCCGAAGCCGAGCGACATCACCTCGACCGCCGGGGAGGCCGCGTCGAGCAGCAGGTCCCGGCCGGTCAGGCCGCAGTCGACGGTGCCGGAGCCGACATAGACGGCGATGTCCCGGGGCCGCAGATAGAAGATCTCGGCATCGTTGACCGGGTCGACGACGACGAGCTCCTTGGTGTCGCGACGGGTCCGGTAGCCGGCCTCACGGAGCATGTCCGCGGCGGCGTCGGCCAGGGATCCCTTGTTGGGCAGAGCGATTCGAAGCATGAGGGTGCAGCGTCCTTGGATCAGAGGTGGGTGTAGACGTCGTCGAGTGAGATGTCGCGGGCGAGCATGAGGACCTGGAGGTGGTAGAGGAGCTGGCTGATCTCCTCCGCCGTGCGCTCCGCGCTCTCGTACTCGGCCGCCATCCACACCTCGGCGGCCTCCTCGACGATCTTCTTGCCGATGGTATGCACGCCCGCCTCGAGCGCAGCAACGGTCCCGGACCCCTTGGGTCGGGTGGCCGCCTTGTCGGCGAGTTCCGCATACAACTGCTCGAACGTCTTCACCCGATCAAGGGTACGGGGCGGGGCCGAGTCGGCCGTGGGCCGTCTCAGCACCGCCCCGAACGGATCGGTCGGTGTCGGGTCGATCAGCCGAGCTTGATGTTGATCTGCTTGGTCTGGGTGAACGACTCGATCGCGCCCTCGAGGGAGAACTCGCGCCCGATGCCGGACTGCTTGAACCCGCCGTAGGACTGGCCGATGACCTGTCCACCGCCCTGGTTGACCTGCACCCAGCCGGAGTCGATCCGGTGGGCCGTCTCGATCGCCTCGTTGAGGTCCTGGGACCAGACGAAGGCGGCGAGCCCGTAGTGCGAGTCGTTGGCCTGGGCGACGACGTCGTCGACGTCGGACCACGGGATCGCGACGAGGACCGGTCCGAAGACCTCCTCGCGGGCGATCCGCCAGCTGTTGTCGACGTTGGCCAGGATCGTCGGGCCCTGGTAGAAGCCCTCCAGACCCTCCGGCTTGTAGCCGCTGCCGTCGAGGACGACGCGCACACCCTCCTGCTGCTTGCCCTCCTCGACGTAGTCGCAGACCTGCCGGTACTGCGTCTCGTTGATGATCGTGCCCATGTCGGTCTCCTCCTCGAGGGGGTCACCGACCTTGAGCGCCTTGACCTTCTCCGCGAGCACCTCGACGAACTCGTCGAAGACGGACTCGTGGACGAACAGCCGGGACCCGGCGGTGCACGACTGGCCCTGGCGGGTGAACCGCATCGCGAGCAGGGCACCTTCGGCGGTGGCCTCGATGCGCTCCGGGGTGGCGGCCGACGGGAAGACGATGTTCGGGCTCTTGCCGCCGAGTTCGAGGGAGACGTGCGCGAGGCGCTTGCCCGCGACCCCGGCGACGTGACGACCCACCTGCGAGGACCCGGTGAAGGACACCTTCGCGATCCCCGGGTGCTGCGAGATCGCCTCACCGGCGGTCTCACCCAGGCCGGTGACGACGTTGAGCACCCCGGCGGGGAGGAACTCGCTGCAGACCTGCGCGAGTTTGAGGATCGTCAACGGGGCGTCCTCGGCGGGCTTGACGACGAGGGCGTTGCCGGTGGCGAGTGCCGCCGGGAGCTTCATCGCGGCGATCATCAGCGGCGAGTTCCACGGCAGGATCGCACCGACGACCCCGAGCGGCTGCAGCCGGGTGTACTGCAACTGGTCGTCCCCGGCGGGCAGGGTGCGGCCCTTGAACTCTCCGGCGATGCCGCCGAAGTAGCGGAACAGGGCGATCAGGGTCGCGGTCTCCGGACGGGCCTGGGTGCGGATCGCGTTGCCGGTGTCCTGGGCGGTGAGCCGGGAGAACTCCTCGGCACTGGCCTCGATCGCGTCCGCGATCTTCAGCAGCGCCGCCTGACGGTCCTTGAAGTGCAGTCCGGCCCAGGCCGGCTGGGCCGCTGCCGCGGCCTGGACGGCCCGGTCGACGTCCGCGGCCTTGCCGTCGGGGACGCGGGCGAGGACCATCCCGTCCCGGGAGGGACAGGTGACCTCGGTCCACGAGTCGTCCGCAGCGGCGACCCATTCGCCGCCGATGAGCATCGGCCAGTCGAGCGGGTCGGTGACACCGTCGTCGAGGGTGGTGCGCAGATTCATGAGATGAACTCCTGAGTGGTGGGAAAAGTGGGGTCTAGTCGGTGGTGATCGTGCCGTCGATGAGGCGCACGAGGATCGAGCAGTCCTTGTTGCCGTAGCCGGCCTCGGAGAGCGCGAGGAACTGGTCGCGGACCCGCTGCACGTACTCGAGCGGGGTGTTCGTCGAGGCGCCGGCGTCGAGGGCGAGGCCGAGGTCCTTGGCGAACAGGTCGACGGAGAAGCCACCGTCGAAGTCCCGGTTGACGCCGGCGGAGTCGACCACGCCCGGCACCGGGTACCAGGTGCGCAGCGCCCAACTGTCACCCGAGGAGACCTGGGCCAGTTCGTACATGACCTGCGGGTCGAGGCCGAGCCGGTCGGCGAGCGTGGCCGCCTCGCACAGTCCGGCGGTGTTGATCGCGAGCATGAGGTTGTTGCATGCCTTGGCGGACTGTCCGGCACCGGGACCGCCGACGTGGAAGATCTTGCCGGCCATCGCCTCGATCACCTCGCGCACGTCCGCGACGGTCTGCTCATCGCCGCCGACCATGAAGGTCAGCGTGCCGGCCGCCGCGCCGCCGATCCCGCCGGAGACGGGGGCGTCGAGGAAGCGGCGCCCGGAGGCGGCGATCCGCTCGTGCAGGGCGCGGGCCGATTCGACGTCGATCGTCGAGGAGTCGACGATGACGGCGTCGGAGTCGCAGGCGTCGAGGATCGAGTCGACGACGGCGGTGACGACCTTGCCCGACGGGAGCATCGTGAACACGACCTGGGCGCCCCGCACCGCCTCGGCCGCGGAGTCGACGACATCGATGCCGAGTTCGCGCGCGGCGGCGTGGGACGATTCGTTCGGATCCACCCCCGCGACCTCATGTCCGGCCTTGACGAGATTGCCGGCCATGGGACCTCCCATGTTGCCCAGACCGATGAATGCGATGCGCATGTGCTGCTCCTTTGATGCTGCGCCGGGTCGGCGGTGTGCTCGGGACGACAGACGGACGTGGCCACGCGGACGCGGCCGCGGCGTGGGTCTTGTCATCGAATCTACTAGATGGGCCGTGGCCGAGTACCGGGGCCAGGGCTGGTAGTAGCCTCGGGTCAGGTCACCCGGTGACGACACGAAAGGCCAACTCATGCTGACCTCAGACCAGTTAGCCCTCCAAGAGGCGACCCAGGACTTCGCCGACGAACAACTCGCCCCGCACGCCGACGAATGGGACGCCACCTCCCACTTCCCCGTCGACGTGCTCCGCCAGGCCGCGGAGATGGGCCTGGGCGGGATCTACATCAACTCCGACGTCGGTGGCTCGGAGCTGACCCGGCAGGACGCGGTCGTCGTCTTCGAGGCGCTCGCGACCGGCTGCCCGACGATCGCGAGCTACATCTCGATCCACAACATGGCGGCGTCGATGATCGACCGCTACGGCACCGAGGAGCAGCGCCAGCGCTATCTGCCGTCGCTGTGCACGATGGAGCACCTCGCGAGCTACTGCCTGACCGAGCCCGGTGCCGGCTCGGACGCCGCTGCGTTGCGAACCTCGGCCCGCCGCACCGACGACGGCTGGGTGCTCAACGGCGTCAAGCAGTTCATCTCCGGTGCCGGGACCTCGCAGGTGTATGTCGTCCTCGCCCGCACCGGCGACCCCGGTCCCCGGGGCATCTCGGCGTTCATCGTCGAGAAGGACACCCCGGGCCTGTCCTTCGGACCCGACGAGAAGAAGATGGGCTGGAACGCCCAGCCGACCCGCCAGGTGATCTTCGAGGACGCCCAACTGCCCGCCGACGCGCTGCTCGGCGAGGAGGGCAAGGGGTTCCGGATCGCGATGAGCGCCCTCGACGGCGGCCGGATCAACATCGCCGCCGCCTCCCTCGGCGGGGCGCGCAAGGCGCTCGAGCAGACGGTGCGCTACGCCACCGAGCGGGAGACCTTCGGCACGCCCCTGTCCGGGCATCAGGCGCTGCGGTTCCGGATGGCCGACATGAAGACTGACCTCGAGGTCGCCTGGACCTTCCTGCTGCGCGCCGCCGGGGCCCTCGATGCCCGCAGCCCGGATGCGACGATGCTGTGCGCGATGGCCAAGCAGGTCGCCACCGACAACGGGTTCAAGATCGCCAACGAGGCGTTGCAGCTGCACGGCGGCTACGGCTACCTCTCCGAGTACGGCGTGGAGAAGATCGTCCGCGACCTGCGGGTGCACCAGATCCTCGAAGGCACCAACGAAATCATGCGCGTCGTCATCGCGCGATCCATCCTGGGAGGTCAGTGACGTGTCGGAACCTGAGGTCCTGTTCAGTCAGCAGGGGGCGCTGGGCCGGATCCTGCTCAACCGGCCGCGGGCGATCAACGCGCTGACCCACGACATGGTCGGGATGATCGACACCCAACTCGACGAGTGGGCCACCGACGACTCGGTCGCGGCCGTCGTCGTCACCGGCGCCGGGGAGCGCGGCCTGTGTGCCGGCGGCGACATCCGCTCGATCTACGAGGATGCCCAGGAACAGGGCGGCGCCTCGGAGCAGTTCTGGGCCGACGAGTACCGCCTCAACCTGAAGATCTCCCGCTATCCCAAGCCGTACATCGCGATCATGGACGGTCTCGTCATGGGCGGTGGTGTCGGGGTCTCCGTGCACGGCAGCCACCGCATCGCCACAGACCGCTCCCGCATCGCGATGCCCGAGGTCGGGATCGGCTTCGTCCCCGACGTCGGCGGCACCTACGTCCTGTCCCGCTCCCCCGGCGTCAGCGGTCTGCACGCCGGCCTGACCGGAGCCCAGATGGGCGCAGCCGACGCGATCCACACCGGGTTCGCGGACGCATACATCCCGCACGACCGGGTCGAGGACTTCCTGGCCGCCGTCGCTGATGGCACCCACCCCGACGCGGCCGTGCAGGAGTTCGCCGAGCAGCCCGAGCCGGGCACCTTCGAGGATCTCGAGGCGCTCGCCGACTGCTATGCGCACGACACCGCGGCCCAGATCGTCGCCGCCATGGAGGCCGACGGCTCCGACCTCGCGACCAAGACGGCGGCCACGATCCGCGCCAACTCGCCGGTCTCCGTCGAGGTCACCCTCGCCGCGATCCGCCGGGTCCGCGAGCTCCCCGACCTGGCCGAAGCGCTGCGTCAGGAGCTGCGGGTGAGCATCCACGCGCTGCGCACCGGCGACTTCGTCGAGGGCATCCGCGCCCAGATCATCGACAAGGACCGCAACCCGCAGTGGCAGCCGGCCCGCCTCGAGGACGTCGACCCGGACGTCGTCGCCGCCTACTTCGACAGCCTCGGCGACGAGGAGCTCGTGCTGCCCGACGCCTAGATCGTGAAAACGATCTTGCCGTTGGTGTTGCCCGCGGCCATCGCCTCGAACCCGGGGCGGCACTCTGCCAACGACATCGTCGCCGAGATGTGCGGGCGCAGCCCGGTCGTGGCGCACAACTGCAGGACCTTCTCCAGTTCCTGACGGTTGCCCATCATCGAGCCGATGATGCGGATCTGGAAGAAGAACAACCGGTTGATGTCGGCCGGTGGGTTCGGTCCTGACGTCGCCCCGCAGGTGACGATGCTGCCGCCGGGACGGACCGAGCGCAGCGAGTGACCCCACGTCGCCTCTCCGACGGTGTCGATGACGGCGTCGGCCTTGCCCGGGAGGCGGGCACCGGTCTCGAACGCGCCGTGCGCACCGAGGTCGAGGGCCGCGGCCCGCTTGTCCTCGGTGCGACCGGTGACCCAGACCCGCAACCCCATCTGGCGCCCGATCGCGATGCACGCGGTGGCCACCCCACCGGAGGCACCCTGGATCAGGACCGTGTCACCCGGCTGCAGCCCGGAGTCCCGGGTGAGCATCCGGTAGGCGGTCAGCCACGCCGTGGGCAGGCACGCCGCCTCCTCGAACGTCAGCTCGGCGGGTTTGGGGAGGAGGTTCTGGCGCGGGACCACCACATACTCGGCCATCGTGCCCTGATGCAGCTCCGAGAGGAGCGTGCGGCGCGGATCGAAGGACTCGTCCCCGATCCAGCCCGGCGTGGCGATGACGCCGTGCACGACGACCTCGCGGCCGTCGTCGTCGATCCCGGCCGCATCGGTGCCGAGGATCATCGGCATCCGCTCCGGCGGCAGCCCCTGTCCCTTGAGCGACCACAGGTCGTGGTGGTTCAGCGAGACCGCCTTGACCCGCACCCGGGCCCATCCCTCGGGCACCTCCGGTTCGGGCCGCTCCCCCATCTCCAGGGCGGACAGCGGGTCCTCGGGGTCGGCTGCGGCGACGTAGACGGCGAACATGATCGAATCCTACGCAGCGTGCCGTCGACGGGGTCGTCGACGGCGCGCTGCGTCGCGGTCAGGACCCGTCGGGATACCCGGCACCGACCTGTTCGGGCTCGGTGACCACGCGTTCCTCCCGGGTCGCCTTCGCCCACCGGGTCAGGCCGTAGATGACGAAGAGTCCGTAGAACGTGTAGAGCACCGCGGTCGGGACGTAGCCGGTCGCGAACCCGAGCGGCACCCCGACCAGATCGACCCCGATCCAGGCGAGCCAGAACTCGTTCCAGCCGCGAGCCATCATGTACGTCGCGAGCATGGAGCCGATGAAGATCCACGCGTCGGCCCAGTAGAACCACCACTGCGGCTGCCAGTACGGGTTCGGTGAGAGGTTCCACAGCCACACGAAGGTCTGGTGCGCGGCGACTGTCCCCCCGGCCCAGACGGCCAGGACCGCGATCCGCTCCCGGGTCGTCGCCCACCGGGGCACGATCGCCGGGGCGTTGGTCGCGGCGGCCCGGGCCTTGCGGTGCTCGTTCCAGCGCCACCAGCCGTAGATGCTCGTGATGATGAAGAAGATCTGGCGCCCCGCCTGACCGAACAGCGGGATCCGTTCGCCGGCACCGAGGACCGCCCCGATGTAGACGAAGAAGAGCATGATGTTCGCGCTGATGCCGACCGGCCAGGCCCACACCCAGCGCTTCATGCCGAGATAGGCCGAGGCCAGGCCGATGAGGACGCCGATGAGTTCGAGCCAGTGGATCTGGTACTGGCCGATGGGGATGGCGGCGTTGATGAGCCGTTGGAAGATGTTCTCGCCGGTGGCATCAGCCATCGCGAGCGTGGTGATCGTCTGGATCATATGGTGTTCGTCCTTCTCACGGAGTTGCTGTCTTGATCGGACGAACTCCGGGGGACGTGCGCACCACCGGCCCGATGTCGGCGCCCCCGGGGGTGGGTGCGCTGCCATCGACCTGCGGTCGTCCGTGCTGCCTACCATCCGGACTTTCACCGTCGGTCCTGGAGTTTCACCAGGTCAACCGCTCACTGGCTGTCAGCGGGTCGTGGACTGTCACCACCGGTTCGGAATTACACCGACCCCGGAGCACGTATGAACGAAAGTATGCCGCACCGAGAGGCCGGACCTGCCACCATGGTCGGGTGATCCCGCTCACCGAGACGACCTTCCGACGCCTGGCACAGTCCTCGCCGTGGCGATTCCGACGGTTGCACTTCACCTGGCACCCCGCCTGGGACACCTTCGAGGAGGTCGAGGCGTGGCTGACCCGACCCGGTCACCTGCGGACGCGGGACCAGGACGGGACCGAGCGGACGGTTCGCGAGCAGCCGGGAGCGCCGTGGCTGCTCGGCGACGACGCTTCCGGGCAGTTGGTCGCCGATCCCGGTCATCTCGTCCCGCAGGGCGGGTCCCCTGCGGTGCTGGACGAGCATGGTCTGGTGGTCAGCCGCCCGGATGACCGGTGGAGCGGCTACGACGACCCGATGTGGCAGACCTACACGTGGGTGGCGATGCTCGATCCGCGCGAACTGTCCGAGGGCACGACGATCTCCTCGCTCGCCGAGACGACCCGGTACGGTCGGCGGACCTGGTGGGCGGAGATAGCCGCCCGAGCTGACGGATACGAGCCCCGGTGCGGCTGCTGCCCACTGCTCTGGGGCGAGGTCTCGGAGAGTGCCGAGGCCGCGGACGGCGGCCCGACCTTCATCCAGGTGCATCCCGACGTCGACTATCCGGACGAGTGGCTCATCGGACTCGACGTCGAGACCGGCATCGTCGTCTCGGCCGAACCGATCGGTGGCTCCCGCCCGGACGCCGGCTTCACGACCACGATCCACGAGGTCGGCTGAGCGCTCCTCGGGTGCTCGCGCCGTCCAGGGATCGCTACCGCGCGCCCGACACCGCGTTTCCCATCCCCGAGCAAGCACACCCCAACCCCAGGGATACCCATCGTGCGCTCGACACCGCGTTTCCCATCCCCGAGCGCCAGGGATCCCCACCGCGCTCGATCACTCCGTCGGTGGGGTCTCGACGATCTCGATGCCAAGAGCATGAACGATCTCGAGGGCAGCCCCCGCGTCCACGCGCAGCCCGAGCGTGCGGGCCTCCCGGACGTCCAAGGCCAGGCCGCGTACATCGAAGCAACCGGCACCGCGCAGATCCGCCCCATGGAACCGTGCCCCACTCAGATCACAGTCGATGAACTCAACGCCGCGACAGTCGGATTCGGTGAAGTCGGCGTCGACGAGAGAGCAGCCGACGAAGCGCATCCCGCGCAGGTCGAGCCCGATGAAAGTCCCATAGTCGAGGCGGCATCGTTCGAAGGTGATGGCCTGTTGCGCCAACCCCCCAGCCCGCGCCCTCGTCCAGTTCACCGCCTGGGCCTTGGACTCCCGGATGGTGCAGTCGGCGAACCGGACATCGACGAACGTCGCCATCGACAGATTGACCCGGTCGAAGACACACCCATCGAATGCGCACCGGCGCCACACCGAGCGCTCCATGACAGCGTCCTCGAAGCGGCACTCCTCAAGGTCGACGTCGACGAACTCGTCCCCGGGTCCGGTGCGGCCGCAGAAGACCCGACCCAACGCATACGACTCACCGATGAGGGACTCCACCGGCGCCGGTTCGACGCTCATCCGTGCCGCGCCACCAGGGCCCGCAACTCCTCGACCGCATCGGCGGCGGACTCGGCACCGTAGACCGCCGACCCGGCGACGAAGACATCCGCCCCGGCCTCGGCGCACTGCTCGATCGTGCTCGCCGAGACACCTCCGTCGACCTGGATCCAGATCTCGCCACCGTGGCGGCGCACCGCCTCGCGGACCTGGCGCACCTTCGGCATCTGGTCGGCCATGAACGACTGGCCGCCGAAGCCGGGCTCGACCGTCATGACGAGGACCATGTCCACCTCCGCCAGCAGATCCTCGTAGGGCGTGAACGGGGTGCCCGGTTTGACCGCAAACGCGGCCCGGGCGCCGGCGGCACGGATGTCGCGGGCCAACTGCACCGGGTCGCGGGCGGCCTCGATGTGGAACGTCACTGACTTCGCGCCGGCCTCGGCGTAGGGCGGGGCCCAGCGGTCCGGGTCCTCGATCATCAGATGGCAGTCGATCGGGATCGGGCTGACCTTCAGCAACGCCTCGACGACCGGCAGTCCGAGGGTGAGGTTGGGGACGAAGTGGTTGTCCATGACATCGACGTGGGCCCAGTCGGCGTTGCTGATCGCCGCCAGTTCGGCCTCGAGGTTAGCGAAGTCGGCCGAGAGGATCGAGGGTGAGATCTGCACCCGGCCAGCCTATGCCGTGCCGTTCCCCGACCGGACGCGTGCCGCCCTGACCTCGTCGACGACGCCGGACACCATCACCAGCGGCGCGAACCCAACCACGCGACGACGTCCTGCACATGCCGGTCCGGTGGGAACACCGGGTAGAACACATGCTCGATGACGCCGTCCTGGACAACGACGGTCAGCCGCTTGTAGAACGTCGCGGCACCGGCGGTGAAGGTCGGCAGGCCCAGGGCCCGCCCTACCTGCTGGGTCGGGTCGGCCAGCAGCGGGTAGGTCAGCCCGAGTCGTCGGACCGCTTCGCTCTGAAAGGCACTGTCCTGGGTGGACAGTCCGTAGACGGCAACTGCGCCGGCCGCCCGCAGGTCGTCGTGGGCGTCCTGGACCGACCGCAACTGCGGGGTGCAACCGCGGGCGCCGGGGATGTCGTTCCACCCCTCCGGCAGCGGTCGGGTCGGTTGGGCCGTCATCGGATAGACGAACAGGATGCTGCGGCCCATCGGCAGGTCGCTCAGATAGAGGACCGAACCGTCCGTGCCGCGCAACCGGACGATCGGCATCGCCCGGCCGACGAGGTGGTCGGCTGCGCCGTCATCGGTGGGCGTCGGCAGATCATCGGGCAGGCGCAGCAGCGCGTCCGGCACGCTCCCCCGATCCGGATCCGCCCCGATCATCTGTCTCACCTCGCCGCCGACCTCGCGCGCACGACCCACCTCTGGATCGTTCAGGACGATGATGACACACGATCCTGGCGGCGCACGAGGGCCAGGAACATGCCGTCGGTGCCGTGCCGGTGCGGCCACAACTGGGCCATCGGCCCGTCGCCGACACCGCCGATCCGCTCTCCGGCCCGGTCCACGAGCATCTCGCGCGCGTCGACGACCTCGGCGTCGGTGCGACGCTTGAGCACGTCCTCGACGACGAAGAGCGTCTCGGCCAGATGCGGGCTGCAGGTCGCGTATGCGACCACGCCCCCGGGCACGGTCGCGTCCAGGGCCGCGTCGAGCAGGTCCCGTTGCAGCGGACCGAGGGTGGCCAGGTCCGCGGGTCGGCGCCGCCACCGGGCCTCCGGTCGGCGCCGCAGCGCTCCGAGCCCGGTGCAGGGGGCGTCGACGAGGACCCTGGTGTAGCGGCCCGGTTCGTTCGCGCCGACCTCACGGCCGTCCCCCTCCCGGACCTCGACGGTCCGCCCGAGGTCCGCGGCGGAGGCGATGAGCGGACCGAGGGTGGCAGTGACGAGGTCGACCCGGTGCGGGCTGACCTCGTTGGCGACGATGTCGGCACCGGCCTGCAATGCCGCGGCGGCGAGCAGCCCGGCCTTGCCGCCGGGGCCGGCGCACAGGTCGAGCCACCGCTGCTCGGCAGCCGCGGCCGGACCGAGGAGCGGCACGGCGGCCAGCGCCAGAGCGACGAGTTGGGATCCGGCGTCCTGGACGGCGGCGCGACCGTCCCGGACCGCGGGGATCGCGCCGGGGTCGCCGGACGGGAGGATCCATGCGGTCCGGGCCAGCGCATACTCCTGCGCCCCGGCGGCGCGCAACTCCTCGTCGGCACCCAGTCCGGGGCGGGCGACCAGATGCACCACGGGGGCGGCATTGTCGGCCTCGAGCAGCGCGCTCAGTTCGGCGTCGATCGTGTCCGCGTCGGCGGCCCCGTGACCGAGCAGGGCGGCCCGCAGCGCCTTGACGATCCACTCCGGGTGGGAGTGCAGGGCGGCGAGTCGGGCCGCCTCGGGCTCGGTGGGCACGGTCGCGTCGAGCCAGTCCTGCAGGGACCGTTCACTGACCCGGCGCAGCACGGCATTGACGAGTTTGGAGGCCCCGATCCCGTTGACCGCCCGCGCCAGGGCGACGGTCTCACCGACGGCGGCATGTTCGGGCACCCGCATCCCGAGCAGTTGGTGGGCCCCGAGCCGCAGGGTGTCGAGCACGGGTGGGTCGATGCGCTCCACCGGCCGGTCCGCGGCTGCGGCGATGATCGCGTCGTAGCGACCCCGCCAGCGGGTGGTGCCGCTGACCAGTTCGGTGACGAAGGCGGCGTCGCGTCCGCTCAGCCGGGCCCGCCGCAGGGCCTGGGACAGCTCCAGGTTCGTGTATGCGCCCCCGGCCACCGCGCGCAGCACGCCGTATGCGGTGCGCCGGGCCGGATCCCCGGTCCGGCCTCGGTCCCGGGGCCGCTGGGCGGACCGTCGTCCCCGCCCGGGTCGTGACCCTCGGTTGGGCTCGCCCCGACCGCTCCCGGCGCGGTGCCCGGTGCTCATTCGAGGATCTCGCCGGGGTCGATGCGCACGCCGCGGGCCCAGTCGGCGGCGGGCATCTCGCGCTTCCCGACGGGTTGGACGGTGCCGAGCCGGACCGGGCCGGTGCCGGTGCCGACGAACACCTCGCGCTTGGTCACCGACAACTCCCCTGGGGCCAGCGGCGGCATCGGGGGGTCGGACTGCGCCGGGGCGAGGTCGATCGGACCGAGGCGCAGCCGGGTGGCCCGGTGAGTCGTCCAGGCGCCGGGTGCCGGGGTGCAGGCCCGGATCCGTCGGTCGATGGCGAAATCCGGGTCGCCCCAACGGACCCGGGCGTCCTCGGTCCCGATCTTCGGGGCGTGGGTGACCCCGTCGGCCGGCTGGGGCACGGGGACCACCGAGCCGTCCGCGATCGCGTCGAGGGTGGCGACCAGGAGCGGCGCACCGGCCACGGCGAGGCGGTCGAGGAGGTGTCCGGAGGTGTCGGTGGGCAGGATCCGCTCGGTCATCGTCCCGTAGACCGGGCCGGTGTCCAGGCCGGTCTCGATGCGGAACGTCGAGGCGCCGGTCACCTCGTCACCGGCGAGGATGGCGTGCTGGACCGGGGCGGCGCCCCGCCATGCCGGCAGGACGGAGAAGTGCAGGTTGATCCAGCCGTGCGGCGGGATCTGCAGCGCGGAGTCCGGCAGCAGCGCACCGTAGGCGACGACCGCACAGACATCGGGTGCGAGCGCGCGCAGCGCGTCCTGGAAGTCGGGCTCGCGGGGATGGGTGGGGGTGAGCACCGGGACGCCCAGGTCGAGGGCGGCCGCCTTGACCGGTGACGGCTGCAGGGTCCGGCCCCGGCCGGCCCGGGCATCGGGACGGGTGACGACGCCGACGAGTTCGTGTGCGGAGTCGGCGATCGCGTGCAGCGACGGCAGCGCCACGTGCGGGGTTCCGGCGAAGACGACGCGCATCAGCTGGGCCTCCTCACCGGGCCCGCCCGAAGGTGGCGTGCGGGCTGATCTTGACGGTGGGGACCGGCTCGCCGCTCCAGGTCGCCTCCCGGATGACCCGCATCGCCTCACGCCGCTGCTCCGGGTCGAGTCGGTCGATGAAGAGGATGCCGTCGAGGTGGTCGGTCTCGTGCTGGATGGCCCGGGCGAGCATGAGCGAGCCGGAGACGGTGAGCGGTTCGCCGTACATGTCCTGTCCGGTGGCGACGACACCGTGGGCCCGGCGCACGTCGTACCGCATCCCGGGGAACGACAGGCACCCCTCCTCCCCGTCCTGTTCCTCCTCGGTGAGGTCGAGGACCGGGTTGACGAGGTGGCCGACCTCCCCGTCCACGCACCACGTGAACACCCGCAGCCCCACCCCGATCTGCGGGGCGGCCAGGCCGGCACCGGGGGCGTCGAGCATGGTGTCGGTCAGGTCCGTGACGAGGGTGCGCAGTTCCTTGTCGAAGTCGACGACCTCACTGGCGCGGGTGCGCAGGATGGGGTCGCCGAAGAGGCGGATCTGCTGGACGGACATCCCCAGGATTGTATGCGTCCCGTCCCGGGCCTCGTCCGCCCCGCCCCATCCCGCCCTGGCGTTCCACGCGTCCCACCCGCCCAGTTGACTCGTCGACAGATGGTTCTGGTCCCGCTTCCGCCCCAAAAGCGGGCCCACAACCATCCCTCAACGAAACGCCGAGCGGGGCGACGGATGGTTCACACGGTCGGGTCGGGCACCCGCATCCGGATCGAGACGATGTCCTCGACCTTCTTGGCGGTGGCGGTCCGGCGCACGGCGAGCAGATGGTCGGCCAGCGCCTGCCCGGCCGTGAGCGGCGCCCGCAGCACGAGCCGGGCGGTGTCGTCCGGGGCGATGACCGGTCCGAGGGTCACGACCTCGTCCGGCAGCTCACCCCCCGCCACGGCGGAGACGGCGCGCCGGTCTCCGGTGACGAGTGCCATGACGGTCGTCGGCGGCAGGGCCAGGGCTCGGCGGTCGGTGAGCTCACGCTCGGCGAGCCAGCGCGGATCCCACCGGGAGAGCGCCTCGACGGCGGGGACCGCACCGTGCTGAGGGGCACCGCACAGCACGACCGCGCCGCCGTCCTCGGCACCGCGCACGAGG